>JANPLZ010000160.1:0-5189 GCA_031422555.1 Cypionkella sp. | reverse complement strand
TCGCATCAAGAAGGCTTTCGCGCGGTCGAACACCTTAAACGCTATACCACGCTTGGCATGGCCACCGATCAGGGCAAAACTTCCAACGTGCTGGGCCTTGCCGTCATGGCCGAACTGACCGGCCAATCCATCCCCCAAACCGGCACCACCATCTACCGCCCGCCCTACACCCCCGTCGCCATCGCCGCCTTTGCGGGCCGCTCCACCGGTAAAGATTTCCGCCCCACGCGGCTGACCCCATCCCACACATGGGCCGCCGAACAAGGCGCGGTTTTCATAGAAGTCGGCATGTGGCTGCGCACACAGTGGCTGCCGAGAAAGGGCGAAACGACTTGGCGCCAATCGGTCGACCGCGAAGTCCTTCAAACCCGCAAATCCGTCGGCATCTGCGACGTCACCACCCTTGGCAAGATCGACATCCAAGGCACCGATGCAGGCGCATTTCTTGACCGCGTCTATGCCAATACCTTCTCCACCCTCGCCGTAGGAAAAGTCCGCTACGGCCTGATGCTGCGCGAAGATGGCATCGTGTTCGACGATGGCACCACCGCCCGCATCGGGCAAAACGAATATGTCATGACCACCACCACCGCCAATGCCGTCACCGTCTTTCGCCACCTCGAATATTGCCGCCAATGCCTCTGGCCCGATATGGACGTGCAACTTATCTCCACCACCGAAGCATGGGCGCAATATTCCGTCGCTGGCCCCAACGCACGCAAATTGCTGGCAAAGATCGTCGATCAAGACATATCCAACGACGCCTTCCCCTACATGGCCTGCGCTGAAATCACTGTCTGCGGGGGCTTGCGTGCGCGGCTGTTCCGCATCTCTTTCTCGGGCGAGTTGGCTTACGAAATCGCCGTCCCCACCCGTTACGGCGACGCGATGATCCGCGAACTGGTATCCGCAGGCGCAGAATTTGACGCCATAGTCTACGGCACCGAAGCGCTTGGCGTGATGCGCGTCGAAAAAGGCCATGTCGCGGGGAACGAGCTGAACGGCCAATCCACCGCCCTGAACATGGGCCTTGGCAAAATGGTCAGCGCCAAGAAAGACGCCATCGGTATGGTGCTTTGCACCCGCGAGGGGATGACCGATCCGAACGGTTACCGCCTTGTTGGTGTAAAGCCCATCAACCCCGCAGACCCGCTAACAGCAGGCAGCCACTTTATCGCCACTGGCAAAGACCCGGTTGCCGCGAATGATGGCGGCTGGCTTACATCCGTCGTCTATTCCCCTAACCTCGGCCATGCCATCGCCCTTGGCTATCTGAAACAAGGCGATGCCCGCATGGGCGAACGCCTGCGCGCGGTCAACCTGTTGGCGGGAACCGATACTGAAATCGAAATCACCTCCCCGCATTTTGTCGATCCTGAAGGGAACCGCCTTCGTGCCTGATCACCGCCTTAAACCACTTACAGCCTTGGGCCATGTCGCGCCGCAGATCGATACCATCGGCCCTGTCACCATAGCTGAAAACACCAGTGTCGCCCTTGCCTCTCTCGCGACCCGCCGTGGCCGCGAGGCTGACGTGGCAACCGCCGCCAAGACCCTGAACATCACCCTGCCCAAACCCGGCCAAGCATCGGAAACCGGCCTGTGGCTTGCCCCAGATCAGTGGCTGATCGAGGCCCCGTTCGCCACACGTGAGGACATCACCGCCTATCTGAAACCCGCGTTCAAAGACGCGGCCTCGATCTCGGAGCAAACCGATGCCTGGGTGCGGTTTGATCTGACCGGCCCCAACCTGCACGCAATGTTTGAAATCCTGTGCAATCTTGACACCCGCACGATGCAGCCGGGCCACGCCACGCGCACAGTGATCGAACACCTCGGCAGTTACGTCATCTGCCGCGCGGACCATTTTACCATCCTTGGCCCCCGATCATCGGCGCAATCCCTGCACCATGCGCTGATCACGGCGGCCAAAAGCGCGTATTAGGCCTGACCCTATTCCGGCACCTGCCCACCCGATAATCCCCGCAGGCCCACCAACCGTTGCCGCTCGATCTTGGGATGCACGCCAAATTCTGCCGTGTAATGCCGCGCCATCGGGCCGGACCCGGCATAGCCCACCGATAGCGCAATTTCGGTGATCGTATCGGTGGAATACAACACTCGCTGCCGCGCCTTTTTCAGCCGCATCAGCCGGTAATATTTCAACGGACTTTGCCCGGTTGCCGCCTTGAAAGACCGCTCAAGGTGCCGTTCCGACATCGCCACGGCAACGGCGACATCGGCAATCAAAATCGGATCTTCGATATGTTCGCCAAAAATCCGGATCGCGTCGCGAACAGCGCCCGGCAAAAGATCATCCGTGCCGCCCACCCGCTGCACCGGCACTTTTTGGCTGGCGTCCTCATCCCGCACAAACGGGTGCTGAAACCAGCAGGCCACTTCGGTCATCGTATCGCGGCCCAAACTGTCCTCGATCAGCCGCAGCATCAAATCAAACACCGCCCCCGCCCCTGATGCCGTGGCACGGCGACCATCGCGCACAATCACGGATCTGCTGGCCTCTACTTCGGGAAATTCCGCTTTGAAGGCCGCCTCATAGCACCAATGTACCGAACATTTGCGCGCCGTCATCACACCCGCCCGCACCAGCGGAAATATCCCGCCACTGAAGGCGCCCAACACCATTCCGGCCCGGTCCAGCCGGCGCAGGGCGGCAAAGCCTTTGCGCGGATTGACAAATTGCGCCACCGGCGGCGAGATCAGAAACAATTCGTCCACCCCGGCCATATCAGACAGCTGCATATCAACATCAAACCGCACATCGGCGCTGGACTGCACCGGCGACAGCGCCTCGCCCACCAGTTTCCACGCAAACACGCGACGCCCGCAAATCTCATTTGCCGCCCGCAAGGGTTCAATCGCCGAGGTCAGACAGGCCATCGGAAATCCCGGAAACAGCAAAAACCCCAGTGTTCGCGTCCCGTCTTTTGACATCAACATAGGCTGGAACTTTCCCCAAAACGCGCTAAACATTCATGGTAGTAAAGATGTGCGCCTGTTTGTTTCCCGAAAGGCAAGCCAATGACCAATGCTGATGACACCGCGCTGATGCCTAAAGGCAAACCCGCGTTTGACCAAGACCCGCACCGGGTGCGCGAGTTAAGCGAGCGCAACCTTGAAGTTGCCATCGGCCGCGAGGTTCGCGCGTTTCGCCGCCAACAGGGGATGACCGTGGCCGATCTTGCAGGCGTCACCGGCCTTTCGATCGGTATGCTGTCCAAAATCGAAAACGGCATCACGTCGCCGTCGCTGACCACCCTGCAAATCCTGTCACACGCGTTTTCCACGCCGATCACCTCTTTCCTGCGCCGGTTTGAAGAGCGCCGCGAAGTGCAGCATGTCCGCGCTGGGGAACATGTGGAAATCGAACGCCGGGGCACCCGCGCGGGGCATCAATACAATCTGCTGGGCCATATCGGATCCAACTCCTCTGGCGTGGTGGTGGAACCTTATATTATCACGCTGACCACCGACTCAGACGTTTTCCCGGCGTTTCAGCATGACGGAGTGGAACTTTTGTATATGCTGGAAGGCGAGGTTACCTACCGGCACGGCGACCAGCTTTTTCATCTTAGCCCCGGTGACAGCCTGTTTTTCGACGCCGACGCCCAGCATGGCCCCGAAGAGTTGGTAAAACTGCCCGCGCGGTATTTGTCGGTGATTTCCTACCCCCAAGCCTAATCGCGGTCAAAGCCCGGCGTTGTGGCCGCGCCATCATCAAACTGCGCCAGATAGGCGGCCATCATGTCACGGTTGCGCTGAAACCCTTTGTAGGTGGCCAACGCCTCTGGAATGTCGCGCACCACCCGGTGCAGACGGCGGCCCCATTTCGGCACCGATATCAGTTCATCAAAGCGGATAAGATAACAGCGGATCGGGAAAACGATGGCATTGGATCGGGGCAGCCGGATCAGGGTTTGCAACTCCACCCGCAAATGCATCCGCGCGCCCACCTTATCCGGCGTCAGGCTGGCCCGGGTTGGGCCCCAGACCGGGTAGGTTTCCGGCGCGGTATCCAGCAACGGATCAATCGTCATCGTCCAGTTGAACCGCCGCACGGGCGCGCCCAATTGCAGGCGCAACAGAAACTTCAACGCCCGGTCAAACACCCCCATGGCATGCGCCAGCGGCACCGGCGCGTGCCATTCGTGAAACCGCATGCCAATGTCGAAATCCAGCGACCAATCGGCCTGCGTCGTCACCATTCCCGCCTCCAGCCACAAATCATCGTCGCGCTGATCTTGCAGGGTGAAATCGCCCTGCGCCTGACGGGTGATGTATTCCATCGGGCCGCAGGGCAGCGTGCTTGCGTCCAGAAAGGTGAACCTTTGTTCAATATTCAACGGCCGGTTGACCCAATGCCAACGATTCCCGTCTTTGGTCAGGGAAAACCACTGCGGATAGTCTTTGGCAAAATTCTCCATGATCAGTTCCAGCAGATCCCACCCCGCCAGTTCCATATGCGGCAAAGATTGGCAGCGCAGCGGATCTTCCGCCAGCACCATCGCCCGGTCGCGCATTTCAGACACGTAATGTTCATCCACATCGAACATATGCTCGAACACAGACCCAACCGGCCCCGGCACATGCGGCTCCATGTTCACGGAATACATGTAGCTGTCTTCGGGAAACGGAAACGGAAAACGCGAAATCGCCTTTGCCGAATTGCGAAAGGTGAAATCGCCGCGAAACGTCTCGTCGTTGAACTCTTTGCCCATGCCCCGCCCCTACCGATCCAACACCAGCGACCTGCCTTCAAAGCGCGAAACGCAAGGCATGATCGCAGCCCCGCCTGCCTTTTGCGCATCGGTCAGCCAATGATCATTGTGCAACACCTGCCCATCGCAGGCCAAAACCTTGGTCTCGCATTCGCCACACGCGCCACCCCGGCACAGATAGGGGGCTTCTACCCCCGCCGCCTCAATCGCCTCCAGCAGGGATTGATGCGTGCCGACAGAAACGGTTTTACCCGACGTGGCAAGCCGCACCTCGAAAACCTTGCCCGGTGGCGGTGCCAGAAATTCCTCGTGATGCACCGCCCCATCCGGCCAGCCCGCCGCGCGTGCAATGGCCAGCACCCATTTGATCATTGGTTTAGGCCCGCACACATACAGATGCGTGCCAAGGGGTTGGGTAGCCAGCAATCGTGGCAAATCCATTGCCTGACC
>JANPLZ010000159.1:0-44976 GCA_031422555.1 Cypionkella sp. | reverse complement strand
CGGTCGTGCGAGATGATGATCGCGCAGCCTGCGAAGTCCTCAATCGCGCCTTCCAGCGCCTGCAACGTTTCGACGTCCAGATCGTTGGTAGGCTCGTCCAGCAGCAGCACATTGCCACCGGCGCGCAGCAGTTTGGCCATGTGAACGCGGTTCCGCTCTCCCCCCGACAACAGCCCGACTTTTTTCTGCTGATCCGAGCCTTTGAAGTTGAACGCCCCGCAATAAGCGCGGCTGTTCATTTCCAAGTCCCCAAGATGGATCACTTCGGACCCGCCCGAGATTTCTTCCCACGCGGTTTTGTTGGGGTCCAGCGCGTCGCGCGATTGGTCCACATAGGCCATCTGCACCGTGTCGCCGATGGTTACCGTGCCCTCATCGGGTTGTTCCTGCCCGGTGATCATCCGGAACAGCGTTGATTTGCCCGCACCATTCGGGCCGATCACCCCCACAATCGCCCCCGGCGGGATGGATATGGTCAGGTTTTCGATCAACAACTTGTCGCCCATATGTTTCTTGATGCCGTCCAGATCAATCACCTTGCCGCCAAGGCGTTCGCCATTGGGGATGATGATCTGCGCCGATGACGCGCGTTCGCGCACCGTCTGGCCTGCCATTTCATTATAGGCGGTGATACGCGCCTTGGATTTGGCCTGACGCGCTTTGACACCCGCGCGGATCCATTCCAGTTCCTTCTCCAGCACTTTCTGGCGCGATTTGTCTTCGCGGGCCTCTTGCGCCAGCCGTTTGGCCTTTTGCTCCAGCCATGCGGAATAGTTCCCCTCATAGGGAATACCCCGGCCGCGTTCCAGTTCCAGAATCCAACTGGTGATGTCATCGAGGAAATAGCGGTCGTGGGTGACAATCAGGATGGTGCCCGCGTATTCGATCAGATGTTTTTGCAGCCACGCGATGGATTCGGCGTCCAAATGGTTGGTAGGTTCATCCAGCAGCAGCATATCGGGCGCCTCAAGCAGCAGCTTGCACAGCGCCACGCGGCGGCGTTCCCCGCCCGACAGGGTTTCCACATCGGCGTCATCGGCAGGGCAGCGCAGGGCCTCCATCGCGATGTCGATCTGGCTGTCCAGATCCCACAGGTTTTTGGCGTCGATGGTGTCTTGCAACGCCGCCATCTCATCCGCGGTTTCATCCGAATAGTTCATCGCCAGTTCGTTGTAACGGTCGAGGATCGCTGTCTTTTCCGCCACACCCAGCATGACGTTTCCGCGCACGTCAAGGCTTGCGTCCAACTGCGGTTCCTGCGGCAGGTAGCCCACTTTGGCGCCCTTGGCGGCCCAGGCCTCACCCTGAAAATCCTTGTCGATGCCCGCCATGATGCGCAAAAGCGTCGACTTGCCCGACCCGTTCACCCCCACCACGCCGATTTTCACGCCGGGCAGAAAGTTCAGCTTGATATTCTCAAAGCACTTCTTGCCCCCCGGATAGGCCTTGGACACGCCATCCATGTGGTAGACATATTGATAGCTGGCCATCTGATCGCTCCATCCGTTGTTGGTGTTCATGTAGCGATTGTTGTGGACAAGGGCAACGAGGGCGGGTCAGGTTGCAGGCGGTTTTGGGGGTGAAATGCGGGCTGGATTTCCGATAGCGCGGCGCGGCATGGTCGTGGGCCTTCTTGGCGGATCCTTTGATCCGGCCCATGAAGGCCATGCCCACATCACCCGTGAGGCGATCAAGCGGATGGGATTGCACCGGGTGTGGTGGCTGGTAACGCCCGGCAATCCGCTGAAGACGCGCCAACCTGCCCCGATGGCGGCGCGGCTGGCACAGGCGCGCGCGGTGATGCCGGACCCAAAGGTTGTGATCACGGGGCTAGAGGCCAGCTTGGGCACCACCGCCACCGCCGACACTTTGGCGCTGTTGCGCGCGATCTATCCGGGGGTGCATTTTGTTTGGCTGATGGGGGCGGACAATCTGGTGCAGTTTCACAAATGGGACCGCTGGCGCGATATTTTGCGGTCCGTGCCCGTGGGCGTAATGGCCCGGCCCGGCGCGGGGGTGGCGGCGCGGCTTTCGGTGGCGGCGCGGGCGTTTCGCGTCCACCGGGTGGCGCGCGGCGAAGGGTTGGGGGCAAAACACGCCCCGGCGTGGTGCTTTGTCAACGTGCCTTTGAACGATATGTCATCGTCAGCCATCCGCGCGCGGGGCGAGTGGAAGAAATAGCCGCGGCCCGGTTTGGTTGGGGATTGTAACGCTGTTGCAACCGGGGATATCTGGGCCAGCGCAAATTTGGACAAAGCAGGCTTGGTTTGGTGGCAATGATTTCGCGGCGCAAAGTTATGGCGAACGGTCTGGCGGCGGTCATCGCCGGGGCGGCCCTGCCCGGCCGGGCCGAAGCGCCGCAAACGTCAATCCGCCCGCCGCACCGCCCTGCCAGAAAAGCCCCCCCCGCCGAGGCTGATTTGATTGCGGCGGCCAAGCTGGGCGGGGTTGTGGGCTTTGCCGTGGCCGATCTGGCATCGGGGCGGGTTTTGGCGGCTGGCAATGATGTGGCTTTGCTGCCGCCCGCATCCGTGGCCAAGGCGGTGACGGCCCTTTATGCCTTGGAAAAACTTGGTGCCGCGCACAGGTTTACCACCCGGGTGATGCGGCTGGGTGCGGTAGTAAATGGCCGTCTGGACGGTGATCTGATCCTTGCAGGCGGCGGCGATCCAACTTTTGATACCGACACGATGGGCGATCTGGTGGCCGCGCTGGCCGCGACCGGGTTGCGCCAGATGTCGGGCCGTTTTCTGGCCTACGGCGGCGCCTTGCCCGAGCGCGCCCGCATTGCACCCGATCAGCCCGAGTATGTGGGCTATAACCCGGCGATGTCGGGATTGATGCTGAATTACAACCGGGTCAACTTTGAATGGAAGCGCGCAGGCAGTGACTGGGCGGTCAGCATGGATGCGCGGGGCGAGCGGTTTTTGCCGCCCGTTAAAATGGCGTCGGTGCAGGTGGCGGCACGCGATGTGCCGATTTTTGCATATACGCCCGGCCCGGATCAGACCGACCGTTGGACCGTGGCGGCGTCGGCCTTGGGCAAGGATGGCAGCCGCTGGTTGCCGGTGCGCCATCCCGCCGCCTATACCGCCGAGGTGTTTCAAACCCTGTGCGCGGCGCATGGCATCACACTGCCAGCAGCGCAGATCACCGCCACCCTGCCCGAAGCGGCGCAAACAATCGTGCAGCATCAAAGCGCGCCTTTGCCCGAAGTGTTGCGCGGCATGTTGAAGTTTTCCACCAACCTGACCGCAGAAGCCGTGGGGTTGACCGCCTCGGGGGCGGCCAGCCAAGAGGCTTCAGCGGCGGCAATGACGGCTTGGGCGCGGCAGACCTTTGGCATCAGCGGGGTGTTCGGCGATCATTCGGGTTTGGGGCCCGCGTCACTGATCACCGCCGCCGATATGATGCGCGTGATGGTCCGTGCGCGCGGCACGGCTTCCGGGCCAATGTTGTTGGGCTTGATGCGCGAGATGGGGGTGCAGGGCGCGGACGGCAAAGAGGCCAAGGACAGCGCAGTGCGGGTGCATGCCAAAAGCGGCACGCTGAATTTTGTATCGTGTCTGGCAGGGTATGTGGCCGCGCCACAAACCGATACTGCGCAGCCTGCCAAAATGCTGGCCTTTGCGGCTTTTTGCGCCGATACCCCCCGGCGTGCAGCGTTGGCGATGGATGACCGCGAAGATCCCCAAGGCGGGGCAGCGTGGACCAAACGCGCGCGCCGGCTGCAGGGCCAAATGATTGCGGGCTGGGCGAAGTCGTATCTTTAGGCTTGGCTGGGTCTGTCCGACATGTGCCACGCTGTTGCTGTGGGCAATCTTCGCCCGAATTTGGCCAGACAGGCCGGTCGCATCTTTTGCCGGCCCCGGATGGTCCGGGGCCTTTTCAAATCGCGGCAGAGGCGCAAGCCACCCTACGGCTTCAAATGCCGCACCCGCGCGCCCCATTCGATGGCTGCGGCGTGCAGTCGGTCGATCGACAATTCCTCGCGCACTTCTTCCAGCATGCGCAGTTCGACCTCGTTCAGGTTGCCATCCGCCGACACCACATCACAGGCCAGCGCATAAGCCGTTTCATTCAACCGCTCTGGCAGCGCATCGCGGATTAAACCGAACAGCGCGTCCAGCCCGTCTTCGACTTCGAACAGATCAAACACCGTTTGCGCGATGGTGCGGATGCGGTCGCCGTCATAGTCGGCAAACACCGGCATGTGGTTGACCATGCGTTGAATGGCGATCAACTCGGCCGTGCGCATTTGTTCGTCAGACGCGGAAACCGCGATCATCACGGCCACCAGCGCATCCTGGGGCGACATCGAGGCGGGGGCGTCTATCATCATCTGCTCCTGTAATGTTGCAGCGCAGAATATTGACCTCGCGCCGTCGCAGCAATAGACGACATGCGGGGCAATGCAACATCGGGTTGGTGCCCGATAAAGGATGCCCCGGATGTCTGCTGTGCGCGACGCTGCGATGAAATCGAAAGCCTGGCCTTTTGAAGAGGCGCGCGCGCTGTTGAAACGCTTTGACAAAGGCGGGCCTGAAAAGGGCTATGTGCTGTTTGAAACCGGCTATGGCCCGTCCGGCCTGCCCCATATCGGCACTTTCGGCGAAGTGGCGCGCACCACGATGATCCGCCGCGCGTTTGAGGCGATATCGGATATTCCGACCCGGCTGATCTGTTTTTCCGATGACGTCGACGGCATGCGCAAAGTGCCCGATAACGTGCCGCAGCGCGACATGCTGATCGAAAACCTGCAACGCCCGCTGACGTCGGTGCCCGATCCCTTTGGCCAATACGAAAGTTTTGGCGCGCATAACAACGCCATGTTGCGCCGGTTTCTGGACACCTTCGGCTTTGAGTATGAATTCATCAGTGCGACCGAGTTTTACAAAACCGGTCAGTTTGATGCCACGTTGCGACTGGCTTGCGAACGCTATGACGCGATCATGGCAATCATGATGGCCAGTTTGCGCGAAGAGCGCCAGCAAACCTATTCGTGTTTTCTACCCATCCACCCCGAAACCGGTCGGGTGATGTATGTGCCGATGAAAAACGTCGATGCCGTCAATCACACCATTACCTTTGAGGATGACGCGGGCCGCGAATGGACGCTGCCGGTGACTGGCGGCCATGTAAAGCTGCAATGGAAGCCCGACTTTGGCGCACGCTGGGCGGCGCTGGACGTCGATTTTGAAATGTATGGCAAAGACCATTCCACCAACACACCGATTTATGACGGCATCTGCGAGGCATTAGGCGGGCGCAAACCCAACCATTTCAGCTATGAGCTGTTCTTGGACGAACAGGGGCAGAAGATTTCCAAATCCAAGGGCAACGGCCTGACGATTGATGAATGGCTGACCTATGCATCGGCGGAATCGCTGTCGTATTTCATGTATGCCAAACCCAAAACCGCCAAGCGGATGCATTTTGATGTCATCCCCAAAGCGGTGGATGAATACCATCAGCAACTGCGCGCCTATGCGACCCAAGATATTGATGCGCAAGTGAACAATCCGGTCTGGCATATTCATCAGGGCAAGCCACCGGTCAGCACGATGGTGGTGTCGTTTGCGATGCTGCTGAATTTGGCGTCGGTGGCGGGGGCCAAAGATGCTACGGCCCTTTGGGGCTTTATCAAACGCTATTCGCCAAATGCGTCGCCCGAAGGCAACCCCGATCTGGATGCCGCCGCAGGCTTTGCTGTGCGCTATTTCGCGGATCGGATTGCGCCCAGCCGGGTGTTTCGCCTGCCAACTGATACCGAACGCGCCGCCATGTTGGATTTACGCGCGCGGCTGGTGGCATGGGATGGCGGCCTTGATGATGACGCGTTGCAAACCATGGTCTTCGCGGTTGGCAAGGATCACGGCTTTGATCCTTTGCGCGATTGGTTCAAAGCCCTGTACGAAGTGTTGCTGGGCGCATCCGATGGCCCGCGCTTTGGCGGGTTTATTGCCCTTTACGGCGTGCAGGAAACCATCGCCTTACTGAATCGGGGCATGGCGGGCGAATTGCTGGCATAGGGTGAGGTCCGATATCCTTTTGAGGAACCCCGATCCCGATGGCAATGCCGGGATCTTTATTTGACGCCTGCCCGATCTGATCTATCCTTTGACTTGGGGACGTATCGGAAAAGGGATCGCCATGCGACTTGGCCTCTACGCTGTTCTAACCGCCGCTTGTCTGGCCCTGCCCGCGCAGGCCCAGGAAGCACCAATTCAAACGACCATCCAATCGCAGCTTGATGCGTTCATGGCCGATGATTTTGTCACTGCTTTCAGTTTTGCCTCGCCGATGATCAAGGGGATATTTGGCACCTCGGATAATTTCGGCACGATGGTGCAGCAAGGCTATCCAATGGTGTCGCGGCACGGTGCGGTGCAGATGCTGGAATTGCGTACGGTTGCGGGCAATCTTTGGCAACGGGTGATGATCACCGACAATTCGGGGCGCACCCATTTGCTGGACTATCAGATGATCGAAACCGCCGACGGCTGGCAAATCAACGCGGTGCAACTTTTGCCCGCGCAGGATGTCGGGGCTTAAGATTTTGGCCGGTGCGCCTTGATCATAGCAGGATCGGTTTCAATCCGCGCCGCCCCGATCAGATCAAGGCAATAAGGCACGGCCGCAAAAATCGCCTCAAGGCTGGTGGCGATAGCATTTGGGCTGCCCGGCAAAGTGATGATCAGGGTTTTGCCGCGCACGCCCGCCCCCTGACGCGATAGCATGGCTGTGGCCACCACCCGGCCATTGGCCGCGCGCATCACCTCGCCAAACCCAGGCAAATGCATCGACACCACGTCATCTACCGCCTCGGGGGTCAGATCGCGCGGGCTGGGACCGGTGCCGCCCGTGGCAAGGATCAGATCAGCCCCCCAGACATCGGCCAGATAGCGCAATTCTGCCGCCACTTCGGCGCGGCCATCGGGGGTAATGCGGCACAGTATTTCGATGTCAGACGTGATCACCCGGCGCAGCCACTCTTCGGCAGCAGGCCCACCCCTGTCTTGGTATTCGCCGCGCGCGGCGCGGTCTGAAACGGTCAAAACGGCGATGCGTGCCATAAGCAACCTCCCTGATGCCCCTTGGTTGCGCCAAATGCGGTGGGGTTCAAGCCCCTTTGATGGGCCAGACTTGCCAGCACGGGCGAATCCGGCGTAACCTTTGGAAATGAAACTTGCGTTGAAGGGGGAAAGTCATGGACAGATTTACCATCCGTATCCCCCGGGCGATCTAAGGCAACTGCCTGAACGCTGCCCGGGTAAACCCTTGGCCAACCGCAAAGGTTGGGCTGATTTTCCTGTGGGCAACGCGAGGCACTGAATTGCACATTTATTCCTTGGCCGACCTTGGATGGTCTGACCATTTCCGAACACAGCTTGATCTTGACGATATCAACGTCACCCCGCCGGCCCGGCTGACGTCGGTGCACCGCGCGCGGGTTGAGGCGTTGTCGGATGCCGGACCTTTGACGCTGTTTTTGCGCCCAGATATGCCGATGGCCGATCTGGCAGTGGGCGATTGGGTGTTGGTCGATCAGCACGCCCACCGCGTGCATCGCCGACTTGAGCGCACCAGCCTGTTGCAACGACGGGCTGCGGGCACCGGGGCCGATGTGCAACTGATCGCCGCCAATCTGGACACGTTGTTTATCGTCAGTTCCTGCAACGCTGATCTGAACATCGCCCGGTTGGAACGGTTCTTGATATTGGCCGCCCATGCCGAAGTGGAGCCGGTGATCGTGCTGACCAAGGCCGACACCTGTCCCGATCCGCAGACCTATGTCGCGCAGGCCGAAACCTTGCAGCGCGGTTTGCGGGTGGTGGCGGTCGATGCGCGCACGGCCGACGGCGTGACCGCGCTGACCGAATGGTGCAGCACGGGCCGCACTGTTGCGCTGCTGGGGTCGTCAGGCGTGGGCAAATCCACGCTGGCCAACGCGCTGGGGGCACCGTTGCAAGACACCGGCGACATTCGCGAAGCCGATGCCAAGGGCCGCCACACCACCACGCGGCGCAATATGCTGGCCATTCCGGGCGGCGGTTGGCTGATCGACACCCCCGGCATGCGCGAGTTGCAACTGGCCGATGTCGGCGATGGTATCGGGCGCCATTTTGCGGATTTATCCGCACTTGGGGCCATGTGCAAATTCCGTAATTGCACCCACGAACACGAACCGGGCTGCGCTGTGCAGGCGGCCATCGCGGCGGGTGAGATGGACGCCGACCGGCTGGCGCGCTGGCGCAAGCTGGAACGGGAAGACAAGTTCAACACCCAAACCCTGTTTGAGGCCCGCACCGCCGCAAAAACCTTCGGCAAACTGCACCGCAAACCGGGCGGCAAACCTGCAAAACGCTAGCCTGATGGACGCGGTCCCTGACCAGCACAACCGTTTTGGGCGATTATACCGCACCATCACGCCAGATCGGTTTACGCCGCCGCACGGCGGCCCTAGTCTGTCGATTAACTCGAATCCGAAAGTGCCCGATGTCTGACACAACCGCGCCTGCCTATCAGGTGCTTGCCCGCAAATACCGCCCCGAAACCTTTGCCGATCTGGTTGGCCAAGAGGCGATGGTGCGCACGTTGAAAAATGCGTTTGCGGCGGACCGGATTGCGCATGCCTTCATGATGACGGGCATTCGCGGCACCGGCAAAACCACCACGGCGCGGATCATCGCCAAGGGGCTGAACTGCATTGGCCCCGATGGCGCGGGCGGGCCGACGACCGAACCTTGTGGCAAATGCGACCCGTGCCGGTCCATTGCCGAGGGCCGTCATGTCGATGTGCTGGAAATGGATGCGGCATCGCGCACGGGTGTCAACGACATGCGCGAAGTCATTGATTCCGTGCATTACCGCGCGGCATCGGCCCGGTATAAAATCTACATAATCGACGAAGTGCATATGCTGTCGAACGCGGCGTTCAACGCGCTTTTGAAAACGCTGGAAGAGCCGCCCGCGCATGTGAAATTCATCTTTGCCACCACGGAAATTCGCAAAGTGCCGGTCACGGTGCTGTCACGCTGCCAGCGGTTCGATCTGAAACGGATTGAACCCGAGGTGATGATGGCGCTGATCCAGAAGATCGCCACTGCTGAAGGGGCAAAGATAAGCGACGGTGCGCTGGCGCTTATCACACGCGCCGCCGAAGGGTCGGCCCGCGATGCCACCAGCCTGTTGGATCAGGCGATTTCCAACGGCGCGGGCGAAACCAATGCCGATCAGGTGCGCGCCATGCTGGGGCTGGCGGATCGGGGCCGAGTGCTGGATCTGTTCGATCTGATCATGCAGGGCAATGCGGCGGGCGCGCTGGCGGAATTGTCGGGCCAATATGCGGACGGGGCCGATCCGATGGCGGTGCTGCGCGATCTTGCGGAAATCACCCATTGGATTTCGGTGATCAAAATTACTCCCGAAGCCGCCGATGATCCGACCACCCCCGCCGATGAGCGCGTCCGGGGTTTGGATATGGCCGCACGACTGGCGATGCGGTCTTTGACGCGGATGTGGCAGATGTTGCTGAAATCGTTGGAAGAAGTGGCCTTGGCCCCCAACGCGATGATGGCCGCGGAAATGGCGGTGATCCGCCTGACGCATGTGGCCGATCTGCCCGATCCCGAAACGCTGATCAAACGGCTGCAAGCCGGGCCACAACCCGCGATGCCGGGAGGCGCGCCTGCGGGCGGCAGTGTTGGCGGCGGCAGTGTTGGCGGTGGCACGGGGCATGCCCCAATGATGCGGCTGGCCCCGCAAGCCCCGGCGCGCGGCCCGGTGATGCAGGGCGCGCAAGCAGTGGCGGTGGCCGACACAGCGCTGACCGTTTATACCAGCTTTGCCCAAGTTGTTGATCTGATCCGCGAAAAACGGGACATGCAGCTATTGGTCGAAGTGGAATCCTGCCTGCGCCTTGTCCGCTATTCGCCCGGCCGCATTGAATTTGAACCAACACCAAACGCGCGCGGCGATCTGGCCTCGCGGTTGTCACAGCGCTTGCAGGGCTGGACCGGGGTGCGTTGGGGCGTGTCGGTGGTGTCCACCGGCGGCGCGCCGACGATTGAAGAAAGTGCAAGCGCACACAAGGTTGCGGCCACGGCTGTTGCGATGACCAACCCTTTGGTGCAGGCGGTCATGGCGGCGTTTCCGGGGACAAAAATCAGTGACATCCGCACCCCCGAGGCGATGGCGGCCTCCGCAGCGCTTGAGGCACTGCCCGAGGTCGAAGACGAATGGGATCCGTTTGAAGATGAATAGGTGTGCAAGATGCTAAAAGGCTTGGGCGATATGGCCGCGATGATGAAAACGGCCCAGCAGATGCAGTCAAAAATGGCTGAACTGCAGGCCGAACTGGCGCGCATCATTGTGGTGGGCGAGGCGGGTGCCGGTCTGGTCAAGGCGCGCTGCACGGCAAAAGGTGACATCACCGGACTGGACATTGATCCGTCGATCCTTGTGGCGTCGGAAAAAGAGGTGGTTGAAGACCTGATCATCGCCGCACTGCGCGATGCCCAAGCCCGCGCCGCCGCCCGCAGCGCATCGGAATTGCAGCGGATTGCCACCTCGATGGGCCTGCCCGCGGATATGAAACTGCCGATCTGATGGACCCTGCCACCCGCGACATTGAAACCCTGATTGATCTGATGGCGCGGCTGCCGGGCCTTGGGCCCCGGTCTGCGCGGCGTGCGGTGCTGGCCTTGCTGAAAAAGCGCGGCCAGTTGATGGCGCCCTTGGCCACGGCCATGGCGGGTGTCGCCTTGTCGGCGCGCGATTGCGTGGTGTGCGGCAATATTGGCACCGACGATCTGTGCCCGATCTGCGCCAATCCAGCCCGCCAGACCGGCGAGATTTGCGTCGTCGAAGACGTAGCCGACTTGTGGGCGATGGAACGCGGTCAGGTCTTCAAGGGCCGCTACCACGTTTTGGGCGGCACGCTGTCGGCGCTGGATGCGATGGGGCCGGACGAGTTGGGCATCCCCCGGCTGGTAGCCCGGGTGACAGATGAGGCCGCCCGCGAGGTGATTCTGGCGTTGAACGCCACCGTCGATGGCCAAACCACGGCGCATTATATCGCTGATGCGCTGGCGGGGGTTGGCGTTCAGATCACCTCTTTGGCGCAGGGCGTGCCGATCGGAGGCGAGTTGAACTATCTGGATGATGGCACCATCGGTGCGGCCTTGCGCGCGCGCCGGGTTTTCTAGGCGCAGTTTTCGGCGGATTAAGGCCGATCACACAACCTTACCGCGTTTTAGCCTCATTCTTGCCCCATTCTACCGTGTATTGATGTTACCAACACAAAGTGGAGGACATCATGGCAGTTTTATCAATGCTGACAGGCGGCGTCATGGGGTTTTTCTCGGCCGTCCTTGCTTTGGTTGTGCTGAATATCAGCTGGATCGCCGCCATCGGGCTTTGGACCGGAGTTGGCACCCTGGCGGCCTGCGTTATCCTTGGGGTGGCAATGCTGCCACGCAAGACCAACCCCGCGCAAATTGCCACGCCACTGGTCGCCGACCACGCGTAAGGCGTAAAATTTTTTCTTGATCTGCGAAAAAAGCTGATTTCATATCACGAGGCGACGTTAAGTTTTCTCGATCCCTGTCTCCGCTTTTGGCCACAGCATTCGACCACAGCTGACTGCGCCGGGTCGCCGCAATATCGCGGGCGGCATTGCTAAGGGAGACATCACGATGGCCAAGGGCACCGTGAAATGGTTTAATGAAACCAAAGGCTTCGGTTTTATCGCCCCGGAAGGTGGCAAAAAGGACGTGTTCGTTCATATCACAGCATTGGAACGTGCGGGGTTGCGGTCATTGAAAGACGGCCAGCCAGTGACCTTTGACATCGAAGCAGGCCGCGATGGCCGCGAATCGGCGACCAATCTGGCGCTTGCCTAAGTATTCGATATGCCAATGACGGGGGCGGGCCGGTTGGTCTGCCCCTTTTTGATGGGTGCAGATCAGATCATCCGCACCGACAACCGGTCGCGCAGGGCATGTTCAAAGCCAACCCGCATCGACACCGCAGACAGTGGCGCGCGCAAGGTGACGGGGGCCGCACGGTCTGACGGGAATTGTTGGTCTTTGCATTCCGAACTGACCAGAATCACCGGAATGCGTCGCGACATTTCGCCCAGCATGGAAAACGCGCGCTGCCCGGCCCCGATGCCGCCTATCGCATCGCAGTCGATCACCAGCAAACCGTAGTCCGCCGGATCTTCCAACACAGCCTCAAGGCCAAAAAACAGATCATCGGTCGTCTCAATCAAGCTGCCCAAACCCGCCAGCCGGTGCAGTATCGGATTATCTTGTCCTGGCCCAGTAACCAGCAAAGAGCGGATACCAAACCCGACCTGCGCAGCGTGACTGTGTTCAAAAGACCGGACAAGATGCATAACCATTTCCATTCACTTCAAAAGGCAGAGGATTTTCCCTGTTCGTTTCGGTTTACAGAACAGTTGCGGCGAAAATTGGGGGACAATCAGACTTTCTGCGGTAGATTGCGGCACAATGGGGGCGTAGACTTTGGCTGTGGCGGTTTGGGTGAACCCGCCTGATTGCTAAGTCACCCCTTATCGCCCGGCCAATTTACCGCAGACATGCCAACAAAACCTTACAGCCCGCCTGAAACGATCACCGAAGGAGCCATGTGATGAATGCCCATGCCAACCTGACCCACTGGGCGGAGCGCGTCGATATGGCGGCGGCCTTTCGCTGGACGGTGCAGTTGAACATGCACGAAGCGGTAGCGAATCATTTCAGTCTGGCCGTCAATGCCGATGGGACGCGGTTCTTGATCAATCCAAACCTGCGCCATTTTTCGCGCATCAGGGCCAGCGATCTTTTGGAACTGGATGCCAACGACCCCACCACGATGGACCGGCCCAACGCCCCGGACGCCACCGCCTGGGGGCTGCACGGGGCGATCCACCGCGCCCATCCGCATGCGGCCTGTGTCATGCATGTGCATTCAATTCATGCCACCGTGTTGGCCAGCCTTGCCGACAGCCGCCTGCCCGCGATTGACCAAAACTCGGCAATGTTTTTTGATCGTCACGTGGTGGATGACGCCTATGGCGGGATGGCGTTTGGCGACGAGGCGGCGCGCTGTGCGCAACTGTTGGCAAACCCCAAGATCACCACGCTGATCATGGGCAACCATGGGGTGTTGATCGTCGGGCGCAGCGTAGCCGAAACCTTTAACCGGCTGTATTATTTTGAACGCAGCGCAGAGACTTATATCCGGGCGCTGCAAACCGGGCGGCCACTGCGGGTGCTGCCCGATGCAGTTGCCGAAAAAACCGCGCAGGAGTGGGAGGCGCAGCCCGCCTTTGCCATCGGTCATCTGGCCGAAATCAAGGCACTTTTGGACATGTCATCCCCCGATTACGCCGCCTGAGTCCCACCGCTTTGGGCAGGGTTCCGACAAACCGGCGCGCCACGGTTTGATAATGGTCGCGGCTGATAATCAAATCGCCCCTTAAAATGAATGCCATCGCCAAATCGGTCGGTCGCGGCACAAACGGCGATCACGGCTTTCAACGCGGGTGGCCGCAAAAAGGCGGTTTGCAGCGCGTTAATGCCGCCCCGGGATTTGCCCATCACGCCCACCGCCCCCGAACACCAGTCTTGGGCGGTCAGCCATTCGATCACCTTACAGGCGTCAGCCAGTTCCTGAAGGGTGAATTCATCGGTCAAAATCCCGGCAGACTCGCCCGTTTCGCGCAGATCAACCCGCACAAAGGCATAGCCATGCCCGGCCATGACCGGGTGCAGCGTTTCATCCCGCGCGGCGGTGCCGTCTCGCTTGCGGAACGGGATTATTCCAAAATGGCAGGCACCGGGTTTTTGGCGGCATCCAACGGCCTCCAGATGCGCGACGACAGCCTGCAGTCATCCGACATCACGATGGCCACATCGGGGTGATCCCCCATCGCCTGCGGGAACTTTGTCAGCGTTTGCATCGTTCTTGCCTGTGACTGGCCCGCAGCCTCATGATGTGCCGCGATCTTATCCTTGGCGCTTTGGAATCCACCATTCAAGCGTCGGATTGCGACCATTTTCTGCGCCCCGCCCGATACAGGCTTGCAGCAACCGCCCCGACATTGCAGGCATAGTCCACCAAAGCGCCGACCAGATGGAGCCCGCGATGACCCAGTCCCCGAATATCTTGATCCTGATGGTCGATCAGTTGACCGGCACTTTGTTTGCGGATGGTCCCGCCGGATTTTTGCACGCGCCAAACCTGCGCAAACTGGCGGCAAAATCGGTGCGCTTTGGCAATGCTTATACGGCGTCACCTTTGTGCGCGCCCGCACGGGCGGCGTTCATGTCGGGGGCGTTGCCCCGGCGCACGCGGGTTTATGACAATGCCGCAGAATTTGCATCCGACATCCCGACCTACGCCCATCATCTGCGCCGCGCGGGCTATCAAACCGCGCTGTCGGGCAAGATGCATTTTGTTGGCCCCGATCAGATGCACGGCTTTGAAGACCGTCTGACCACCGATATCTACCCTGCCGATTTCGGCTGGACGCCTGATTACCGCAAACCGGGGCAGCGCATTGACTGGTGGTATCACAATCTGGGGTCAGTCACCGGCGCGGGCGTGGCCGAGATCACCAACCAATTGGAATATGATGATGATGTCGCCCATCAGGCGGTGCAAAAACTGTATGATCTGTCCCGCGGGCTGGACAAGCGGCCATGGTGCCTGACCGCCAGCTTTACCCATCCGCATGACCCCTTTGTGGCCCGGCGCAAGTATTGGGAGTTGTATGACGGTATCCCAGAGTTGGAGCCACCCACAGCGCTGGATTACGACGCGATGGACCCACATTCCAAACGCTTGATGGACGCCTGCGATTGGCAAAGCCTGACGATCACCCCCGACCATATCCGCCGTGCCCGCCAAGGCTATTTCGCCAATATTTCCTATGTGGATGCCAAAATCGGCGAGATTTTGGACACGCTGGAGGCCACCCGCCAAGAAGCGATCATCGTCTTTGTGTCGGATCATGGTGAAATGCTGGGCCGCCGGGGGCTGTGGTTCAAGATGAACTTCTTTGAGGGCGCCGCCCGCGTGCCGTTGATGATCTGCGCCCCCGGCCTGCCGCCGCATTGCAGTCAAACCCCGGTGTCAACCATCGACGTTACCCCAACCCTGTGCGATCTGGCCGGTATTTCCATGGACGAGGTGATGCCATGGACCGACGGTATCAGCCTTTTGCCGCTTGCCAAAGGCGTCGAACGCACCGCCCCCGTTGTGATGGAATACGCCGCCGAAGGCAGCATCACGCCAATGGTGGCGCTGCGGTCAGGGGCGTGGAAATTCATCCATTGCACAGCCGACCCCGATCAGTTGTTCGATCTGGCCGCCGACCCCGATGAGATGGAAAATCTGGCCGCCGATCCGCGCGCCGCAGAGGTTTTGGCGCATTTTCGCAGCGAAGTCGCCGCGCGTTGGGATTTGCCGGCCTATGACGCCGAAGTGCGCCAATCGCAGGCCCGCCGCTGGGTGGTGTATCAGGCGTTACGCAATGGGGCCTATTATCCGTGGGATCACCAACCGCTGCGTGCCGCATCAGAGCGGTATATGCGCAACCATATGGATCTGAACGTGCTGGAAGACAGCAAGCGCTTTCCCAAGGGCGAATAACCGGCCCCGTTAACGGCAGGCGCGCGGCTTATCTCGCATCGGCCAGAACCATGGCCGCGCCTTTCCATCCCACCAGCATCGCGGGCGCATTGGTGTTGCCTGCGATCAGATTGGGAAAGCTGGCGGCGTCAATCACCCGCAAGCCGTCCACCCCATGCACCCGCAGCCGGGCATCCACCACCGATGTCGCCTCATCGCGCCCCATCCGCGCGGTGCAACTGGGATGATACACCGTGCCAGAGCGGGCGCGCAAATCAGCGATCAGATCCGCATCGCTTTGCACGCCGGGGCCGGGGCGCAATTCTTCGGCGATCAGCCGCGCAAAGGCCGGTTGCGCCGCGATATGGCGCAGGTATTTCACCGCCGCAAGCATTTCATCGACATCATGCTGGGTGGAATAGGCGTTGGCCGTGATCAACGGATGCGCAAACGGATCGGCGGAACCTATGCGGATATGCCCCCGGCTGGTGGGACGGCAATTTGACAGACCGATCGACAGACCGGAAAACGGATCGGGATTTAACACCGGACGTTCGCCATCCTTAGGCAACAGGGTGGAAAACGCCTGCATGTAAAGCTGCATATTCGGGCGATCAAGGCCGCTATGGGTGCGAAAAAAGCCGCCGCCATGATTGATCGACTTAGCCAGCGGCCCGCCGCCGGTCAGCACATATTGCGCGCCCGCAAACAGCTTGCCCCACCATGGCCGCAGCAGATCATTGTAGGTCGGCACCGTCATCCGCCATGTATAGTTAATGCCCTGATGATCCGTCAGATGGTCGCCGACATTGGCATTGTCACGGCGCACCGCAATGCCCAAACCCGCAAGCAAACCGCCCGGACCGATGCCCGACAGCTGCAACAACTGCGGTGAATTGATCGCCCCACCCGCCAAGATCACCTCGGCGCGGCAGCGCAATTGCAGCGTCTGGCCGTCCTTGACATATTCAACACCCACCGCGCGAGGGCCATCAAACAGCACCCGGGTCACCTGCGCGCGGGTGATCACCGCCAAATTCTTGCGCCGCATTGCCGGGCGCAAAAACGCCCGCGCCGCCGAATTGCGCCGGGCGTTCTTGATGGTCATTTGATAAGTGCCAGCGCCTTCTTGCACAGCCCCGTTGAAATCGGGGTTATAGGGCAGACCTGCCTGCCCGCAGGCCGCGATGTAATCCTCGACGATCCAATGCAGGCCTTTGCGGTTTTCCGCGATAAACAACGGCCCGCCCCGGCCACGATAGGCGTCACCACCGGCCTCGGTATCCTCTATGGCGCGGTAGGCGGCCAGACAGTCATCCCAGCCCCAACCGGGGTTTTCCGCACCCCAGTCGTCATAATCCGCCCGGTGTCCCCGGGTGTAGACCATCGCGTTGATCGACGACGACCCGCCCAGAATCTTGCCGCGCGGCCAATGATCGCGCTGGCCTGCCAATCCGGCATCAGGTTGGGTTTTGTAAAGCCAGTTCACCGCCGGGTCGTAGAACAACTTGCCGTAACCCAAGGGTAGATGCACATAAAACCGATTGTCGGTGCCGCCTGCCTCAAGCACCGTGACGGTGTATTTGCCGGATTCCGTCAAGCGGTTGGCAACAACCGATCCGGCAGAGCCTGAACCGACGATAATATAATCTGTATCTTGCATCGCGCCTCTGCATCCTGAACCGGACAGGACAGCCCAACCCTAGCCTGTGTGGTGACGCAAAACTTTCACAATCCGCGACAGCGGGGTGTCGGTTTTGCGCAGATCAGGCGCAAACAGTCTGGCTGGCAAAGGGCGGGCGAAGTAACCGTTGGTTAACCCATGCGTGCAAGTGTGGCGAGATGACAGTTTTGCCCCACCCCGCAGCACCCGCCCCATCCATGTTTTTCACCGTGGCCCTTGCGTTGCGCGGCGATGATCTGTTGTTGCGCGAAATTGAACATCTGCGCCAAGCGGTGCGCATCACCCGGTTTGAGCGGCCCTTTGTGATTGAGGCTTGGGTGGTGCTGCCCGACCATCTGCACGCCATCTGGACGTTGCCGCCGGGCGATGACGACTATGCCACGCGCTGGCGGCTGATCAAGTCACGGTTTTCCACTGCCCTGCCGAAAGGCACGCGGCACGCTGGGCTTTGGCATCAGCGGTGCTTGCAACACCGCCTTCGCGACCCGGAAGACCACGCGGCCCATATGCGATTTTGCCGGATGGACCCGGTGCAACACGGGCTGGTGAAAGACCCGGGCGCGTGGCGGTATTCATCGTTCAACCAAGCCCAGCGCCTTCAAAACGCCGAATAAGGGCGCGGGCTGGCCCGACCTTGCGATTGCAAAATCGGGCCAGAAGTTGAATTATTGATTAAAAATCAAACAGATCGCTTAGAAAGCTTTCGCGCCGCTTCTTTTTGTAGCCCCCGCGATAGTCATCGTCGTCGTCGTCGCGGCGGCGCGGCTGTTGGGCGTAAGCTTCGGGTGCGCGGCGACCCGGCTCTGGCTGATACACCGGCGCTGCGGCTGGCGGTGGCGGCGCATAGACAGGGTCGGCAGCGCGCACGGGTCGGGCTGCGGGGGCATCTGCCTCGGCCAAGGCCCGTTCAATGATCTTGTCCAATTCTCCCCGATCCAGCCAGACGCCGCGACATTTTGGGCAATAGTCAATTTCAATGCCAAAACGTTCGGTCATTTTTAGGGTTTCGCCATCAACAGGACAAAGCATCGTCGCCTCCTTGGATTTCACTGAGGCTTTACATGGGATTGGACGGCAAAATCACAAGAACATCCGGCGATTGTCGTGCAAATATCCGCCCAAACCTGCGTCTGCCTTCGCAAATATCGCGCTGCGGTTCCCAATCAGCAACGCTGGCGCGCGTTTTGCGGCACAAACGCCCGCAAGGTCTTGACGGAAGGGGTTAACGGCGCGCTAGGTGCGGATAGCCAGTCCTAACCCCGAGTCTGTTTCGTGACACATACATTTCTGCGCCTGATCGCCCTGTTCGCCGCTGTTACTCTTGCGGCGTGTGCCGCACCAACGGATAAAGCCGCGCCGCAAGTGACCCCGGGATATGAGGGCGTCGAAGATGAAGGCTTTTTCATCGAACCGGTCGAGGCCAGACATTTGACTGGCGGTCAGGCCCGCCAAGAGGTGGCCTATGCCGGCGATGAAGCGCCGGGCACCATCGTGGTGGATACGTTTTCGCGCCGCCTTTATTACGTGATGGAAGGTGGGCGCGCGATGCAATACGCCATCGCGGTTGGCCGCGAAGGGCTGTCATTTCGCGGCGCTGGCGTGATTGGCCGGATGGAAAAATGGCCAAGCTGGCAGCCGACTGCCAACATGGTGCGCACGCGTCCCGATCTTTATGCCGAATTTGCGGCAGGTCTGCCCGGCGGGCTTGAAAACCCGCTTGGCGCTCGGGCAATGTATTTGTATCGCGGCGGGCGCGATTCGATGTTCCGCATACACGGCACCATTCAAAACGCCAGCATCGGTCAGGCCACGTCGGCGGGCTGCATCCGGCTGTTCAATCAAGATGCCATTGATCTTTACAACCGCATCGACACCGGCACGCGGGTCAAGGTGCGCTCGGCCGAAGAAAGCCTGCGTTTGGACGGCGCCTTTATCGACGACGCTTATGGTCGCGCCGTGCCTGACACACCCGAAAACGTGGCAAAACGCGAAATTGACGCGGTGAAAATCGTCGAAGACGAAGCCCTGCGCGTCAAAGAAGAAGCAATCGCCGCCGAAAAGGCCGCAAAGCTGGCGGAAAAGGCCGATAAAAAGCGGCTGTCAGCGTGCAAGCGTCAAGGGATTGACGCGCTGGATTGCCCGCAGTTGCCCGATTTGGTGGCAGAAGGCGATGCAACGCAAAGCAACGGCTGATCAACGCTGGCCTGTTTACAAACAAAACGCGCCCCCCGATCCGGGCGCGTTTTGTATTTGTTGGCGCAATAATTCAAATGCGGGCCACGCTGGGCCTTAGGTTCTGATCACATACTCTTTCAAGGTGGTTTCAACCACCGTCCAAACCCCGCTAAAGCCCGGTCGAAGGATGTAACTATCGCCAGCCCGCAGATGCGTGGCGTTGCCCTGTGCATCGGTCAACACGCTATGCCCCTGCAAAATATGCACATATTCCCATTCCGCATAAGCAACCCGCCACGCGCCGGGCGTTGATTGCCACAGCCCGCAATAAAGCCCGTCACGATCTTCGATGTTCCAAGTCGTGTGAACCGGATCGCCCGACAGCAGTTTGGCCGGGTCTGGGCGGCTGATTTCGGGTAGGGTGCCATCTCGGGTCACACGAGCAAGCAGGGTCATTTTCAACTCCGATCAAAACTTTGCGCCACCTCGCCGCAGCCTTGCCGCGCCGTCAAGCGGGATATGCGCTGCAATGCGGCGTAACAATCTTGCTGTTGCGTCCAAGCTGTGACCATATACCGCGCAGAACCCCTGACCGAGGACTGTCAGATGAGCGTCTCCTCCCCCATCCGCGCAGTGTTGCCCCCCGATATCCGTGCCCGCAAAGGCAGCACCCCTTTGGTGGTGTTGACGGCCTATACCACGCCTGCGGCGCGGCTGGTTGATCCGCATTGCGACATTGCCTTGGTCGGCGATTCCGTGGGCATGGTGCTGCATGGCATGCCCAGCACCTTGGGCGTGACGCTGGAGATGATGATCCTGCATGGCCAATCCGTGGTGCGCGGCCTGACCCGCGCAATGGCGGTGATCGACATGCCGTTCGGCACCTATGAGGAAAGCCCGCAGCAGGCGTTTCGCAACGCCGCCTATCTGATCGCCCAAACCGGCGCCCCTGCGGTGAAACTGGAAGGCGGCGCGCATATGGCTGAAACCATCGCGTTCCTGACCAAACGCGGCGTGCCGGTGATGGCGCATATCGGGTTGACGCCGCAATCGGTCAACACGCTGGGCGGCTACAAGGTAGTGGGCCGCGACGGCGAGGCTGACAGCGTGATGTCGGATGCCATCGCCGTCGAAGATGCTGGCGCGTTTGCGGTTGTGCTGGAAAAAGTGCCGATGGGGCTGGCAGCGCGGATCACCCAGCGCCTGAGCATTCCAACGATTGGCATCGGTGCGGGTGTGCAATGCGACGGGCAGGTTCTGGTGATTGATGACATGCTGGGCTTGTTCACGGCTTTCAAACCGAAATTCGTCAAACGTTACGCCGAATTGGGCCAAGCGGCAGATGCCGCCATCGCCGCCTATGCCGCCGAAGTCCGCGCGCGCAGCTTTCCGGCAAGCGAACACTCTTTTGCCGATGTGGCGTCAAAGGGGCCAAAACCTTGACAGTGATCATTCGGCGCGTGGCCGAGCTGCGCGACGTTGTGCGCGGCTGGAAAGCGGGTGGCAATATCGTGGGCGTGGTGCCCACGATGGGGGCACTGCACGACGGTCATCTGTCGCTGGCCCGCGCCGCCAAAGCCGATTGCGAACGGGTGATCGTGACGATTTTCGTCAACCCCAAACAGTTCACAACCGCCGAGGATTTGCAAAAATACCCCCGCACGGAAACCGCGGATGCCGCCATGCTGGCATCCATCGGGGTTGATGTGATTTTCGCCCCCGAACCGGACGAAGTGTATCCGCCCGGCTTTGCCACCTTGGTGTCGGTTGCGGGTGTTGCCGAACCCTTGGAAGGCGTGGCCCGACCGGGCCATTTTGACGGAGTGGCCACGGTGGTGGCCAAGCTGTTTGGCATGACCATGGCCGACCGCGCCTATTTCGGGCAAAAAGACTGGCAGCAGTTGCAGGTTGTCAAACGGCTGGTGCGCGATTTGAATATTCCGGTCTGGATCGTCGGCTGCGAGACAATCCGCGAGGCGGACGGCCTTGCCATGTCATCGCGCAACGCCCGGCTTGGCCCCGCCGCCCGCGACGTGGCCCCCGCCCTATACGCCGCAATGACCCGTGCCGCAGCGGCGATCCAACAGGGTGACCCCGGCGCGATTGCCGCGTGCAGCGCCGACATTCTGGCCGCCGGGTTTGACAGGATCGACTATATTGATTTGCGCGATGCGTCAGGTCTGGCCCCACCCGACCACGCCGACCGACCCCGCAGGTTGCTTGCCGCGGCGTGGCTGGACGGGGTGCGATTGATCGACAACATTCCGGTTTAATGGGCGGGGCAAAGTTCGCGTGACCCGCGCGGTGAGGTTATTTCCCCAGCCAGACCGGATCGCGTTTTTCGGCAAAGGCCTTTGCACCTTCAAGCTGATCTTGTGAAGAATACAGCCGGTCCACGGTCGGAAACTGGCGCTTTCCGATCCGGCTCATCGCGTCTTGAAAGCGCAAATTCTCGGCCTCGCGCACCACTTCCTTGATCGCCGCATAGACCAGAGGCGGCCCCGATTCCAACAGGCGGGCCAAATCCCACGCTTTTGCCAGCAGATCGGCGGGGGCGCAGATTTCCTTGACGATGCCCCAGCGCAGCGCCTCTTCGGCGTCAAACCATCGGCCCGTCAACAGCAGATCCATTGCGACATGATAGGGAATACGCTTTGGCAATTTGCACGATGCCGCATCGGCAACCGTGCCGGATCGTATTTCGGGCAGCGCAAAACTGGCGTTGGCAGAACATAAGATCAAGTCGGCCGATAGCGCCAGTTCCAGCCCGCCACCACAGCAAATGCCGTTCACCGCCGCGATCACCGGCTTGTTCAGGTTGGGCAATTCCTGCAAGCCGCCAAAGCCGCCGACGCCGTAATCGCCGTCTACCGCGTCGCCGCCCGCGGCCGCTTTCAGATCCCAGCCGGGGCAGAAAAACTTCTCCCCCGCCGCCCGCAGAATGCAAACGCGCAAAGCGTCCTCATCACGAAACTGCCGAAACACCTGCCCCATGATCCGGCTGGTCACCAGATCAATCGCATTGGCTTTGGGGCGGTCCAGCGTCACTTCAAGCACAGCGCCTTCGCGCCGGGTTTTGATCGGGCCGTCGGTCAGCATATCCATCTAAATCACCCTTCGGATCAAAGCATCAACGGCCACGGCACCGCTGTGCCGCACCAGTATGGGGTTAATCTCTATTTCTTCAAAACGGCTATCGGCCAGCATCAATGCGGCCAGTTTCACCGCCATTGCGGCCACTGCAGCCACGTCCGCGCGCGGGCGGCCCCGATAGCCATCCAACAGCGGCCACAGACGCAGCCGCTGCAGCGCGTCCAGCACCTGCGCTTCGGTCACCGGGCAAATCAGCGTCACCGTATCGGCCAAAAGTTCCGCCGTAACCCCGCCCATCCCGATGGTCAGGGTCAGCCCGTAAACCGGATCGCGTTGCAGGCCCAACAAAACCTCGGCCAGCGGCCCGGTGACCATTTCTTCGAGCAGATAGCCCGTGGCCCCCGGCATTTCCGCCTGATCTTGCAAGGTGGTCAGGCCCAACCGCACCGCCCCCGCTTCGGTTTTATGGGCAAAGCCAAGACCCTTCAACGCGTAGGGCGGCGTCATCCCGGCGGCCAAGCGGGAAACATCGGCCAAAGTCGCGCCCACAACCGCGCGCGGCACCGCAACGCCTGCGGCGGCAAGGATCTTTTTGCCCTGCGCTTCGGACAGCACAACCGCGCCCTCTGCGCCCGAGCCCGGCGCTGCCCGAACCGGGCACCAGTCCGCCCAGCCACTGGCAGTTTGTGCGGCATTTATCGCAGCAAGCGCCGTTTCCAACCCCATCAAGGTGACGACGCCCTGCGCCATCAGGCGGGCGGCGTGCGCTTCGTCAAAATTCTCCGGCATCGAAGCCACCACCAGCGCGGGCACGCCGGTTGTCCGTTGCGCCGAGACAATCGCATCCAGCGCCGGTTGATAGCCAGACGGATCGCACCGGTCAGGCCGGGGCGGATCAATGATGAACATGCCCGCGTCATAACCTGCCAACATGGTGGTAAACACATCTGTGGTGCGCGGCCCATCGCCCCAGATAAAGGTGTGATAGTCCAACGGGTTGGCGATGGTGACAATGGGGCCCAGAATATCCGCCAGCCGCGCGCGTGCAGCCTTCGAAGGCGCGGGAAAGTCGATGCCAAACGGCCCGGCCAGATCGGCCACCAATCCCGCCTCGCCGCCCGAACACGACAGGCTGCAGATGCGGCGGCCAAGGCCCGCCCCATGCACATGCAAAATCTTCAGCGTCTCGATCAGCTCGGACGGTGTATTGACCTCGGCCACTCCGATCTGGCGCAGAAATGCAGATGACGCAGCACCGCCCCCCGCAAGCGACGCCGTATGCGACGCCGCGGCCGTGCGGCTAAGTTCGGTCTTGCCCGATTTGATGCAAACAATACCCTTGCCCGCCGCGCGTGCCCGCAGGGCCAGATCGGCAAAAGCCGCGGCATCATCAATGCCTTCAATATAAAGCCCCAGCGCCGTGACCCGCGGGTCAGCCAGCAACGCCGCCGCCAGATCGGCAAGCCCCACCACGGCGGCATTGCCCAGACAGGCGACATAGGCCACCGGCAAGGCGCGGCGCTGCATGGTCATATTGATGACGATATTGGACGATTGCGACAGCAGCGCCACACCGCGCTCTACCCTGATGCCGCCGTGCTGATCCGGCCACAACAGCGCGCCGTCCAGATAGTTGATCACGCCATAACAGTTCGGGCCAAGGATCGGCATGTCGCCGGCGGCTTGCACCAGTTGCGCTTGCAAATCCGGCTCGCCTGCCTCGGTCCACCCACTTGCAAAACAGATCGCGCCACCGGCCCCCATCGCCGACAACTCCCGCACAACATCCAGCGTCGCGTGACGATTGACCCCGATAAAGGTCGCGTCGGGGGCGTGCGGCAAATCGGCCAAAGACGCAAAGGCCCGCACACCGCCGATTTCGGCTTTGGTAGGATGCACCGGCCAGACTGGCCCCGAGAACTCCATTTTCTGGCATTGCTCAATGACGTTGATGGCCCAGCCCGCGCCCAGAACGGCAATGGATTTCGGGCGCAAAAGGCGAGAAAGGTCTTTCATGTGACAGGCATGCGCGCCGGGCAACCACCGGGGGCTGTCTGCCCCCGGACCCCCGAGGATATTTTCAAACAGATGAAACAAAAAGCGCGACGCCCTGCCCCGGTTGCCCAAGGCAGGAACGCTTCACCTGTTACCGTCATCGGGATCCCTCCCTGTTCGGCCCGTTCAGATTGATGCAGCAAAGTTAACATATCGTTTCATCTGTTCCTAAATATCCCCGCCGGAGGCATCAAAAGTCTTATCCCCCATGCGGGCGCAGCAATTCGCGGCTGATGATGTGGCGCTGAATTTCCGATGTGCCTTCCCAAATACGTTCCACCCGGGCATCGCGCCAGATACGCTCCAAGGGCAACTCGTCCATCAGGCCCATGCCGCCGTGGATCTGTATCGCCTCATCCGCCACCATCGCCAACACTTCACTGGCTTTCAGCTTGGCCATCGCCATATCGCCTTCGGTCACCGTTCCCGCGTCGTATTTCCATGCGGCCTCGCGGGTCAGCAATTCTGCCGCCTTCAACTCCATCGCCATATCGGCCAGCTTGAACGACACGCCCTGAAACTTGCCGATTTGCTGGCCAAACTGGCTGCGGTCGGCGGCATAGGCGATGGCAAGTTCCAGCGCGCGTTCGGCCCGGCCCAGACAAGTCGAGGCGACTTGCAACCGCGTCGCGCCCAGCCATTTGCCTGCCACTTCAAAACCCTTGTGCACTTCGCCCAGCACCTGGCGTTTGTGCAGCCGGCAATCGTCAAATTCGAGGATCATATTGTGATAGCCGCGGTGCGACACGTTGCGATAGCCGTCGCGCACGGTGAATCCCGGCGTGCCCTTATCGACCAAAAACGCCGTGATCCGCTTTTTCGGTCCGCGCGAGGTTTGCTCTTCGCCGGTTGCCACCCAGACGATGGCAAAATCGGCTACATCGGCGTGGCTGATGAAATGCTTGGTGCCGTTCAGGATGAAATCATCACCATCGCTGCGCGCAAAAGCCTTCATGGACCGCAGATCAGAGCCGGATCCCGGTTCGGTCATCGCCTGACAATCGTGGCGTTCGCCGCGCACGCAGGGGAACAGATACTGCTGCCGCTGATCATCGGTGCAAGCCAAAAGAATGTTGGACGGCCGGGCCACGCACGTCCAATGCAGCGCATAATTGGCCTTGCCCAACTCTTTTTCATACAAAAGCCAAGTCAGCGTATCGAGGCCCGCACCGCCCACATCTTCGGGCATGTTCGCGGCGTAAAGCCCGGCCTCGATGGCTTTGGCGGCGATTTCGCGGCGCAATTCCGGGCGCAGCACACCGGTGCGTTCCACCTCTGCCTCATGCGGGAACAGCTCGTTTTCCACAAACGCCCGCGTGACGTCGATGATCATCTTTTGCTCGTCTGTCAGGCCAAAATTCATCGCCTACGCCTTTCTTTGACCGGTAAAGCGGCCCGCAGAGGCGGGGCGCGGCAGCCCGGCGTGCGCCTGCGCGATCGGCATCAGGCGCGCCAGCACGGCCGGGGCGGCAGCACAGGTTTTGCCCGATCCCATATCCACATGCAGACACATTTGTTCCACCGTGGCCACCGCCACATCGCCGCAAAGCAGGGTGATAAAGATATGCAGCCGCTTTTCATCCGCCGCCAGCACTTGCAGCGTGCCGGTCAGATGATCGCCAAGCTTGGCCTCTCCCAGATGCAGGATGTGGGTTTCGGCGGTGTAATAGCTGTGGCCACCTTTGACATATTCGAGATCGGCACCGATCAACCGCAGGAAGGGATCGGTGGTCTCAGACGCCGCAAACAGATAGCGGCTTTCGGTCATATGGCCGTTATAATCGATCCAGCCGGGCAGCACCTGCATCTGCGCCATCGCCAGTGGTTGATCCAGACCCGTCGCGCCGGGGGCCAGCATCGCGTCGCGGCGGCGCGCGTCATGTTCCAGCAGCACTTTGCCCGCGCCCCAGTTGCGGTCTTTCAGCGCCCGCAAAAAGCCGATCAGGTTGCTGTCGCGGATGCGTTCTAACTCGCGGATCGTGTGGTGGCCGGATTGCGCATCGGATTGGCCCGCAATCAGGTCAACCAATTCGTCGTTGAATTCCGGCACGTCCATCAGTTTGGTCCAGGGCCAGGTCAGGCACGGCCCGAACTGCGCCATGAAATGCTTCATCCCCGCCTCACCGCCCGCGACGCGGTAGGTTTCAAACAGGCCCATCTGGCCCCAGCGCAGGCCAAAGCCCATACGGATGGCCTCGTCGATTTCCTCGGTGGTGGCAATGCCGTCTTTGACCAACCAAAGTGCTTCGCGCCAGACCGCCTCGAGGAACCGATCTGCAATATGGGCGTCGATTTCCTTGCGCACGTGCAGGGGAAACATGCCGATTTCGCGCAAGATTTCTTTGGCGTTTTCGATGATCGTCGGGTCGGATTTCGGCGAGGGCACCACTTCGGCCAATGGCAAAAGGTAGACTGGGTTGAACGGATGGGCGACAAAAATGGCCGCGGGGTTGGCGGCGTTTTGCTGCAACTCGCTGGGCTTGAAGCCGCTGGTGGATGAGCCGATCGGTGTGCCCAATTTCGCCGATTGTTGAATCTGTGCAAACACCCGATGCTTCAGATCAAGGCGTTCAGACACCGATTCCTGAATGTAATGCGCGCCTTCCACGGCTTCGGTAATGGTCTGCGCGAACGACAGCTTTCCTTCGGCACACATCGGAATATCACTAAGTGCGGGCAAAGCGGCACGGGCATTGGCCAGCACTTCGCCGATTTTACGCTGCGCCTGCGGGTCGGGATCGAACACCGAGACGTTCCAGCCGTTCAGCAAAAACCGCGCCGCCCAGCCGCCGCCAATAACCCCACCGCCTATGATTGCCGCTTTGCGTATCATGGTCATTTCCCCACCGGCGCGCGTTTTTCCAGCTTTAGTTTCGCGCGCACTTCGGCAGGGGTGATCACCCGCGCGCCCATGTTGCTGATGATTGTGACCGCGCGCTCCACCAGTTGCGCGTTGGTGGCAAGAACGCCCTTGTCCAGCCACAGGTTGTCTTCCAAGCCGACCCGCACGTTGCCGCCTGCCAGCACCGCCGCCGCGACATAGGGCATCTCGTTTCGGCCCAAAGCGAAGGCCGACCACACCCAATGCTGGGGCACATTGTTTACCATGGCCATGAAGGTGTTCAGATCATCGGGGGCACCCCACGGCACGCCCATGCACAGTTGCACCAGAACCGGATCGGGGATGATGCCTTCAGACGCCAGCGCCTTGGCCAGCCACAAGTGGCCGGTATCAAACGCCTCAATCTCGATCCGCGCGCCCGATGCCACCATGCGCCGCGCCATATCGCGCAGCATGCCGGGGGTGTTGACCATCACATAATCGGCCTCGTTGAAATTCATCGTGCCGCAATCCAGCGTGCAAATCTCGGGCCGGCAGTCCACCACATGCGCCACCCGCTCAGCCGCCCCCGCCATATCGGAACGCGGTCCGATCCGTGCCATATCTTCGGTGCCGTCAAACAGCAGATCGCCGCCCATGCCAGCGGTCAGATTCAACACCACATCGGTGCCAGACTCGCGGATGCGTTCGGTCACTTCACGATACAGCGCCAAATCGCGGCTGGGCTTGCCGGTTTCCGGGTCACGCACATGGCAATGCACCACCGCGGCGCCGGCCTTTGCCGCATCAATCGCCGATGCCGCAATCTGGGCGGGGCTGCGCGGCACATATGGGCTGCGGTCTTGGGTGCCACCCGACCCGGTAACGGCGCAAGTGATGAAAACTTCGCGGTTCATCGCCAAAGGCATGAGAATCCTCCAATTCGGTTGACCGCAGCATAGCGGGCTTGCCAAGCCGCGCTTGGCAATTTACGCACAGAATATGACAAAATCCGCAACAATCTTTGCCGCGTCGTCGCAGCCCCTGACGCTGGCGCTGTTGGTGTTGCCGCAGTCTTCGATCTTGGAGGTGGCCTCGACGCTTGACCCCATGCGATCTGCCAATCGTCATTTGGGAACAGAGGCTTACCGGTGGCGGGTGGTGTCGCCGGATGGTGGCGCTGTGCCGTTGACGTGTGGCATAGAACTGCCATCGGCGGGGCCGCTGGTTGCCGCCGAGGGGGCAGATGCTTTGGTTGTCATCGCCGGGTTTCAGCAATGGCAAGTGGCCCCCGCAGCGGTGATCCGCGAATTGTCGCGTATGGCCCCGCGTTTTGGCGCGGTGGGGGCGATTGATGCGGGATCATGGGTCTTGGCGCGGGCGGGGCTGTTGCGCGGCCATCGCGCCACCGTGCATTGGGAGGATCTGGAAGATTTCGCCGCCGCTCACCCCGCGATTGACGTGGTGCCGGACCGGTTTGTTATCGACCGGAACCGCTTTACCGCCGGCGGGGCGGCGCCTGCCATTGATCTGATGCTGCATCTGATAAAAGCGCGGCATGGGGCAGCCTTGGCGCTGCAAGTCGCCGCCAGTTTTATCACCACCGCGCGTGACGGTGCCGAGCCGCAGATCAGCCCCGCCGCGCCGAACCCAAGGCTGGATGCCCGCGTCGCCGCCGCAATTGCCCTGATGCAAGCCCGCCTTGATACGCCGGAAAACGTGCCGCTACTGGCAAAATCGGTCGGGTTGTCGCCGCGCAGGCTTGAAACCCTGTTCGCAAAAAACGTCGGCCTGACACCCGCCGCCTATGCGCTGTCATTGCGCCTTGCCGCCGCGCGCCGCATGATCACCGACACGCGGCACCCGTTGGCCGAAGTGGCGCTGCGCTGTGGATTTTCGTCGGCCTCTACCCTGTCTCGGGCGTTTCGCAGCAAGTTCGGCCATAGTCCCAGCAAGTTGCGTTAGGCAATCGTTGTCTGCACCCGTTTTTGAAACATGTCTACGCCCGACGTGAATATCATTGCACCAACGGCAGCATGCACGGCTGCACGGTTTGCAAGGACGAACCCGAAAAAATCCGCGCAAAGAAGCCTAACCTTCGACGACCACCTCAATCGAGCCCATCTGCACTTGCGAGGCGACAACGCCCAGCAACACAGCAACCGTTTCTCCGTCAAGCTGCACAAAACTTCCCGCGCCATCCGCCGCATCGGTGATGCTGATCACGTTCAAGCCGCCCGGACGCACGAATATCTTCAAAAACTCGGCAACCGGGTCAAAATCTGTGATTGTCACTGCCCTTTCCGGGCCATCGGAAATCACGTTGAACTGGTCAATGTCTGCGCCGCCGGTCAAAGTGTCAGCCAAATCGCCTTCCAACAGATCATCGCCCGCGCCGCCATCCACCTGATCATCATCGCTGTTTCGATCCGACGAATTAAAACCTGCACGCACACGGTCAATCTGGTCTGGGGAAACATCCGACCCATAAAATCCGGCAACAGCCGCCATAAATTCATCCAATATCGGCGCGGGATCGCCGGATCCGATCGCAATACTTTCCGGATCATAAATATCACGCGGATCAATGCCGGAAACATAGTCGTTGCCATCGCCACCACGCAGCGTATCCGCGCCTGACATGCCTGTTACAGCATCATCGCCGTCGCCGCCGGACACCAGATCGGCACCGCTGCCGCCCACAACGTTATCATTGCCCGCGCCGCCCTCCAGATTGTCGGCCCCCGCCCCCCCTAACACCACATCCAAGCCATCGCCGCCGGTCAGGGTATCGGCCCAGGATTCGCCGACCAAAATGTCGTCCCCTTCGCCGCCATCAAGATTGTCACGCTGGCTGTTGCCAAAGATCAAGTCGTGGCCTGCGCCAGCATTCACAGTGTCGCGGCCAGCGGTGCCTTCGATCACCTCGTCTTCTGCGGTGCGATCCGTATCGGTCGGTTCTTCATCATCACCACTGCCGAATCCGACAATTGCAATCAATGGCAACAGCAAAAGCAGCAGAATTTCCATCGAAAACCTCTTGACCGGCCTGCGCAATAGCAGGGTGAAAAACAAGGCGGTGCAAACAGGCAAACCGCCTTGTAACCAAGACTTTGCAGAGGCGCGGCGTCAACTTATTAACGAAATCTTGCCAAAATTTGAACACAATGCCGAAATGTTAGTCGCATTGTTTATCGTATCGTATCATATCGGATCAGTGCGGTGGCAGCGTCAAACTCTGCCAACACCTGCGCCAGAATCGGGTTCAGACGGTGGGCCCATGCCTTTTGTGCATGCGGCGTTGCGATCAGATCGTTGCGCAGTTCAATCAGTGTGTTCAACCGCCCCGGCCCCAACGCATGCCTGTCAATTGCATCGCCGGGTAAATGGCCTGCATAGGGTTCGTTGTCGCCCACGCATAAATCAGGCTCGGCGTGCAACCGCGCGATTAAAGCCTGCGAAAACCGCGGATCAAGGTGGCTATAAAGCACGCCGATATGCCAAGGCCGGGCTGGGCGGTTTTTCAGGCACGGCGTGAAAGAATGCACGGCGACGATCACGGTATCGGGTTGCCGCGCCGCCAGCCGGGCGTATTCGCCGTGGTAAGGGTGATATAGACTGTCCAGCCGCCGCGCCACTTCGGCGGCGTCGACGGCCCGGTTCGCCGGAATGATCGTGCCGTCATACAGCTTCATCACCAACGTCGGATCGTCGGTGCCGCGATTGGGATCAATCACCAAACGGCTGAAATCGGAACAAATCACCGGGCTGTTCAGCGCCATCCCCAGCGCGCGGGCCACCCCTGCCGCGCCAACATCCCAAGCGATATGTCGCGCCATTTCTGTTGGACCGATGCCCAGATCGCCCCCGGCGATATCTTCGGGCACCCGGTTGCTGGCATGATCACAGGTGATCAGCCAACGCCCGGGACGATTTTCGCCGTCCACCTGAAATGCTGAATTTTTAGGCATTGCTCCAACCCGCTGTGCGTCTTTCATCATTTATGCCGCATTGCCGCAAACCGCCAGTTGCCCCGTGAACCGGATTGCGCCATAACGCGCTTGGCCCAAAAGAAACTAGAACACGATAGAAGGAACAAGGCATGAGACGCCTTCGGAACGTAAAAATCGTGGCCACTTTGGGCCCGGCATCCAGCGATTACACCATGATCCGCGCATTGTTTGAAGCAGGGGCCGATGTGTTCCGCCTGAATATGAGCCATGGCAGCCACGCAGAACAAGCTGCCCGCCACGCCATTATCCGCAAGGTTGAAGCCGACACTGGCCGCCCGATTTGCATTTTGGCCGATCTTCAGGGCCCAAAACTGCGCGTTGGCGTGTTTGCCAATGCGGCGGGCGAGGAATTGGTTGAAGGCGCGGCGTTCCGGATGGATTTGTCGTCGGTGGCGGGCGATGCCACCCGCGTGCAATTGCCCCATCCCGAGATTTTCGCAGCCCTTGAAGTTGGCACGTCGTTGTTGGTCAACGACGGTAAAATCCGGGTCCGGGTCAAAGCCTGTGGCAAGGACTTTGCCGATTGTATTGTCGAAGTTGGCGGCACCATTTCCAACCGCAAGGGCGTGAACGTGCCTGACGTGGTGTTGCCCTTGGCGGCGCTGTCGGACAAAGACCGCACCGATCTGGAATTTGCCTGCGAATTGGGCGTTGACTGGCTGGCGTTGTCATTTGTGCAGCGCCCCGAAGATGTGCTGGAAGCCCGGCAACTGGCACGCGGGCGGGCGGCGATCTTGTCCAAGATCGAAAAGCCAGCGGCTGTCAAAGCCTATGATGCGATCTTGCAAGTGTCGGATGGCATCATGGTGGCGCGCGGTGATCTGGGGGTGGAACTGCCGGTAACGTCGGTGCCGCCGATCCAGAAACGTCTGGTGCGCGGCGCGCGCGCGGCGGCCAAACCGGTGATTGTGGCCACGCAAATGCTGGAATCGATGATTGAATCGCCGGTGCCAACCCGCGCCGAAGTATCGGATGTGGCCACGGCCATTTATGAAGGTGCGGATGCGATCATGCTGTCGGCCGAATCCGCCGCCGGGAAATACCCGATTGAAGCCGTCACCACGATGAACAACGTGGCGCTGTCAGTGGAAAAAGATCCGACCTATATCTCTATCATTGCTGCCAGCCGGGTGATCCGCCGCGAAACCATTGCCGATGGCATTGTCGCTGCCGCGCGTGAAATCGCCGAGGCCACCAATATCAAGGCCATCGCCTGTTTCTCGCAAACTGGCACCACTGCCAGTCTGGTGGCCCGCGAACGCCCGCAAGTGCCGATCCTTGCGTTGACGCCGTTGATGTCAACCGCGCGGCGCATGTCGCTGACCTGGGGGCTGCATTGCGCAATCACCGCTCCGCAAGACCGGTTCAAAGGCGCCGTTCTTGCGGCGGTTGCCGCCGCCCGCGTGGATGGCTTTGCCGAGGTTGAAGATCAGATCGTGGTCACCGCCGGGGTGCCGTTTAACGTCAAGGGCACCACCAATATCCTGCGCGTGGCACCTTGCGATGAAAGGTTGATTTCCAGCGCCGATACCGAATAATCTTCGGGCGATGTGTACGGAGTGATTGGGTATGAACAATGATCAGATCCTGGTGATTGGCATCATTCTAAGTGCCCTGTCCTTTCCGTCGCTGCTGGCGGCCTATTCCGAAAACCGCGCGCCGCGAACCGGGGCGATCATGCTGCTGGTCGGCGGGGTTTTGATGGTCGTTGCCCTGACGCGGCAGCCGTCCGGGTATACTTTTGCCGAGATTCCGCATATTTTTGTCTCTGTCATCGCGGCATTATTGAACTGACCGGCGGCCGATCATCCCCCCTTGCACAGCCGCCCGCCGCCGCCTATAGCAACTGCTCGAATACCCCGCGCGACCGGCCCACGTGGCATGCCGAGTCGTGCCTGAAACCACGGAGATGGAAATGCCCAAGATGAAGACCAAGTCGGCGGCCAAGAAGCGTTTCAGCTTCACGGCCTCCGGTCGGGTGAAAGCTGGCGTTGCCGGCAAACGCCACGGCATGATCAAGCGCACGACGAAGTTCATTCGCGACGCCTCGGGAACGATGATCCTGTGCGCATCGGATGCAAAAATCGTCAAAAAATACATGCCCTACGACCGGTAAGGAGAGCAACCGATGTCCCGCGTTAAATCCGGCGTAGTCACGCACGCCCGCCACCGCAAGGTGATCAAGAAAGCGGCTGGCTATTACGCCGCCCGTTCCACAAACTTTCGCACGGCCACGCAGGCCGTCGACAAGGCCCAGCAATACGCCACGCGTGACCGCAAGAACCGCAAGCGCAACTTCCGCGCGCTGTGGATTCAACGGATCAACGCCGCTGTGCGTCTGTTTGACCCGGCCTTTACCTATTCGCGCCTGATCAATGGTCTGTCGCTGGCAGGTATCGAAGTGGATCGCAAGGTTCTGGCCGATCTGGCCGTGCATGAACCAGAAGCGTTCAACGCCATCGCCGCCCAAGCCAAGGCCGCAATGCCTGCCTGAAGTTCGGCCAATCGCCAATCTGAAATGACCCCGTGCCACTGGCGCGGGGTTTTTTATGGCACCAATGCCTTTTTTCAGATCAACAGTAGAAATTCCGGCCCGGATCAGCGTAGATATCGTTTTCACGTGAACACATCAGGGCACGGATATGTTGGCACCGCTTCGGCTGCACAAACTGACAGAGTTGCAAACCACCCCGATTGAAGCCCAAAGGCACGACTGCCCCCCTGCCAAAGCCGCGTTTGATCGCGCGAATATGTTGCTCGACAAAAGCCAACATCCCGAAGCGGTCAACGCTTGCGTCAAAATCATCCGCGATCAGAAGGTCAACGTCGTTACAGCAACCAATATCGTGTTGCTTCTGCGGCAAGCGGACCGCGCCGATCTGGGCGCGGAAATCGAAACATCGCTGCTTCGGCAATTGACTGACGCCGTTCCTGCGGCGACGCAAACCGCAGTATTTCGCAACAATTTTGGCTGGATATTGCTCGCGCTGGCCCGCCATGAGGACGGCTATGCCATGCTGGCGCAGGCTTTGGACCTTGATCCGCTGAACCAGAAATCTTTGGCAACCCTGACGACGCATCGGCTAAAACAAAATGATCCTGACGGGGCCATAGCCCTTTGGCAGCCCGGCTTTGCCGCCGCACCAACCGATGGCTTGTTGCGCCTGAACCTTGTGCGCCGCTTGGCCAAAAGCGGATTTTTGGATCATGCCAACCGCATTCTTGATCTGGCAGAGCCTTTATGTGCCAACCACCGCGATCGGTTCAACTATATCGCAGATTCGGTGCGCGGCACTGAAACCGCGCAGGCGCAGGCCGCCATGACGGTGGATTTGTTTGATGCCTTTGCCGAAAGCTATGACGCCAATCTGAAAAACATCCAGAATCGTGGCCCAAAGATTATCGGCAAGTTGCTAAACGCAATCCAAATTCCGCGCAAACGCGTGATGACCGTGTTGGATGCAGGCTGTGGCACCGGCCTGTGCGCGCCTTTTTTGCGCCCCTTCGCACGGGTGCTGCATGGCGTGGATTTATCCGAAGGCATGTTGACGAAATGCAAAGCCAAGAACAGCTATGACCAACTGGCGCGGTCTGATCTGGGCAGCATCGGCACTCTGCCGCCGGGGCCATATGATCTGATCGCAAGTTCCGATGTGCTGGTTTATTTTGGCAATCTGGCGCAGGTTCTGGCCAATTTTGCGCAGCTGTTGCGGCCGGGGGGGTGGCTGTTGATCACGGTCGAAGACGCGGGTGAAGCCACATCCTTGCAAGGCTGGACATTGACCCCGACCGGGCGGCACAAGCATTCCAACGATTACATCCGCCGGGCGTTGACGGCGGCAGGGTTTGGCATTCCCACGGTGACGCTGAGCGATAATCTACGCCATGAAAATGGCGAGCCGGTTGCCTGTCTGTGTTTCGCCGCACAGCGGCTGGCGCTGTTTGCGCCCGCCCCGGTGCCGCATCTTGCATTCACCCCCCAGCCTAGATAGCACAGGCGCGCACAGGCATGGGGACGGCGATGGATGGTTTGGAGACGCTAAAGGCAAAATACCTGACCGCCGTGGTCAATGCCGGGGATGAGGGCGCGCTGGAAGATGTGCGCTTGGCCGCGCTGGGTAAAAAAGGCGAAATCAGCGCGCTTATGGCCACGCTGGGCAAAATGGACGCCGATCAACGCCGCATCACCGGGGCGGCACTGAACCTGCTGAAAGACGAAATTGACGCGGCTTTGCGCGCCAAAAAGGCCGCTTTGGGCGATGCGGCGCTGAATAAGCGGCTGCAATCCGAATGGCTGGACGTCACCCTGCCCGCCCGGCCCCGCCGCGTTGGCACCATTCACCCGGTCAGTCAGGTGACAGAAGAATTGACGGCGATTTTTGCCGATATGGGGTTTGCCGTCGCCGAAGGGCCGCAGGTGGAAACCGATTGGTATAACTTCGATGCGCAGAACATTCCGCCCGAACACCCGGCCCGCCAGGAACATGACACTTTTTTCATGCACCGCGCCGAGGGCGACGCCCGCCCGCCACATGTGTTGCGCACCCACACTAGCCCGGTGCAAATCCGGTCTTTGATGGCCAAGGGCGCGCCGATTCGGGTCATCGCGCCGGGCCGGGTTTACCGCATGGATATGGACCAGACCCACACGCCGATGTTTCACCAGATCGAAGGTCTGGCGATTGACCGCGATATCAGCATGGCCAATCTGAAATGGGTGATCGAAGAATTCGCCGCGGCGTTTTTTGAGGTGGACAAGGTTGAGGTACGGTTTCGCGCCAGCCATTTCCCGTTTACCGAACCGTCAGCCGAGATCGACTTTCGCTGTTCGTGGGTGAACGGCCAGCTGCGGCTGGGCGAGGGCGACAGTTGGCTAGAGGCCGGGGGTTGCGGTATGGTGCATCCAAAAGTGTTGACAGCCGCAGGGGTGAACCCGGATGAATGGCAAGGCTTTGCCTTTGGTCTGGGCATCGACCGCCTTGCGATGTTAAAATACGGTATTCCCGATTTGCGGGCGTTTTTCGAATCCGATCTGCGCTGGCTGCGCCATTACGGCTTTGCAGCCCTTGATATGCCCGATCTGGTGGGCGGGCTAAGTGGGTGATTTTTTCCGCAGCGGTGCCTATGCCGCGGGCAAGTGCGGCATAAATTGCGCCCGGCGCATGGTCCGTGAAACGCCATGACCGACCAATCTGCCCGCATTCATATCGCCGCCAGTGACCCGGCTTTCCCCGCCAAGCGTGAGGCGGCGGTGGCGATGATTTGCGCGGCCATTTCCGACCTTGTCACTGGGTTCGGCTATGCCCGGTCCGGCACCAACTGGGCGCGCAGCACCGCGGCAGGCCGATCGGTTATAAACTTGCAGCGCAGCCGCTATGGGTGGGATTGCACCTTGAACCTGCGGTTCCTGACGCCCGATGGCACCCCGCCGCAACATGGCATCTGGGCAGATGGCGCCGATATCGGGCTAGACCGGTTTTATCTGCCAACGGTTGGCCCTGCGCACGCCAGTTTGGTCTATCTGGATATCCATGACGATCCGGCAACCCTGCAGTTGATCATGCAAATCTTGCGCCACCGGGCGTTGCCCTGGCTTGATGCCCACCACAGCGGATCACCAGATATTGCGCCGTATTTGACCAGGTCGGGCGGCAGCCCTATGGTTTAACCGCAACCAAGGCTTGGGTCACTGAACCAAATTCGTGCGAAATCATTATGTAAAGCAACGCGGTCAGCCCCAGCAGCAGGCAAACTTTGCCCGCGCTGATGCGTTTGCGGTCTTTGGGTATGTCAAACATTGGGTCCATCATGCGACTGGTCTACCGCATCGGAGCGGGCAGATTATGGCAATACTGGTCCCAAAATTGGGACAACCCGTTTCCATATCGGAAACCGCGCGTGTCTGGCTTTCCCTTTGCGCGCCGATGCGGTAACTGGTTTTCTGCACATTCCAAAGGCGCTTGCGATGAAATTCACCCTGTCTTGGCTGAAAGATCACCTTGAAACCACTGCCCCGCTGGCCGATATCCTGTATGCGTTGACCGATCTGGGGCTTGAAGTGGAAGGCGTTGAAAATCCAGCAGAAAAACTGGGGGCCTTTCGTATCTGCCGAGTGATCGAGGCGGTTCCCCATCCCAATGCCGACCGGCTTCGGCTGTGCCGCGTGGCCACATGGCCGGACGGACCGGATGGTGTGGTTGCCGAAGTGCAGGTTGTCTGTGGCGCCCCCAATGCGCGCACCGGGCTGATCGGAGTGTTCGCCCCCGTCGGCACTTTTGTGCCCGGAACCGGGGTAGATTTGAAACCCGGCGTGATTCGCGGCGTGGAATCCAACGGCATGCTGTGTTCGGAACGCGAATTGATGCTGTCGGATGATCATGACGGCATCATTGATCTGCCCGCCGATGCGCCGCTTGGCATGCGGTTCATCGATTATCGCGGCATCAACGATCCGATGATCCATATCAAGATTACCCCCAACCGCCCAGATGCGTTGGGCGTGCGCGGCGTTGCCCGCGATCTGGCGGCGCGCGGCTTGGGCAGTCTGAAACCCTTGTCGATCCCGATGATCACCGCCAGCGTTGCCAACCCCGTGCGCGTGCAAATCGCGCCAGCGCTGAAAACCAATGCCTGCCCGCATTTCGCTGGTCGCACGATCATCGGCGTCAAAAACGGGCCGTCGCCGGCATGGCTTGCCGACAGGTTGAAGGCCATCGGTTTGCGGCCGATTTCAACCCTTGTCGATATCACCAATTATTTCACCTTCGGCCTAAATCGTCCATTGCACGTTTTTGACGTGGCCAAGGTTCACGGCCCGCTGCGCGTTGATCTGACCGTCGGCGGGGAACAGTTCGCCGCCCTTGATGGCAAAACCTACAGCTTGCGCCCCGGACAAATGGCGATTTTTGACGACAACGGCGTCGAATCCCTTGCCGGTATCATGGGGGGCGAGGCATCAGGGTGCAGCCCGGACACCACCGATGTTTTTGTCGAAGCCGCCTATTGGGACCCGATCACCATTGCCACCACAGGGCGGGCGCTGAAAATCAACTCGGATGCGCGCTATCGCTTTGAACGCGGCATTGACCCGGCGTTCACCCTGCCGGGGTTGGATTTGGCCTGCCAAATGATCCTTGATCTGTGTGGCGGCGAGGCCAGCGACATCGCCCAAGACGGCGCGGCCCCCGATACCACCCGCGCCTATCGGCTTGATCCCGCGCGTGTGACCCGCCTTGTCGGTATGGAAATCCCCGAGGCAGATCAGCGCAAAACGTTAGAATCCTTGGGGTTTACCCTTGACGGCGCACTGGCCACCCCGCCCAGCTGGCGGCCGGACGTGTTGGGCGACGCTGATCTGATCGAAGAAATCGCGCGCATCGCCAGCCTGACCAAACTGCTGGGCAAACCGCTGCCGCGCCCACAATCCGGCGTGCCAAAGCCTATTCTGACACCGTTGCAATCCCGCGAACGCACCGCGCGCCGCACCCTTGCGGCTTTGGGCTATAATGAATGCGTGACTTACAGCTTTATCGACCAAGCGGCGGCAACGTTGTTCGGCGGTGGCAGCGATGCGCTGCGGGTTGCCAATCCGATCAGTTCGGAGATGACTCATATGCGCCCGGATTTGCTGCCCGGTCTTTTGCGCGCCGCCGCCCGCAATCAGGCGCGCGGTTTCGCAGACATGGCCTTGTTCGAGGTTGGTCCGGTGTTTTTCGGCCCAGAACCCGGCGATCAGCAGGTGCAGGCCACCGGGCTGTTGGTGGGGCAATCCGGCCCCCGCGATCCGCATACTGCCCGCCGCAGCGTTGATGTTTTTGATGCCAAAGCCGATGTCGAAGCGGTTCTTGCCGCCATCGGTGCCCCGGCGCGGGCCCAGATTTCGCGTAAAGTGGCGGCGTGGTGGCATCCGGGCCGATCGGGCGCGCTTGGCCTTGGGCCAACGATAATGGCCAGTTTTGGCGAGGTTCATCCCAAAACTCTGGCCGAAATGGGCGTCAAAGGCCCTGCCATGGCATTTACGGTTCTGATCGCCGCGGTGCCGATGCCAAAGACAAAATCGCCGACAAAACCAGCCTTGGTGCTGTCGGATTTACAGGCCGTTGACCGCGACTTTGCCTTTGTCGTCGACGCGGGTGTCGACGCGGTGACCGCAATCAACGCTGCCATGGGCGCGGACAAATCCCTGATTGAAACCGCGCGGATTTTCGATCAGTTCACCGGCGAAAAGGCGGCGGCACAAATGGGGGTGGGCAAGAAATCCATCGCATTTACGGTGCGGCTGCAGCCAACCGACCAGACCCTGACCGAAGCGCAAATTGACGCCGTTTGCGCCAAGATCATCGAAAAAGTCACCAAGGCCACCGGCGGGGTGCTGCGCAGCTAGCGGTTCTTGATCTGGCAGCGCAACCGCCCTGCCAGATCGGCGCACCTTACTTTTTGGGTTTGCCCCGCCATGTGGCAAGCCATGCGCCGATGCGTCCAAACATGCCTTTGGCCGACCCGGCGGCCGCGCCTGCGCTGGCCTCTACCCCATCCCAGGTTTGGCCAACTTCGGCCACAGCGGGTTCAACAGTGCGTTCCCAAAACTGCTGCCACATCCGCCGCAGCATGAAAACGCCCAGCGCTAACGCGATCAGAACCACAATATTCACCCAAGGAATGATCCGCACATCGGGCCCTGCCACCTCTTTGACGCTGACCGCGTTGGGGTAAATCGACAGGAATGGAAACCGCCAGCCATAATGCGTCACCGATACCCATTTCGGCGCGGCTTGGGCTGATTTCAAATTGCCTGCCTCGGCCTGCAAATTGGAGCTGTCATACTTGAAATACGGCGGCCAGACCCAACCGGTATCTTCGTTCCGATAAACGATGACCGAATTATCCTCAAACGCGGCGTCAATAAAGCGAATGTCCCGGGTTGTTGTACTTTCCGCAGTGCCGGTATCCGGAACCGAATAGGCCCATGAATTTTCTGACCCAACCGTTGTCAGCCGATTATACGTATTCGTGATCCTGACAATATCATGCTGGGGCAACGTGTAGTGCAGAAAACCGCCAATCAATAAAATCAGCAAGACCCGAAAAGTCCACTTTGCATAGGTCCACATCAGGGAATCTCCTTATTGGTAGTTTACCAGATAAACAGTCACAGCAATCACGCCCATTGGCACAATATAGACCAACCAAATCAACTGCCGCCGCAAGCCTTTTTGATAGGCTATCATGCCCTCAGTAATATAGGCGTCCCGCTCACCTTCAATACCGCCCGCATCGAACTTTTTTTCCAAAGACTCGCGCCGAACAGATTGGGAGTAAAGCGAGATCAGGATATAAAGAACGCTTAGTCCCAAAAAGCCAAAAACCACCAGTCTGATAATGGCTATCATCCCCGCCCCCGATTTACTGCGCCCCAAGGGCCGACGACTGAACCGACATCACGCGCCGCCTTCGGCTCGGGCCTTTGGCGCAGATCCATCGACGGCTCTGGACCAAATAACGCCTCACGCGCGCCCTGTGCGTCGACTTTATATTCCCGTTCAAGAAAATCGGCGACATATTGGCGTTTGCGATCAGACCATCCGGTATAGTGCGTGTAGAATAATTCCTTATGCACAATAAACATCTGCCGCACGTCCATCGGCGCAAGTTCTGACAATAGCATATTCACCAGATCCCGAAACGGCCCCGCTGCGGCGCGCAAAGTGTAGAAATACGCTTTGTGTTCGCTGGTGATCCTTGGCCAATCCCCCGCACCTTCAACCCAGCGCAACAAAGCTGCAAGCCCGATGAATTCATCCGGTAAACTATCCCCCAACCGATAGGCGATTTTTCGCAATTCAGTGCGCCGCGCATCGCCAATATCAAGGTTAAGTGCGTCCGCGGCATCGACCAGAATGAAATCCATCTTCTGGCGCAAAACACCGGCTGCATCCATACCCCTTGCCTGCACTATGGGTTCGACCAGCCCGTTGCGTTCCAGCCATTCAGCGATTTGATTGCGCTCTGTTATATCCATGACTGGCGAGATCGGCATCGCGCCCAAAGATCCACGCGGCATCGATGATATCAGCGCTGGCAGCTTTATATCCCGAAACACATAAAGACCACCGAAATGACTGGTCCAGAAACTGGGCTGCTGGAACGTCATTGCGGGCAATGAAATTGGCACCCGGGTAACATCGCCGGTCTTTTTGGCCAAGCCGATCATATCGGCGACCAGCAGGTCATCACGCCAGCCATCGGGTTCCTGACGAAACCGATCAATCAGCTTGGCCAGCTTGTCAGCCTCGGCCACATGGCCGCCAATCGTGTCAGCTTCGACAGTAATTTGCCGTATATCCAACAGCTTGGCGGCGCTGGACATCTCGTAAACCGATCCTTGCAATTCACCTGCCACAGCATCACGCGCGGTCAGGGCAAAAAGCTGAGAATCATTGGCGTCGAAGAATTGCTGCAAAATTCCGCGCGCTGTCGAGAATTTCATATTCAGCAAAGGTGCGGATTTTTGGCTGGTGGTCAGCAAAATAAACTGCCGATTGCAGCCATTCGGATTCAGATACAGATCATCCCCAAGTTCGTCACCTATTTCTGGCGAATAGCCCGATATATCAATATGGAAATCGGTCAGCTTGGTCTGCTTGCCCGCCAGATGTTTTAACGCCCGGTTATAGCGTTCAACCAATTGTGGAGACGAAATCTCGACAAGATTGCCAAACATCAAGCCTTTCTGGATCAGGCGTTTCACGCCTTGCCCTCCAAATACCGCCGCTTCGCCTCTTCCTGTCGGCCAAAGTCACGCACCAGATTGGCAATTGCCACTTCGTCCGACTTGTCGGCATAGCGAAATTCGCTATCGGCATAGCGGTTGATTTCCTGGATAACCATTTCAACCGTGATGGGCATGGTCAGCCCTTTTATCATTGCCAGCTTTTCATCATATCCTTTGAACAGGAACAGACCCGGATTTTCCATCCATTCATCGGGCAACTCAAAATCCATGGCGCGCACTTTGACGGCATCAGTGATGTTTTTTATCGCCCGCCCGGTAAAGCGATCATCCGCCGTCTGAATGGCTTTCAGATAAGTGCCCAGCTTGGCCAATGTGTCCAGCGCACCAATGTCCGATTGCACTTTGTGCCAAACCTTGATCAATCCCTCTTCGTGCGGTTTTGAATACCCTTCAAAGCTGGCTGTCACCGCTTTTTTGATTTCTTGCGCTGCAAACAAGTCGTGACTTCCCAAAGGTATCGCGTGATTTTTCCCAAGAAGCAGCGCCAGAATGTCGATATAGTCTTCCCGACTTTGTGGACCATCTACCAAAAACCGCGCCCCTGCACGTTGGCGCAGGGCATCATCGACATTTTCTGGATAATTGGAAAACATCCCAAATGTGCAATTGCCGCGAACCACTGTATTTGCCCCGGCAAAAGCACTCATGAAAACTGCCGTCACCTCTTGTTGCCCAGCCGAGGATTGCCGATCACCGCGTTTTCCGGCGACCTGATCAATGTCGTCAATCGTGCCAAAGGCAATCACGCCGGGATCAATCACATTATCAATGAAGGCCTTTGCGTTTTGGCCCGATTTGCCCTGATAGCTGTCAATCTGATCAATTGAAAAATTCTGATACCGAAACGGATAGCCCGCAGTTTTACAATACCCATCGAGCAGGCCAGCCATCATCTGAATCAGCGTCGTTTTTCCCGTGCCCGGTTTGCCGTCGCCCATAAAAGTAAAGATAAACCCGCCCAATTCGGCAAAGGGATTCAGTTTGCGGTCAAAATCATAGGCCATCAGCATTTTAGCCAAACGCAGGCTTTGGTATTTCGCAATATGATTGCCCACCACTTCGGAAGGCTTTTTGAACTGCATCGTCAAAGCGCCGCCTTTAGCCGCGCGCGCAGGTTTGAACCCGGCGATGGCCAGTTTATCGGCCTCTACGCGCCAAGACCCCGCAGTAAACGCTTCCAGCCGCGCAGCGCCCGTGGCGCGCAGGGCGACGCGGGCCATCAGCGCCTCGCAAAAGGCGGAAATCACCGCAATCAGGCGCGGCTCGTCGCTGGCCAGCGCGCCGATGTCCTGATCCAATTCCCAAAGTGCGCCTTGCAGCGCCAACGCGGCATTGTCGGTTAACACTTCGTCGACCGCCCCCACTTCGACAGCCACCGTCCCCATATGTGGGGCCAGCAAGAACGCGGTGGCATTGGCAAAAACGTATAGTTGCATCAAAGCGTCGGCGGCCAGCAATTCGGTAAATTCTTGCTTACGCAAATCGAGCAAACGGCCTTCCAGATTGGCCTTTTTCAACTCGACCAACCCGGATTGGGCGCCAAAAGCGTCGCCCATTGCAAAGGCAATCGCCAGACCCCGCCGCATCGCGCCAAGGGCCTGCGATTGCAGAGGCGACATCAGGCCATCACCCAAGCCCTCCACCCGTTCGATCAGCCGCACGCCCCCCGGTCGCACGGTTGACCGCGTCACCAGCCCCGGCGTGGTCGAGCGAAACCTAGGCCGCGTGCCAATGCCCGGTGAGCGTTCGGTTGCAACCGCATCAACCGCCTTGGCCAGTCGCGGCGCGTGATCGAACCCGGTCACCAGCGCCAGTGCGGCATCATAATGCGCTCGAATGCTGGCCTCTTGCAGTTCCATCGTATCGCGCGCAGCTGACATATCCGGCCTCTTACAGTTTATCCGCAATCAGGCAAGCAGCCAGATCACCACGACAATTCAACACCTTAGCCCCGTCTTTGGGGGCCACACTGGCAGGATGCACGCAATAGGCCACCGCAACGCGTTGGGGGGCGAATTCGCGGGCCCCGGGATAATGCGCGTTGGTGCGCTGCACTTTCGTCTCGACCCGATAGAACTGGCATTTCGTCATTGGCTTGTCCTTTGGTTACGCCGGCATGATCCGGCCCGCGTCGCCCACCACAAATTTTCGCACATCGCGAAAGCCGGGCGGGTTCAGCTCTGCCAGCACCTGATAGGGGCGTTCGGGCAAAATAACCATGCGCTCTGTCCGCGTGGTGCCGGTATCGGCGCCATTGAACGGGTCAAGTTTGAAAACCTGCCGCTCGGTGGTGGAAAACCAGCCGTCTTCGACTTGTTCCTCGCGCTCCGAAACCAGATCTTCCACCGTCCAGACCATCGCCCAATCATTGCCATCCGGCGCATTGGCATCGGCCAGCACTTGGGAAATCGGCCCCGATTGCAGGGTGAAGTCATGACTGTGCATCGGCCCCAGGGTGATGCGGCGCAGACGTTTTGGGTGCAGGCCCGCAAAATCCTTGTCCACACCTTGGGCAATCGTAAGCAGTTTCAGCCCCGCCAGCGATTGCGCCATCAGGTGCGATTGCAGCAGCGGCCAGCGCCTGTCATCGTTCGGCAAGGGTTTTTTGCCGCTGTCCTCGATATCCATCAGATAGACCACTGGCAGGTTCATTTGCGTGTCATAGACCGCCCAATGGGCTAGGAAATGTTTGCGCTTG
>JANPLZ010000158.1:0-1906 GCA_031422555.1 Cypionkella sp. | reverse complement strand
TGCCACATCGGCCCCGGTGCGGATGCCGCCCGATACGATCAGCTGCACTTCGCGGTGCAGGCCGAGGTCTTGCAGGGCTTTCACGGCTTGGGGGATGCAGGCGAGGATGGGCATGCCGACGTTTTCGATGAACACATCTTGCGTGGCAGCGGTGCCGCCTTGCATACCGTCCAGCACGACGACATCGGCCCCGGCTTTGACGGCGAGGGCCGTGTCATAATAGGGGCGTGCGCCGCCGATTTTGACGTAGATCGGCTTTTCCCAATCGGTGATTTCGCGGATTTCCATGATCTTGATTTCCAGATCATCGGGGCCGGTCCAATCGGGGTGGCGGCAGGCGGAACGCTGGTCGATGCCTTTGGGCAGGTTGCGCATTTGGGCGACGCGGTCGGAAATCTTTTGGCCCAAAAGCATGCCACCGCCGCCGGGTTTGGCACCTTGGCCGACGACGATTTCAATGGCATCGGCGCGGCGCAGATCATCGGGGTTCATGCCGTAGCGGCTTGGCAGGTATTGGTAGACAAGGGTTTTGGAATGGCCGCGTTCTTCGATCGTCATGCCGCCGTCGCCTGTGGTGGTTGAGGTTCCGGCGAGGGTAGCACCGCGCCCCAAGGCTTCTTTTGCCGGGCCAGACAGCGCGCCGAAAGACATGCCTGCGATGGTGACGGGGATTTCAAGGTGGATGGGTTTTTTGGCGTGTCTTGTGCCAAGCCAGACGTCAGTGGCGCATTTCTCGCGGTAGCCTTCCAGCGGGTAGCGGGAGATGGATGCGCCGAGAAACAGCAGATCGTCGAAATGCGGCAGTTTGCGTTTCGATCCGCCACCGCGAATATCGTAGATGCCGGTGGCGGCAGCGCGGCGGATTTCGGCATTCACATCATTGCTGAAGGTCCAGCTTTGTTTGGGCGGGGTGTGGGGAAAATCGCTCATTCGTTGGCCTTAGTAAGAGGACGCGTTGTCGATGTTGAAGGTATAAAGCTTGCGGGCGGAGCCGTAGCGTTTGAAATCACTTGGTTTGGCCAGATGATCCGCCTCACCGCGTTTTAGCAGGTCTGCCAGCAGGGCCAGATGTTCTGGGCGCATTTCTTTTTCAATGCAATCGGTGCCCAGCGATTTCACTTTGCCGCGCACAAACATGCCCGCTTCATAAAGGCTGTCACCCAACGCATCGCCCGCGTCGCCCAGCACCACAAGGTTGCCCGATTGCGCCATGAAGGCGGACATATGGCCGATGTTGCCGTGCACGACGATGTTAATGCCCTTCATCGAAATGCCGCAGCGAGAACTTGCGTTGCCTTTGATCACCAGCAGGCCGCCGTTGCCCGTGGCACCAGCGTATTGGCTGGCGTCGCCTTCGATGATGACGGTGCCCGACATCATGTTTTCTGCAACACCGGGGCCAGCCGAGCCTTTGACGCGGATGGTGGCGTGTTTGTTCATGCCCGCGCAGTAATAGCCTGTTGATCCGCGCACGGTGATATCAAGGGGCGCGTCAACACCGACCGCGATGGCGTGGCTGCCCTTGGGGTTGATGATTTCCCATGCCACCTCATTCGTGGTGCCGCGCAGGGCGTGCAGGGTGGAATTCAGGGCGCGCAGGCCCTGCGCCTCCAGATCAAAGGTCTGCATCTTAGCGTTCCCAGAAGTAAACGGTGGCGGGTTCGGGCTCCCACACGCGGGCGTCGAGGATGCCGGGCAGGTTGACCAAGGCGCGGTATTCTGACCCGAAGGCAACGTATTGATCGGTTTCGGCCATGACGGCGGGTTTGCAGGCAATGGGATCACGCACCACGCCAAAGCCGTTTTTGGTGCCGACGACGAAGGTGAAAAATCCGTCAAGATCGGTTAGCGTGGCTTCCATCGCCTCGCCCAAGGCCGAGCCGGTATCAAGTTTGTGGCTGATGAA
>JANPLZ010000157.1:0-3571 GCA_031422555.1 Cypionkella sp. | reverse complement strand
ATGCCAACGCCCGCCTCGGGGAGTGCGAGGCTAGCCTTTGGCACCATCACCCGGATGTCACATGCGGCGGCAAGCTCTAGCCCGCCACCAAAAGCATGGCCCGACAGGGCCGCAATAGTGGGTTTCGACAGCCGGGCCAGCCGGTCAAATATCCGGTGACCATCGCGCACCCAAGCGCGCGCAAATTCGGCTGGCGTCAGATCACCCCAAGCGTTGATATCGGCCCCGGTGCAAAAGGCGCGGTCGCCTTCCGCGTTGACGATCACGCAGCGGATATCGGGGTTTCGGTCAATCGCCGCGCAATGCTGATCAAGGCTTTGCAGCATCCCAACCGTAAACGCGTTCAGCTTGGCCGGGTTATCCAATCGCAGTTCGGCAATGGGGCCGCGAATGTGGAGGTGCAACGCACTCATGGTTGCCACCCCATCGGGCCTTTGCCCAGCAAGGATAGCGGCAAGGTGATGGCGTTTTCCGCCACGCGCACGCGGCCATGGCTTGCGGCCACAATGTCGCGGGCGGGGTCGATGCCGGGCATAATTTCGGTCGCAACCAATCCGTCAGCCATCAGCCGGATCACGCAACGTTCGGTGATATACATCACGTCCTGCCGCTGCGCGCGGGCGCGGTTGCCGGAAAAGGTGACATGTTCAACGGCATCGACCATCTTGGTGAATTTGCCGGGTTTGGTGACGGAAAGGCCCTGATCGCTCAGCGCGATGTCCGCCCCGGCTTCGAACCAGCCCGAAAACACGATCTTTTTGGCATGCGCGGTGATATCGACAAAGCCACCGCAACCGGCGGTCAGATACGGCTTTTTTCCCAGTTTCGATACGTTTACGTTGCCCTCGACATCCACTTCCATGAACGACAGGAAGGTCATGTCAAAGCCGCCGCCTTGGAAATAGGTGAACTGGTTTGGGCTGGGCATATAGGCATCGGCGTTCGACGCGCAGCCAAAGGCAAAGCCGGTCAACGGCATGCCGCCCACCGCACCCTGTTCAATTGCCCAGGTCACGGCCTGCGGGTGGCCTTCCTCCAGCAAGATGCGCGGCACCATCGCCGATATGCCAAACCCAAGGTTTGCCGTCATTCCGCCGCGCAGTTCCATCGCCGCCCGCCGCGCAATCACCTTTTCAACGCCGTGGTCGGCAAGGGCAAAGCTGGCCCAAGGGCGAATGATCTCGCCCGAAATGGCCGGGTCATGCGGGGTTTCGGTAGTTTGTTTCTGCTCCGGGTCCAGCACGATCAGATCAACCAGATGCCCCGGCACGCGCACGTCATGCGGGCGCAAGGATCCGGCAGCCGTCATGCGTTTGACCTGAGCGATCACCAGCCCGCCGTGGTTACGCACCGCGATGGCTTGGTCAAGGCCGCCAAGATATGCGCCTTCGTGTTCATAAGTCAGATTGCCGCGCTCATCCGCCGTTGTGGCGCGCAGGATGCAGACATGGGGCACGATGTTGGGGAAGTGCAGCCAAGTCTCGCCACCAAATTCGGCGCGCTGCACAATCGGGTTTGCCGCGCCGCGCGCGTTCATCGCACAGCCTTCGCGGATAGGGTCAACAAAAGTATCAAGACCAACTTTGGTCATCACGCCGGGCTTCAACGCTGCGACATCGCGGTGCATGTCGAACAGGATGCCGGACGGCACGTTATAGGCGGCAATGCGGTCTTCAACGATCATTTGCCAAATGGCGGGCATTGGCAGATTGGATGACCCCGACGGATAAGACCCCGCGATGATCCGCGCCAGCAACCCGTCTTTGGCAATGTGATCAATGCCCTTGACGCCGTACATATCGCCCGCCGCTATCGGGCTAAGCACGGTCAGATTGCGCGGGTGGCCACAGTCGTCAAACTGCGCGCCAATGGCCCGCAACACGGCATCCGGGCAGCCTAGGGCAGATGACGATGACACCGATACCACCGCGCCGTCGGCAATACGCGCTGCGGCCTGCGATCCGGTTACAAGTTTCGTCATCAAAAAGCACCACTGGTGCAAGGGCGATGGGCCGTGGTTTTATCAGCGCAACACCCTGTTACCGACAGCCGTCGATCTGGCCGTAAATTCGGCCCCGAAAAAACATGGTCAAGCCTTCTGCGAACGCTTGTGCCTGCATTAACCCGTAACCTGCGCATCCGACTCACCCAGCAATATGGAACGTTCCAGTCTTTTATGGAATGTTCCAAATGTAGTCAATCCGGCAAGTTCAGCTTTTTGCGCCGACGGTATGCAGAATATTTTTGGACCCGGTGTAAGACCGTTCGGTTGGCAGCGGGCGGCAAATCCGCCAGACTCTACCGCATCAAACGTCATCAGCCCGGTTCTGGTCCGCAGCTTTTGCAGCGTCGCGTCAGTCTGATAGAACTGGGAATAATCGTTGCCGAACGCCAGTCGGAACTGGCAAGACCAATCCTTGAATGCCAGTGCTGTTGCCGGATCGGCCGCCAAACCAGGCAGGCTGGGCGTGTTTGTCAAGGACCTTTCGGGTGGCAGAGCGCCGCCAAATGCGGGGTATCCGGCGCGCGTTGGACCCCAACCCCAGTTTCTGCACAACGTACTTAAATTGCAAAGACGATTGAAATGAGCGCCCTAGCGCGCCAAAGCAAAAAGCGCGCTAATGTCCAAACTGGCCTCAAGGTGCCCCGCCAGCGCATCCAGCGTTTCTTCAACCGCGGCAGAATAGCTGGCCCCAGACGGCGGCACGCCAAGTTGTACCAAAAATTTTGACCGAAAGCTGTCGCCGGAAAACATGCCATGCAAATAACTGCCCATGACGCGGCCGGAGGCCGATATCGCACCTTCAGGCAGCCCGTCTATCCGGGCAAACGGCCGCGCGCGATCGGGGCCATCGCTTTGGCCGATGTGAATTTCATAGCCGCTGATCACGGTGTCGGTGGCCACATGGCTGGCCTGCACCCGGGTCAGATGTTTGTGCGGCGTCATCGTGGTGGCGACGTCCAACAGGCCGAGGCCCGCCGTTTTGCCAGACGTGCCTTCAATGCCATCTGGATCGTCGATCCATTGCCCCAGCATCTGATAGCCGCCGCAAATCCCCAAGACATGGCCACCGCGACGCACATGCGCCGCGAGATCAACATCCCAGCCCATACCGCGCAAGTAGGCCAGATCAGCCCGGGTTGATTTCGACCCCGGCAAGATCACCAGATCACAAACCGGAACAGGTTGGCCCGCCTGCACCATCGTCAACCGCACACCGGGTTCTTGTGACAGCGGGTCCAGATCGTCAAAATTGGCGATGCGCGAAAACACCAGTGCGGCGATGTGCAGGCTGCCCGTGCCACCGCCCTTGGGCAGATCAAGCGCGTCTTCGGCGGGCAAGCGGTGGGCTGCGCCAAAATACGGCACAACGCCAAAACCGCGCCATCCCGTGCGCGCCGCTATCATCTGATAGCCACCTTCGAACAAGCTGGGATCGCCGCGAAATTTGTTGATGATAAACCCGGCGATCATCGCATTGTCGTCCGGGTCCAGCACGGCTTGGGTGCCGACAATCTGCGCGATCACCCCGCCGCGATCTATGTCACCGACCAGCACCACCGGCACGCG
>JANPLZ010000156.1:0-8843 GCA_031422555.1 Cypionkella sp. | reverse complement strand
CCCCAGTCCTGCGCACCCCAGTCCGGCGCACTCACCCCCCGAGGTATTTTCGCCAAAGTGACTGCGTCTTAAGGCAGGATGTAAGCCTCGGTTGCGGCGCGCAAGTCTGCTTCGCTGACGCCATCGGCGCATTCAATCAGCCGCAATCCGCCCGGCACAACATCCAGCACGCCCAGATTGGTGATGATGCGGTTGACCACGGCCCGCCCGGTAAGTGGCAAAGTGCAGGCTTTCAGCACTTTGGATTCGCCATGTTTTGACGTGTGATCCATCACCACCACCACGCGGCCCACACCGGCGACCAGATCCATCGCCCCGCCCATACCTTTGACCAGCTTGCCCGGAATCATCCAGTTGGCCAGATCGCCGGCTTCGCTTACCTCCATCGCGCCAAGGATGGCCATGGCGATTTTGCCGCCGCGGATCATCGCAAAACTTTGCGCAGAATCGAAATAGGCGGTTTGCGGCAGTTCGGTGATGGTCTGTTTGCCCGCATTGATCAGATCGGGGTCTTCTTCGCCTGCAAAGGGAAACGGCCCCATGCCCAGCATGCCGTTTTCCGATTGCAGCGTCACTTCAACACCTTGCGGGATGTAATTGGCCACCAGCGTTGGAATGCCGATGCCAAGGTTCACATACCAGCCGTCTTGCAATTCGCGGCCAGCGCGCTGTGCCATTTGGTTGCGATCCCACATTACAGGGTTTCCTTTTGCCGGGTGGTGCGGTTTTCGATGCGTTTTTCATGTGTGCCCTGCACAATGCGGTGCACATAGATGCCGGGCAAATGGATGCTGTCGGGATCCAGCGCGCCCAAGGGCACAATCTCTTCCACCTCGGCGATGCAGACTTTGCCCGATGTGGCGGCAGGCGGGTTGAAATTGCGCGCGGTCTTGCGAAACACCAGATTGCCCGACGGATCAGCCTTCCATGCCTTGACGATGGCCAGATCGGCCACAAGGCCGGTTTCCAGAATATAGGTCTGGCCGTTGAACTCCTTGTGATCCTTGCCATCAGCGATCACCGTGCCAACACCGGTGCGCGTGTAAAACCCGGCAATGCCAGCCCCCCCGGCGCGCAATCGTTCCGCCAAAGTGCCTTGCGGGTTGAATTCCAGCTCCAATTCGCCCGACAGATATTGCCGCATGAATTCAGCGTTTTCGCCCACATAGGACGAGATCATTTTCTTAACCTGCCGGGATTCAAGCAACTGCCCCAAGCCAAAGCCATCGACGCCCGCGTTGTTGGACGCAATCGTCAGGTCTTTGGTGCCGGCATCCCGGATGGCCGCGATCAGCAATTCAGGAATGCCGCACAGGCCAAATCCGCCGCTGGCGATAAACATGCCGTCAAACAGCACGCCATCCAGCGCAGCCGCCGCGGTTGGATAGACTTTTTTCATAGAAAACTTCCTTGGCGATTGGTCGCGCACATATGAGGTTGCCCCGCGCGGACTGTCAATTGCGGCGCTGCAGCAATCTGATGGCTTTACGCCGCCGCGCAGGTCTCTATGCTGACCCCCGCGCTGCCCGCGTGGTGAAATGGTAGACACATGAGACTTAAAATCTCCCGATCGCAAGGTCGTGCCGGTTCAAGTCCGGCCGCGGGCACCAGCTAAAACACCTCTTTCACCGCCTCCATCGCCACATAAGTAGACGTGCTGGCGACATTTGGCAGTGCCGAGATATGATCGGCCAGAACGCGGCGATAGTCTTGAATGCTTTTGGTGCGAATTTTCAGCAAGTAGTCGAACCGGCTGGCGATCATGTGGCATTGTTCCAATTCGGGGATCAGCAGGGCGGCTTTGTTAAAGGCCTGCAGGGCGGCCTCGCGGGTGTCGGACAGGCGCACTTCGACAAAGGCTATGTGCGACAGCCCCATCAGGTCGGGGCTTAGGCAGGCGCGGTAGCCCGTGATCACGCCCGCATCTTCCAGCCGCTTCATCCGGGCTTGGGTCGGTGATTTGGACAGGCCTATGCGGCGGGCCAGTTCGGTGGCGGTAATCCGGCCTTCGGTAGCCAACACGCGCAGGATGGCGTGGTCAAAGCGGTCAATGTCTGGCTGGTCATTTGGCATAAAATTTCCCTGTTATCCGATCATATCGCCTGCAAATTTTAGTATCTTCGGGACAACAGCCTGTCAAACCTGCGCTATGATCGCCCAAATGACAGGAGTCGCCCGATGCCAAGCCGTGAAAGCCAAAGTTGGACCGTGATCGAAACCGGCAGTCTGGCTGATGAAGCCGGATTGGTGGCAGACTTGATCGCGCAGGCGGGTCTGGATGCCCCGGCGCGCGCGCAGATTACGGCCGCCGGGGCGGATTTGGTGTCCCGCATCCGGGCGTCGGTCAAGCCGGGGTTGATGGAAGTGTTTTTGGCCGAATACGGCCTGTCCACCGACGAAGGCATCGCGTTGATGTGTCTGGCCGAGGCATTGCTGCGGGTGCCGGATGCGACCACCATGGATGCGCTGATTGAGGATAAGATTGCGCCGTCGGATTGGGGGCGGCATTTGGGTAAATCGGCCTCGTCTTTGGTCAACGCCTCCACATGGGCGCTGATGCTGACCGGCAAAGTGCTGGACGAAGACCGGGTCGGCGTGGTCGGCCATCTGAAAGCGGCGGTCAAACGGTTGGGCGAGCCGGTGATCCGCACCGCCGTTACCCGCGCGATGAAAGAGATGGGACGCAATTTCGTTTTGGGTGAAACCATCGAAAAAGCAATGAAACGCGCCCGCGAGTCCGAAGCGCAAGGCTACACCTACAGCTATGACATGCTGGGTGAGGCCGCGCGCACCGAAGCCGATGCGCGGCGCTATCATCTGTCGTATTCGGCGGCCATAACGTCGATCGCCGGGGCGGCGACCAAAGGTGACATTCGCAGCAATCCCGGCATTTCGGTGAAACTGTCGGCGCTGCATCCGCGCTATGAAGTGGCCAAACGCGACCGGGTGATGGCTGAACTGGTGCCGCGGGTGCGCGCGCTGGCGGGCCTCGCGCGGGCGGCGGGGCTGGGGTTCAACATTGATGCCGAAGAGGCCGACCGTCTGGCGCTGTCCCTTGAGGTGATCGAGGCGGTGCTGTCGGATCCGTCGCTGGCAGGGTGGGATGGTTTTGGCGTTGTCGTGCAGGCTTATGGGCGGCGCGCGGGGGCGGTGATTGACTGGCTTTATGCGCTGTCGGTCCGGCTTGATCGCCGCATTATGGTGCGGCTGGTCAAAGGCGCCTATTGGGACGCCGAGGTGAAACGCGCCCAAGTGTTGGGCCTGACGTCGTTTCCGGTGTTCACCCGCAAACAATCAACCGATGTGTCCTATATTGCCAATGCCCGCAAATTGCTGGGCATGACCGACCGGATTTATCCGCAATTTGCCACCCATAACGCCCATACCGTGGCCGCTATTCTGCAAATGGCACAGGATAAAACCGCGTTTGAATTCCAGCGCTTGCATGGCATGGGAGAGCGGTTGCACGACATCGTGCTGCAAGATCACGCCACCCGCTGCCGGATTTATGCGCCCGTCGGGGCGCACCGCGATTTGCTGGCCTATCTGGTGCGGCGGTTGTTGGAAAACGGCGCGAATTCGTCGTTCGTAAACCAGATCGTCAATGCCGAGGTGCCCCCGGCGGTGGTGGCCGCCTGTCCGCTGTCTGCTGTCGCGGCAATGGCATCGGTGGCCAATCCTTTGATTACCACCGGCCCCCGGCTGTTTGGGGCGCGGGAAAACGCGCACGGCTGGGATTTGACCGATGCGGTTGATCTGGCACAGATCGAGGCCGCCCGCAGCCTGCATGTCAGCGCAAAGTTCAGTGCCGGGCCGATGATTGTGGGTGCCGTTATCGGGGCTGCGGTGGTTGATCTGCACAACCCGGCAACCGGCGCGCCCATCGGTCAGGTGACGCCCGCAGACTTGGCCGATGTGACCACTGCAATGGCTGCGGCCCGGATCTGGGAGGCGCCTGCCGCCACCCGCGCGGCCGTGCTGCGCCGAGCCGCCGACCTTTACGAGGCTGATTTTGGCAAGATTTTTGCGATTTTGGCGCGTGAAGCCGGCAAAACGCTGGCGGATGCGGTGGCCGAGCTGCGCGAAGCTGTTGATTTTCTGCGTTATTACGCCGATGCCGCCGAGGGGCTTGCGAACCCCGCACGCGGCGTGATTGCCTGTATCAGCCCGTGGAACTTTCCGCTGGCGATCTTTTCGGGCCAGATTGGCGCGGCATTGGCGGCAGGCAATGCGGTGGTGGCCAAACCAGCCGAGCAAACCCCGCTGATTGCCGCGCTGGCGGTTGATCTGTTGCACCGCGCAGGCGTGCCGCTGCCTGCGTTGCAACTGCTGCCGGGCGGAGGTGCGGTTGGGGCGGCGATCACCCGTGATGCGCGGGTGGCGGGGGTGGCCTTTACCGGGTCAACCGCGACGGCCTTGCTGATCCGCAAATCCATGGCGCAGCATCTTGACCCCACAGCCCCGTTGATTGCCGAAACCGGCGGGCTGAACGCCATGTTGGTCGACAGCACAGCCCTGCCCGAACAAGCCGTGCGCGATATTCTGGCGGCCAGCTTTCAGTCGGCGGGCCAACGCTGCTCGGCCCTGCGCTGTTTGTATGTGCAAGAAGACGTGGCGCAAACGGTGCAGCACATGCTGTTTGGCGCGATGGATGATCTGGCGCTGGGCGATCCATGGCATCTGTCTACCGATGTAGGCCCGGTGATTGATGCCGCGGCATCTGCGGGTATACATGACTATATCGCGGCGGCGCGCGCCGAGGGCCGGGTGATCAAGGAACTGGTGGCCCCTACGGGCGGCATTTTTGTTGGCCCCACGGTGATCCGTGTGACGGGGATTGCGCAAATGCCGCGCGAAATCTTTGGCCCGGTCTTGCATATTGCCACCTTTGCCGCAGGCGAAGTTGATGCCGTAATTGATGCGGTAAACGCCACCGGCTATGGGCTGACCTTTGGTTTGCACACCCGCATTGACGATCGGGTGCAGCGGGTGATCGAACGGCTGCAGGTTGGCAACACCTACGTCAACCGCAACCAGATCGGCGCGGTGGTGGGCAGCCAACCCTTTGGCGGCGAAGGGCTGTCTGGCACTGGCCCCAAGGCGGGTGGACCGGCCTATGTGACGCGGTTTACCCATGCTGCGGCCCCGGTTTCGGGGATGGAGCCAGAAGACCATATCGCCGCCGAGGCGGATATTGCCGCGCAATTGGGGCTGGACCGTCAGGCGTTCGGCGACCCCCATGCCAGTGTGTTGCCCGGACCAACGGGCGAGTCGAATCGTCTGACCGCCATCGCGCGCGCGCCGGTTTTGTGTCTTGGCCCGTCACAGGCGGCGGCTGCGGCGCAGGCGCAGTCCATGCGCGCCCTTGGTGGCCGCGCGGTTGAGGCAAACGGCCTTGCCCCCGAGGCGCTGGCGCGGTTGCAAGGCTTTTCGGGCGCGCTTTGGTGGGGGGATGCGCCGGGGGGTCGTGCGCGCGCCTGCGTTCTGGCGGCGCGGTCTGGCCCCATTTTGCCGCTGATTGGCGGCATGCCCGATCTGGCGCATGCCATGCTTGAACGCCATGTGTGCATCGACACCACCGCGTCGGGCGGCAATGCGCAATTGCTGGCCGAGGTTGGGGCGGCTTGACGGTGGCTGTGGGATCGGGAAAACTGCGGCATGTTCCCGATCCGCGATCATAATCCGTCTGGCCGGCTGCCCTTTGTCACCTATGCGCTGCTGGTGGTAAATATTGGGGTGTTTTTGTCCTATTGGCTGACGCTGCAGGGGGGCAACCAACTGGGCCAGTTCTTTTATGACTGGGGCCTTGTGCCGGATCGCCTGCTTGCAGGCTATAGCCCTGCCACCGCGATCAGCCATATGTTCTTGCACGGTGGCTGGTTGCATCTGGCGGGCAACATGCTGTTTTTATGGATATTTGGCGATAATCTGGAAGATGAGCTGGGCCATATTGGGTTCGCTCTGTTCTATCTGGCCAGTGGTTTTGCCGCCGCCGGGCTGCAAGTGGCGGCGGATACCACATCCGGTGTTCCGATGATCGGCGCATCGGGGGCAATTGCCGGGGTGTTGGGCGGCTATCTGGTGCTGTTCCCGCGGGCCCGCGTGGATGTGCTGTTTATTTTCGTGATCTTTTTTAGGATCTTTGCAATCCCGGCTTGGATTGTGCTGGGCGTTTGGTTTGGCATTCAACTGTTTCAGGGCGTGAATGCAACAAACGATGGCGTGGCCTATCTTGCCCATGTCGGCGGCTTTGTTGGCGGCGCGGTTTTGATCGTGCCCGCCTTGCTGCGGCGCGGTGGCTTTGCGTTCTGGGCCCGCACCGACGGCCATCCGCCACATCCGGCAGCCGAATACAAATACGCGAAATCCAGCATACCGCGGGTTGGGCGCTAAGATTTTTCGTCGAATAATCTTAGTCCGGGAAAAACCTTGGCCTGCGAAAATTCTTCGGCGAAGAATTTGCTGGCGTCAGGCGTTGCGGATGATTTTGCTGAATTGGGCGAACAGCGAATCGTTGGAACACAGAACCGCACCTTTTTCCAAAATATCGTCGCCCTCGCGCACCGCTTGCACAATGCCGCCCGCCTCGCGCACCAGCAAAATACCTGCCGCGATATCCCACGCCTGCAACTCGCGTTCCCAATATCCGTCAAAACGGCCCGCCGCGACATAGGCCAGATCAAGCGATGCCGCCCCCCAACGCCGCACGCCGGCACAGGCTGGCATCAGCCGCGCCAGATCGGCCAACATGGCAGGCAGAGTTTTCTTTGCGCCAAACGGCACGCCGGTGGCAAACACCGCCTCATGCATCGCGCGCCGCCCTGAAACCCGCAAGCGGCGTTCGTTCATCCAGGCACCTGCACCTTTTTCGGCCCAGAACATTTCATCCTTGGCGGCATCGAAAACCACGGCCGAGACAATCTCGCCCTTATGCTCTAACGCGATTGACACTGCCCAATGCGGCATGCCGTGCAGAAAATTGGTGGTGCCATCCAACGGGTCAACGATCCAGCGACGGGTGGGGTCCACGCCTGCCTCGGGCGTGGATTCCTCGCCCAGCCAGCCATAGGTTGGGCGCGCGGCCATCAGGTCTTCTTTGATCATCCGTTCGGCTTCGCGGTCGGCTTTTGAGACGAAATCGCCGGGGCCTTTGGTGGAGACCTGCAGATTTTCCACTTCGCGGAAGTCTTTCACCAGGCTTTTGCCCGCGCGGCGCGCCGCTTTCAGCATCAAGTTCAGATTGGCGCTGCCCTGCATCGCAATACTCCGGTGAGATAAGACGCGGGGCATACACGGGGCAGGCGGATATGCCAAGGGGCAGCGGGGCGCAAATCGAAGGCAGCCGTCAGCCTTTGATCTCGGCGGCAAAAAACGCCTCGGGGTCGGCGACCTCGATCAGCTTTTTACCGCTGATTTGCCAGAACCGGTTGCCAACGGCGCGCACGAAACTGCGGTCATGGCTGACCAGCAGGCAAGTGGCCCCTTGGGTCAGCAATTCTTGCTCCAACGCCTCTTGTCCTTCGATATCCAGATGGTTGGTCGGCTCATCCAGCAGATAGAAATTGGGGTTCGACAGCCGCAGCACCAGCATCGCCAGCCGCGCCTTTTGGCCCCCCGACAGTTTTGCAATCGGCTTTTCCTGCCAATCCGGCTTGATCCCCACCCCCGACAGCAAGCCGCGCGCGGTTTGATCAATCGTGTGCCGCGTGATCAGCGCGAACGGGGTTTGCGCATCGGGCAGTTGCGCCAGCATCTGATCGGAATGCCCCAATACCAGCGTGGCCGCAGACTTGATTGCCGCATTGGGGATGCCATCGGCTGCGGCAACCGCGCGCAGGATCGCCCCGATCATCTGCGACTTGCCCGCCCCATTGCGGCCCAGAATGACCACGCGGTCACCGCGTTCGATCCATTTCTGCCCGGTCGAAAACAGCGCCCGCCCGTCCGGCGTAGTGACGGCTGCATCGTTCAGGGTGATCAAGGCACGGGCATGGGTGCCGGAATTGGCCAGCTTGATCGCCCCGGCCGAGCCTTCGCGGTGGGCGGGTCGCGCGCTGGCCTCAATCCTGTCGGCGCGATCTTTCAGTTGTTTGGTCTTGGTGATCAGCAAATCCGAACCTGAATTGACGCCGATGTTTTTCAGCTTGGCCGCCTGACGGCGCAGTTGATCGGCTTTGTTCAGATCATTGTCAAAGCGCCGCCCGTCGGCCGCATCGGTTTCGGTCAGCGCGGCTTTGGCACGGCTGTAGGGCAGCGCAAACATCCGGCTGGCGGTTTCCCGCAAAAACAGGCTGCGGGTGGTGGCCACATCCAGAAACGCGCGGTCATGGCTGGTGATGATGACGGCGGTGTCGCGCGGCAACGCATCAAGCCAGCCTTGCAACTGGCCGATGCGCGACAGATCAAGGTGGTTGGTCGGCTCGTCCAGCAGATAGACATCGGGGGCGGCGATCGCCACGCGGGCCAACAGCGCGGTGCGTTGCCAGCCGCCCGACAGGTCTGACAGCGCGGTGTCGCGAAACGCTTCGGGCACCGACAGATCATCCAGCACAATATCGGCGCGCCACCCCTCATTGCTGGCCTCATCTGCGGTCAGCGCCGACAGCACAGCCGCGCGAAACGGCAGTGCCAACAGGGCGGCGGGCACGTCTTGGTCCACCAACCCCACGGTGCAGCCCCGCGCGCGGGTGATGTCGCCGCCAGTGGGGTCGGAAACCCCCGCCAGACAGCGCAACAGCGACGATTTTCCGCGCCCGTTTGCGGCAATAAGGCCGATACGGTCGCCCGCGTTGACGTTGAAACTCAGGTCGCGAAACAACGGTGCGCCAAGGGTCAGCGACAGG
>JANPLZ010000155.1:0-14671 GCA_031422555.1 Cypionkella sp. | reverse complement strand
AAAGTGCAGGCGGGGGCTGCAACCCCCACCCGCATGTCGATACGAAGAAAACCGCAACGTCTCAACATTCTGGGAGGAATTAAATGAGATTACGTGCAACATCAACCGCCATGGCGCTTGCGCTGATGGCCTCGGGCGCCCCCGCCTGGGCGGATATCGAGGCGGCGAAAGCCTTTCTTGATGCCGAAATCGGGGCTTTGTCGGTGCTGGATCGCGCTGGCCAGGAAGCAGAAATGCAATGGTTCATCGACGCGGCCAAGCCATACGCAGGTCTGGAAATCAAGGTAGCTTCGGAAACCCTGACCACCCATGTCTACGAATCCAAGCAATTGGCCGATGCGTTTTTTGCCATCACTGGTATCAAAGTCACGCATGATCTGATCGGCGAAGGCGACGTCGTCGAAAAGCTGCAGACCCAAATGCAGACGGGCGAGAACATCTATGACGCCTATGTCAACGACAGTGATCTGATCGGCACCCACTGGCGCTATCAGCAGGCGCGCAACCTGACCGAATGGATGGCAGGCGAAGGCGCTGCCGTTACCAACCCCGGGCTTGATCTTGCCGACTTTATCGGCACCAAGTTCACCACCGCCCCAGATGGCAATCTGTATCAGCTGCCCGACCAGCAGTTCGCCAACCTTTACTGGTTCCGCTATGACTGGTTCAACGATCAGAAAACCAAGGACGATTTCAAAGCCCAGTTCGGCTATGATTTGGGCGTTCCGGTCAACTGGTCGGCTTATGAGGACATCGCGGTGTTCTTCACCGGCCGCGACATGACCTATGCGGGCGGCCCGGCCAAGGTTTATGGCAACATGGACTACGGCAAAAAAGACCCAAGCTTGGGTTGGCGCTATACCGATGCGTGGATGTCGATGGCCGGCATGAGCGACATCGGCACGCCGAACGGTCTGCCGGTGGATGAATGGGGCGTGCGTGTTGACGAAAACTCGCGTCCTGTCGGGTCTTGCACCTCGCGTGGCGGTGCCACCAACGATGCGGCGGCGGTTTATGCCGTGACCAAGGCGATCGACTGGCTGGCGAAATACGCCCCGCCAGAGGCTGCCGGAATGGTGTTCGGTGAGGCTGGCCCAGTGCCTGCGCAGGGCGAAGTTGCCCAGCAAATGTTCTGGTACACCGCCTTCACCGCCGACATGGTAAAAGACGGTCTGCCCGTCGTGAACGCAGACGGCACGCCGAAATGGCGGATGGCGCCCTCGCCGCACGGCACCTATTGGCAGGAAGGCATGAAGATCGGCTATCAGGACGTGGGGGCCTGGACCATCCTGAAATCCACTCCAACCGACCGCGCACAGGCAGCTTGGCTTTACGCCCAGTTCGTCACCTCCAAGACCGTCGATCTGAAGAAGGCGGATTTTGGACTGACCTTTGCCCGTCAGTCTACCATCGACAGCCAGCACTTCACCGACCGCGCGCCCAAATTGGGCGGATTGATCGAGTTCTACCGCTCGCCAGCGCGCATCCAATGGTCGCCAACCGGCACCAACATCCCAGATTATCCGAAGATGGCACAGCTGTGGTGGCAGAACATCGGCGATGCAATGTCGGGTGAGAAAACCCCACAAGAAGCGCTGGATGCCTTGTGCGCCGAGCAGGAAAAAGTGCTGGAGCGGATTGAGAAATCCGGCGTCCAGGGCGACATCGGCCCCAAGATGAACGAGGTTGTCGATCCACAAGTGTGGCTTGATGCACCGGGATCCCCTGTGGCCAAACTGGAAAACGAAAAGCCGCAGGGCGTTACGATTTCCTATGACGAACTGATCAAGTCCTGGGCGCAGTAAGCCTATGAATTGATGCGACGCGGGCGGGGATCAAACCCCGCCCGTTTTCATATCTGCCGCCAAAACACCGAACCCTAAGATCTATCTAAAATTTCGTTTCATTTTGGCTTAAATACTCATCCTTCTGTGTCAGTCTGCCGGTGCGGTGCAGGGTCAGACCGACGCCGGAACCCAAATATCCCGCCCTTCTGCCAACAGGTCCAACATGCCCCATATCCTAGCCATCGACCAAGGCACCACCTCGTCGCGCGCGATTATCTTTGATGAAAATCTGGTGGTCAAAGCCACCGCGCAGGAAGAGTTTCCGCAGCATTTTCCGGCGTCTGGTTGGGTGGAACATGATCCGACAGATCTGTGGGCCACCACGGCGGGCACGGCGCGGGCAGCGATTGAAAAGGCAGGCATCACCGCGCGCGACATCGCGGCCATCGGCATCACCAACCAACGCGAAACCACGCTGGTGTGGGACCGTAAAACCGGGCAGCCGATCCACAACGCCATCGTCTGGCAAGACCGGCGCACGGCGGATATCTGTGCAAAACTGCGCGACGAAGGCCACGGCCCGATGATCACCGCCCGCACCGGGCTGCTGCTGGATCCGTATTTTTCAGCCACCAAAGTCAAATGGCTGCTTGATACCATTCCCGGCGCCCGCGCCCGCGCAGCACATGGCGATCTGGCCTTTGGCACCGTTGACAGCTATCTGATCTGGAAGCTGACCGGCGGTCGGGTGCATGCAACCGACGCCACCAACGCCGCGCGCACCATGCTTTACAACATCAGGACCTGCGCATGGGACGCCGATATCTGCGCTGTGATGGGGGTGCCGATGGCGATGCTGCCGCAAGTGCGCGACAGTGCCGCCGATTTTGGCCACACCCGCGCCGATCTTTTTGGCCGCGAGATTCCGATCCTTGGCGTGGCGGGCGATCAACAGGCGGCCACGGTTGGGCAGGCCTGTTTTGCCCCCGGCATGTTGAAGGCCACCTATGGCACGGGGTGTTTTGCGCTGTTGAACACCGGCGATCAGATGGTGACCAGCCAGAACCGCCTGCTGACCACCATCGCCTATCAGTTGAACGGCAAGCCGACCTATGCGCTGGAAGGCTCGATCTTTATTGCGGGCGCGGTGGTGCAATGGCTGCGCGACGGGTTGAAAATCATCCGCGAAGCAAAGGAAACCCTGCCTTTGGCAAACCTTGCCGATCCGGGGCAGGACGTGGTTCTGGTGCCCGCCTTCACCGGTCTTGGCGCGCCCTATTGGCGGCCCGATTGCCGGGGGGCGGTGTATGGGCTGACCCGCAATTCAGGGCCGGCCGAACTGGCGCGCGCTGCGCTGGAAAGCGTGGGCTTTCAGACCCGCGATCTGCTGGAAGCGATGACCGCCGATTGGGCAGCGGCCAGCGGTGCTGCTCCGCGTGATGCTGCCACCTTGCGCGTCGACGGCGGCATGACGGCGAATGATTGGGCGATGCAGTTTTTGTCCGACATCATCGCAGCCCCGGTGGACCGCCCGAAAGTCACTGAGACCACCGCATTGGGCGCGGCGTGGCTGGCGGGCATGCAGGCCGGGCTTTACCCCGGACTGGACGCGTTTTCCAAAGGCTGGGCGCTGGAGCGGCGTTTTACCCCGCAAATGGACACCGCGACCCGTGACGCCAAATACGCCCGCTGGGGCCGTGCGGTTGCCGCCACGATGATGGTCTGATCCCTAGATTTTATCTGAAATTGCGTTTCATTTTGGTGCAAACACGCGACGCGAAAGGCTGAATTGCCAAGGGGCAACTCAGTCTTACCGGATTGGCGATGCCAATCCGTTCGGGTGTGCCCCCCCTGCTTTATGCCGCCAGCCGCGCCAGCACCGCGGCCATGGTGTCACCCATCGACGACGGGTTCGGGGCCACGGTGATGCCTGCCGCCGACAGAATCTCGACCTTTTCCTGTGCGGATTCGCCAAAAGCACTGATGATCGCCCCGGCATGACCCATTTTACGACCCTTTGGCGCCGATAGACCGGCGATATAGGCCACCACCGGTTTGGTCATGTGATCGCGGGCGTATTCGGCGGCTTCGGCCTCTTGCGGGCCACCGATTTCACCGATCATCATCACCGCGTCAGTGTCGGGGTCATTTTCGAACAGTTCCAGAATGTCCTTGAAAGACGACCCGTTGATCGGATCGCCACCAATGCCCACGGAAGTGGACACCCCGATGCCCAACAGCTTCATCTGGGCCGCCGCCTCATAGCCTAGCGTGCCCGACCGCCCGACAATGCCAATGCGCCCCGGCATATAGATGCCGGGTGGCATGATGCCCATAAAGCCCTGACCGGGGCTGATGATACCGGCGCAGTTCGGGCCGACAAGACGCATCTTGCGCTCAACCGGATAGCGTTTCAGGAACCGTTTCAGTCGCATCATGTCCTGGCTGGGAATGCCATCGGTGACGCAGACGGCGGTTTTGATCCCGGCATCGGCGGCCTCCATGATCGCATCTGCCGCAAAAGGCGGCGGCACGAACACAAGGCTGGCCGTCGCACCTGTGGCCGCCACAGCCTCTCGCACCGTGTTGAACAAGGGGCGGTCCAGATGCGTCTCGCCGCCGCGACCGGGTGTGACACCCCCCACGACGTTTGTGCCATATTTGATCATGTCAGCGGCATGAAACGCGCCAATGCGGCCCGACATGCCTTGCACGATCACGCGGGTGTCTTTGGTGATTAAGATTGCCATGACGGGGGTCCTTATGCGGCGGCTTTGGGGCGGGCCGATACCGCGGCAGCGGCGGCTTCGGCCAGCGTGTCGGCGGAAATCAGGGGCAGGTTTGAGTTTTCGATGATGGCCTTGCCCTCTTCCACATTGGTGCCGGCCAGACGCACCACCACCGGGATTTTCAAACCGACCTCGCGGTAGGCCTGCACAACCCCTTGGGCCACCCAATCGCAGCGGTTGATACCGGCAAAGATATTGACCAGAATTACCGACACATTCGGATCAGCCAGCACAGTGCGAAAGGCGCGGACCACCCGTTCGGGGCTGGCACCGCCGCCGATATCCAGAAAATTCGCAGGCTCGCCCCCCGCCAGTTTGATCATGTCCATCGTCGCCATCGCCAGACCAGCACCGTTGATGATGCAGCCGATATCGCCGTCAAGGCCGACATAGGCCAGCCCGTGATCGCCAGCGGTGCTTTCGCGCGGATCTTCCTGGCTGCGGTCGCGCAATTCGGCAATGGCCGATTGGCGAAACATCGCGTTGGTATCAAACGACATTTTGGCATCCAGCGCCACCAGATCACCGGCCCCGGTTATGACCAGCGGGTTAATCTCAACCATCACCGCATCCAGATCGCGGTAGGCGCGATAACAGGCGCGCAGGATGGTGACCATCTGTGCAACTTGCCCGCCCTTCAGCCCCAGTTGAAACGCCAGTTCGCGGGCCTGAAATTCCGAAAGGCCCACGGCCGGGTCGATCGTCATGCGGCGCAGGCTGTCTGGGTCGGATTCCGCCAGATCTTCGATTTCCATCCCGCCATGCGCCGAGGCCACGATCATGATCCGCTCAGATTTGCGGTCCAGCACCAGCCCCAGATACATCTCGCGCGCGATGTCTGACGCGCCTTCCACCCAAACCCGGTAAACACCTTTGCCATTGGCATCGGTTTGTTTTGTCACCAACTGACGACCAAACAGGGTGGCGGCAAAGGCATGCACTTCGTCAGGGGTGCGGCACAGCTTGACGCCACCCGCGGCCCCGCGGCCACCTGAATGGATTTGCGCCTTGACTACCCAAGCCGCACCGCCCAATTCACGGGCGCGGTAGCCTGCCTGTTCCGGGCTGTAGGCCAACCCGCCGCGCGGCATTGGCACACCGAATTTGGCAAGGATTTCCTTGGCTTGGTATTCGTGGATGTCCATTCTTATCCCCCCTTAGTGTCCGCGCGCCGCGATGGCTTCGGCCACCACCAACACGTTATTGGCCATCTTTTCCGATGCCGCATCAATCATCCGGCCATCCAGTTGGGCGGCACCTTTGCCTTGCGCCTCGGCGGCGCGCAGCGCTTCGATAATGCGACGGGCTTTGGTCACTTCGGCTTCGGGCGGGGAAAACACCTCGTTGGCCAGCGCCACTTGGCTGGGGTGGATCGCCCATTTGCCTTCGCAGCCCAAGGCCGCCGCGCGGCGCGCACCGTCTTTATAGCCTTCGGGATCGTTGAAATCGCCAAACGGCCCGTCAATCGGACGCAAGCCATAGGCACGGCAGGCCACCACCATCCGGGTGATCGACGCATGCCACTGATCGCCCGGATACATCGGGTTCAGCCCCCCGATATTGGTGGTGCGCGCCCGCATCGACGCGGAATAGTCGGCGACGCCAAAGTGCAGCGCCTCCAGCCGGCCACCAAACTGCGCAATCGCCTCGACATTGGCCATGCCAAGGGCGGTTTCGATCAGCGCCTCCAGCCCCACCCGGGTGGTATGGCCGCAGCCCTGTTCGATCTGGTTGACCATGGCATCGACCATGTAAAGATCGCCCACAACGCCGACTTTTGGCACCAGCAGGGTATGCACTTTGCTGCCCGCTTGTTCCATGATATCAACGACATCGCGGTACATGTAATGGGTATCCAGCCCGTTTATGCGCACCGATACCGTCTTGCCCTTGGCCGCCCAGTCGATGTCATTCAGGGCCTGAATGGCGTTCTTGCGGGCCTGCACTTTTTCGGAAGGTGCCACGGCATCTTCCAGATCAAGGAACACAAAATCTGCCGGGCCATCGGCGGCCTTGTCGATCATCGACGGATTGCTGGCAGGCACCGCCAGTTCTGACCGTTGCAGGCGGGCGCGGCGCAGGGGGAAAAGTGTATGGCTCATGGGATTGTCCTTTTCTTTGGCGTTTATTCTGCCGCAAGTGCTGAAATGGCGGCGATTGGACGCGAGTAGACGGCCTGCGCCGCCGCAACGCCAGAGCCAAACGAAATCTTGGCCCCCGCCGCATTCAAACAGATCTCGGCCAGCGCAATCGCGGTCAGGCACATGCCTTCGTTGGTGTCGCCCAGATGGCCGATGCGAAACACCCGGCCCGCCAGCGGCCCAAGGCCTGATCCGAACGAGGCGTTGTAGCGATCATAGGCAATCCGCATCATGGCACGCGCATCGACGCCGTCGGGCACCCGGATGGCCGTGACGGTATCCGAAACCAGCGCCGGATCGTCGCAGCACAGATCCAAACCCCAGGCCGCCACCGCCGCACGCACGCCCGATGCCAGCCGATGATGGCGGGCGGTGACCTGATCCAGACCTTCGGCCAGTATCCGGTCCAGCGATTTGCGCAAACCGTGCAGCAATTGCGTCGGCGGCGTGTAGGGGAAATAGCCGCCCGCGTTATGTTTAAGCTGATCGGCGAAATCGTAATAGGCCCGCCGCATCGTGGCGGTTTTTGACGCCGCCAACGCCTTTGAACTGATCCCCAAAATGCCCAGACCCGCGGGCAGCATCAGGCCCTTTTGGCTGCCGGTCACCGCCAGATCAACGCCCCAGCCGTCCATGTCAAACGCCAGTGATCCGATCGACGAGACGCCATCGACAAACAGTAACGCCTGATGGTGGCACGCGTCCATCGCGCGGCGCACGGCGGCCACATCCGACGTAACGCCAGTGGCGGTTTCGTTATGGGTGACAAACACCCCCTTGATCGCGCCTGCGCTGTCCGCCGCCAGCCGCTGGGCAAAAGTGTCAACCGGGCAACCCGCGCCCCATGGCAATTCCACCAGATCGACCACCAGACCCAACCGTTGCGCCATATCGACCCACAGTGCCGAAAACTGGCCATGGCTGGCCATCAGCACGCGGTCACCGGGGTTCAGGGTATTGGTCATCGCGGCTTCCCACGCGCCGGTGCCCGATCCGGGCAGCAACAGCACATGGCCATCCGTGGTTTTGAAAATCTTTTTCAAATCGGCGAACAACCCCAGCGTCAAATCGCCAAAATCATGCGCGCGCTGATCTTGCATCGGCACATTCATCGCTTGGCGCACCGCTTCGGGCACGTTGGTGGGTCCGGGGATGAAAAGATGGTTGATACCTGTGCGCATGGACGTCCTCCGCGATTGGATGCTGCATGGCAGGCGGCGGGCGTTGTGCAAAATGAAAGCGCGTTGCGCTGTGAACGCGAATATTTACAGATTGCCGTATTTGTAATATTGTAAATATCACAAACGCAAACATGGTGTGCAGCGGGATGCAGAAAACCTTTATCGGCCCGCATCTGCGGCGGCTGCGGTTAGAGCGGGCTGAAACCCAAGGGGCGATGGCGCGGGCTTTGGGCATCTCGGCGTCTTATGTCAACCTTCTGGAAAATAACGAAAGATCGGTGTCCGTCGCGGTCATGCTGCGGCTGTTTGAGGCGTATGGCGTCGATTGGCGCGACATTGCCGACGATGATGGCGCGGCCAAACTGGCCGATCTGCGGGCGCTGATGCAAGACCCGCTGTTTGGCGAAACCCGGCCAGACCTCGCGCAAATGCGCGCCGCTTTGGTGCATTCGCCGGATTTTGTGCAGACGTTTTTGTCGCTGCACCGCGCCTATCAGGCCACCACCGATCAGCTTTTGTCATTGGCCGAAGGCGAGGCCCCACAACTGGCCACCTCACCCGAAGCCGCCGTTCACAATGTCTTTCGCCGCAACCGCAACCATTTCCGCGATCTGGAAGAGGCCGCAGCGGCGTTTTGGCCCGGTGCAGCGCCTGACCGCGACGAGGTTTACATGGCCTTGAAACACCGCTTGCGCGAAGGCTGTGGCGTATCGGTGCGGCTGTGCCGGGTCGAAGACTTGCCGGGTGCCTTGCGCCAGTATGATGAGATCCGGCGCGAGATCTTACTGTCCGAAGCCTTGGATCACACCAACCGCACCTTTCAACTGGTGCATATGGCGGGGCTGTTGGAACAGCGCGCGCTGTTTGATGCGCTGATTGCGCGCGCCGGGATCACCGATGCGCGCGGTGCGGCCCGGTTGCGGGTGGAATTGGCGAACTACTTCGCCGCCGCCGTTCTGATGCCCTATGATGCCTACCTGACCGAGGCGCGCGCCAGCAAATACGATTTTGACCATATCGCCACCCGCTTTGGGGTTAGTTTTGAGCAGGCCTGCCACCGCGCCACAACCTTGCAACGCGAAGGCGCGCACGGGGTGCCGTTCTTCTTTTTGCGCATCGACAAGGGTGGCAATGTGTCGAAACGGTTCAATGCCACCGGCTTTCATCTGGCCGAATATGGCGGGGCCTGCCCACGGCTGGACGTGCATACCTCGTTTCGCACCCCCGGGCGCATTGTGCCGCAATTTGTAGAAATGCCCGACCGCAGCCAGTTTTTCGTCATTGCCCGCACCGTTGATCGCCCGACTTGGGCGCGCCATGCGCAAGACAACCGCTTGGCGGTGGCGATGGGCTGTTCCATCGAACACGCGCCCGAGATCGGCTATGCCGAGGCCTTTGCCATGGCTGGCACCCGGATGACGCCGATCGGTATCAACTGCCGCATCTGCCCGCGCGCCAACTGCGACCAACGCGCCCACCACGCCGCGATTCTGACCCAACCCGTCGACGAACGCCGCCGCGGCGTCACGCGCTATGATGGCTAGGGGCAAACGGCGGCGGAGGTGGGACTGCGGGCGAACCTTCATTGGCGGCGATTGACTTCGCCTGCCAAGCGGCTGCGCGCTTCAAAGCAAGCAACACCATGATCTTACTTGGATATCAGCCGAATTCCCTGAGGGAAGCGGTCCGTCTGGTGCATCCGGTCATGCAGAATCGTCGCGATGCCTTTGTTGTCGTTGGACAGCTTGCGCCATCAGACGAAGTGATGCTGGCAGCGAAAGAAAAACCACCAACGCTATGCAAGGCGGTCCGATCAAAGGCGGCGAACAGCCCGGTGATGTGACGGTCGGCTATGCTGCGGGCAGGTCCGTCGCACGGTCCGGAGCGGGCAACCATCGCTTGTGCAAACAGTTGCAGATTATCTATTGCATTTTATTGCAATCTTTATGCTTTATAATCACATCATTCGCCGCTCCGCCCAAAGGGAAGGAACCGAACCATGCAAAGTCTTACAGACAAACTTTCTGTCCGCCCGCAAATGGCAGCAGGCGACATTTGTGCAGCCAAGGCCAACGGCTTTGCCGCCACCATCAACAACCGGCCCGACGATGAGGAACCCGGCCAGCCGAATGCTGACGATAACCGAGCGGTCGCCAAGGCCGAAAAGATGGGCTACACGCGAATTCCTGTCGTGCCCGCACGGATCAGCGAGACGCAGATCCGGGCGTTACAGCATGCGCTTTCAAGGGCCTACGTCCCGGTGCTGGCCCATTGCAAGACCGGCATCCGTTCGGCCACCCTCTGCGTTTTGGGCGAGGTTCTTGACGGGCGGACGCGGAAGGGCGCGGTGGCGCCGTTGGGTGCGCGTCTTGGATTCTATCTGACCGGTGCTGTCAATCGGCTTGACACGCATGCCGTCTAAGTCTGCATCTCTTTCACTCTGATCCGGGAACGACATTGATGGTGATTTCAAAGCCCGTCGTGCAGGGGTTCTTCGACCCGCGCACCTTTTCGATCCAATACGTGGTGGCCGACCCGCAGACGGGCCAGTGCGCCATCATAGATCCGGTGCTTGACTTCGACGAAAAGTCTGGCGCGACGGCGACGAAGAACGCAGATGCAATCCTTGCCTATGTTCAAAAGCAAGGGCTGACGGTCGCATGGATATTCGACACTCATCCGCATGCCGACCATCTTTCGGCGGCACAGTACCTGAAGGAAAAGACCGGTGCGCCGACCGCCATCGGCGCAAGGGTCGTGGCCGTGCAGGCCCTGTGGAAGGACATCTACAACTGGCCCGATTTCCCGGCAGACGGGTCGCAATGGGACAGGCTGTTTTCCGACGGTGACACGTTCTTGCTGGGCCGCATCCCTGGCAGGGTGATGTTCTCTCCCGGCCACACGCTGGCATCGATCACCTATGTGATCGGCGATGCGGCTTTCGTGCATGACACGCTGTTCATGCCAGATTCGGGGACGGCGCGTGCCGACTTTCCCGGCGGTAGCGCGGCGCGGCTTTACGCCTCGATCATGGAAATCCTGTCGCTGCCGGACAAAACCCGCCTTTTTACCGGCCACGATTACCAACCACAGGGTCGCGAACCGCGGTGGCAGGCGACCGTCGCCGAGCAAAGGGCGCACAACATCCATCTCGCAGGCCACAAGACCGAGGCCGACTTTGTGGAACTGCGCAAGGCCCGCGACCAGACGCTGGCGATGCCGAAGCTGATCCTGCACGCCCTGCAGGTGAACATGAACGGCGGACGGCTGCCCGAACCCGAGGCGAACGGCAAAAGGTATCTGAAACTGCCGCTCGATTCGCTGCACGGGGCTGTCTGGGGGAACGATAAATGAAACGCGATCTGACCGCGGACACCCTGAAAATGCTCGCCAACGCCAATGATGCGGCGGAGTTTTTGAAAAAATTCGCGCACCCGTCACGGCTGATGGTGGTGTGCGCATTGGTGGAAGGCGAGCGCTCGGTCCGCGATCTGGAAGATACGCTTGGCATCCGGCAGCCCGGCCTTTCGCAACAGATTGCCGAGTTGCGCGAAGCGGGTTTCATTGTTGGCCGCAAGGATTCAAAGACCGTATTCTATCGCCTCGCCGACGCCCGCGTTGCCGAATTCATCGCCCTGCTGCACCGCATGTTCTGCGCAAGCCCACCCGAAGCTGAAGAACAGTGGGAATGACGGACTTCACCCCCCTTCGCTTCGCTGATCGAAGGCGGGATGATCGGCCTGTTGGCCGTGCTACTGATGCAGCGCGGTTAGGACGGTTTTGCGAATGTCAGGCTAGGTCACACTTGGCGCTCGTTTGATTTGCCGGAAAACATCAGGCGGATTTGAAATTCCGGCACAGCCCGCAGGCCCCGATCGCGCCAGCGCTTTTCGATGGTCGAGCGGCCGGAAAGGCGCGTCCGGCACCCTGCCGAACGATTGTTCTGCCCGATTTCTTCGTTCAGTCCTGAAATCCGGCAGCATGCAGCGCCGAACGAAACCTGTTGCGAAAATCTGTATCCGCGTATGGCATTGATTTCAGATATCGGGTGATCGACGGGTTCGGTTGAACGTCACGCACAACACGCGCCCAGCGGCCAACGGCTTCTGTGCGACCGTCAAGCTGGCACAACGCGACTGCCGCCATCACGATGCGGGAATGGCTGCTCGCCGTGCGCGCCGCCAACACCGCAAGGTCGGCAGCGGTCGCATAATCGCCATCAATTCCGTAGGATAGCGCCTTCATGATCCGCATCGGGGCAAGCAGCGGATCGAGCGGGCTAAGACCGATCGCCGTATCAATACCCGCGCGCGTCGCGTCTGTCTGACAGCGGACCACTTGCAGGAAGGCCCGCGAGTAATGGCCCTTGGCATAGTTCGGGCTTAATTCCAGCGACCTGTCCAGCCAGACAAGGCCATCGTCCGGGCTGCCCGTCAGGATGTGCAACCGTCCCATTGCGGCATTGGCGTAAGGATCAAGTGGATCAAGTTCGATGCTGCGTTCGGCCGCGAACCTGACGGCGGCCAGTGCGACTTGGTAGTCGGGGACATAACCCATCATCGCGTCTTGAAAACTGGTGTATGCCCGGGCTGCAAAAGCGGTGGAAAAGCCGGGGTCAAGTTCCGTTGCGCGGCGAAAGAAACTGCCCGCAATGGCATTGTCATGCGCGTTGAATCGGTACACATGACTAAGCCCGAGGTGATAAGCCTCCCAGGCATCCAAATGTTCGACCGGCTTGCCGCGCGCCAGCGCCGCTTCGGTCTGCGGGATCTGAAGATCCAGTGCCGCGATGACCGCGCCCACAATCTCTTGCCGGACGGCGTGTACGTCGGCAACGGGTCGCTCGAAACGGTCGGACCAGATCAATGCCTCAGTCCGAGTGTCGACAAGATCAACATTGACCTCCAGCTGCGTGCCGAACAGTTCGACGCGACCGGAAAGGCAATAGCTCGCCCCCAGAACGCTGTGCAGCCCGGCAAGGTCCACATCGGTATTTCGGAACCGGAATGTGGATTCGCGCGCGATCACACGCAACCAGCGCAGGCGGGCCAGCGACGAAATGATGTCAGCCGGGATTGCATCGCTCAGGCTGGCAAAGGCATCCGGCAATCCTGTCCGGCTGAACGGCAGAACCGCAACGGTCGGCCTTTCACCACGTGTATCCTCTGCAACAGGTCGTTCTGCCGGCATAGTAGGGCCGCCCACGGCGTTGTCGGCCGGCCTGATCCTGACGGGCGCCACAAAACGATGGCCAATGCCGCGCATGGTCCGGACGAAACTTTGCGTGTCCCCATCATCCCCAAGCGCCTTGCGAACGGCCTTCAACGCCGTCGAGACAGCCGCATCTGAAATGAAGCGCCCGGCCCAGACCACCGCGATCATTTCTTCCTTGGTTATGACCCGTTCGTTGTTCTCGACCAAAAGGCACAGCAGCCTGAAAACCTTGGGTTCAAGTTTGACCGGGCCCGAAACCGTCCGAAGCTCGGCGCGATCGGTATCGAGTTCAAATGGGTCAAACAGAAGTTTCATGGCCAACCCTAGCAAATCCGCGCCCATCGCTCAACTAGTCCTCACCCAGTCCTCAAGCAGCAATGCGGCCACGGGCGTAATGTTGGGCCATTCACCGTGCCTGGCACAGGCGCAGAACGCAAAACCGGAGACCCGCCATGACCCACGTAACCGAAAACACCGTGACCCCTGCAACGCCGATCAACCTTCACGACAAAGCCAGACACGTCATGGCGTGGATCGCAGGGGCCATTGGTGTGACCCGCGCCGCGGTGGACAAGATTGATGCGGCGCACGCCTTGCGTTGCCACCGCGCATCATTCGAGGTCAAAGATTTCCACGACACCGGCATCGACCCCTCCGATGCCACAGGGATCGCGGCATGGCAGCCTGACTTGCCGTTCTTCATGCAAAGTGGTTTCGGCCAGAAATAAAGGCGGCGCCTACGTTCCCGGGAAGGTGTGCGGCTTTTTCTGCCCGGACTGATGTTGACGACATGGAACGCGCCAACACACGACATCATATTGCTTCCTGCATCTTGGGTGGCCACGGGGGTAGACAGCCTTTTCAAAGGTCAGTGCCTGGCATCCACCCACTTCGCCAAGATCAACCCCGGCACGCCGTCCACCGTCCCTATGGCATCCCGCGCCAGACCCAGTCGCTTGCGCAGCTCGCCCTTTGGGGCGTGGGCCGGTTAACAGCCCCACCCGCACAACCCTCGAAAACAACGGAAAACTCCGGCCGCAGCCGAATCGGGAGAACGCTTTCGCGAGGACAAGTGGCGGAGGAGGTGATAGCCACAGCGAAATCTACAAGCAAAATTATATAGTAAAAACAATAGCTTAATTTTTTAGTGTGTATCAAAATGTGTATCAAAATGTGTATCATAAATGACCAAGTTATAGCTCCTCTTCTGTTCCCATTTTCGCGTTGACCTTGAACTCAATGAAGGACTCACAGTAAAAGTTTGTATCAAGCTAGCGCTACTGGCCCTATCAGTTCAGCGTCACCTCTGGCACGATCTTTCAAGCTGCAAGATGGCTTTTGGTGATCTATTGGCTGCGATCTGCTTCACTGTGAACGCCTCCAAAGGGCTGTCCACGCTGCAACTGTCTCGTGCTCTAGTGAGCTACCCCCCGAAAATCGGACAGTGACGGAAGCTACGATCTGAAGTCTGCTGGTCTCCAAGTATGAGGAGAACAGAGATGTCGAAACGCAGGAACCACGACGCAGCATTCAAGGCGCGTGTGGCGTTGGAGGCGCTG
>JANPLZ010000154.1:0-1542 GCA_031422555.1 Cypionkella sp. | reverse complement strand
ACAAGACGTTCGGTTTCCGTGTAGGCCACGATCGACGGCGTTGTGCGCGCGCCTTCCGAGTTTTCGATGATCCGCGGCTGGGATCCATCCATAATGGCAACGCAAGAGTTTGTCGTTCCCAAGTCAATACCAATGATTTTGGCCATGATCGGTCCTTTTCTTTCGGCGATGTTGAAGGGCGAAACCCGCTAAGGCATTCCGACCCGATCCCACGTGAGGCCCGCAAACAGACTGCTGCCCGTTCGCGGCTTGCAGGCGTATATAGGGAGGTAAAAATCGCCCTGCAAGCGGGGGCGACCTATGATGGTCAATCGAATCTGATGAAAACGCTGTTCGATTGCACAAGGGCCACTATTTGCCGCACTGAAACGCCATCAGCGTTTGGCATCCCAACTGGCCGAGGCATGCCTGCGGGTAAAATTCTCACCCATCAGGCCCAATACCATCAGCACCACCGTCACGATGACCGGATAGGTGACAGAGCTGTAATGCGGGTGATAGTTTTCAAACATGAACCCGCGCGTCTGGTCAATGCTGTGAAACAGCGGGTTCCACGTATACATCGACAAGATATAGGTCGGGGTGGCGTTGGCCAAAAACATCTTGCCCGAAAAGATCATGTTGGCGCGCGAATAGATCGTGGTCAGCAAGCCAAAGAATTCCGGCTGCCATGGCGTCGCGGCTTTGAACACCATGCCCACCCCAATGCCCGAGGCCCAGGACAACAAAAACATGCCTGCCACATAAACCGGTTGGTGGATGGTGATCGGCGTCCACAGCGTGTGATACATGAACAAGATCACGCCTGCCGACAGCACTTGCAGATAAAGCGCGCCCAGCGCCGCCGCCGATATGGCGACAATGGTGTTCATCGGGGAATGTTTCATCATCGCCGATGTCGGCCCATCAGACCGCGACACCGCTGACAATGTTTTCGAATGGGTGGCAAAGTTGAACACACCCGTCATGATATACAGCACAAAGTCGCCGCGCACCGCGACGCCGCGCATGCCCAGAATATCAAACATCGCCACCATGATAACCACCATGATCAGCGACTGCAGGATATTCATCAAAAGGCCCAGAATGGCGTTGCCATGCGATTTGCGGATGTTGCGCACCGAGGCGTGGAAAATCAGTTCCAGCAGGGCAAAGCCGCTGTTTGCCGCGGATGTTCTGACATTTGGTTGGAACATATTTGCCGCCTTACTGATCGCCCCATGCAGACCGCCACAGGCGCGCAGCCGTGACCGTCAGGAAATCTTGCCGTTCCCTTTCGTTGCGATAATAAGGGTGATGTATGTATTAATCAACAACGCGGCTGAACTGTGGCGCGGTTGGCAGGAGAGACGATGGATTTTGAACTGTTGATCCCGGTGATGCGTTTACTTGCGCTGCAGGCGGGGGACAAGATCATGCAGGTCTATAACGGCCCCGATTTTGCGGTGAAGTCGAAATCCGATGCCAGCCCGGTGACCGAAGCGGATGAGGCCGCTGATGCGATCATCTCGGCGGGCCTGCGCGCGGCGTTTCCGGGGGTGG
>JANPLZ010000153.1:0-2315 GCA_031422555.1 Cypionkella sp. | reverse complement strand
TTCTGCACCGATGTGCAACAACTCTCCGACGCCATCGACGTCAAGAATATGGAACGGATCTTCGGGGAAGACGCCTTGCTGCACATAGGTGTTCATGAACCGCCCGGCATCATCGCGTGACAACCCATAGGTCATCTGCGTCAGATCATTGGTGCCGAAAGACAAGAACGCGGCATGCTGGGCGATCTCGCCGGCGCGCAGGGCGGCGCGCGGGGTTTCCACCATGACGCCCAGCTTGAAATCAAACGCCACGCCGGATTTGGCGCGCACCGAGGCTGCCACCACATCAATATGCGATTTGACCAGTTCAACTTCGCGCTTGGCTGACACCAGCGGGATCATGATTTCGGGCACCACGGCGGTGCCTTTGCGGGCAATCTCTACGGTGGCTTCAAAGATGGCCTGCGCCTGCATCGCGTAAATCTCGGGCAAAACCACGCCCAGACGCACGCCGCGCATGCCCAGCATCGGGTTAAACTCGGCCAAGGCTTCGGCCCGGCGCACCACTTCGGACAAGGGGCGATCCAGCGCTTCGGCCAATTCGCGCAAACCTTCGCGGCTTTGCGGCAGAAATTCGTGCAAGGGCGGATCGAACAGGCGGATGCAGACCGGCAGGCCCGCCATGATCTCAAACAACTGCACAAAATCGGCGCGCTGCATCGGCAACAGGCGCACAAGGGCAGCGGCGCGGTCTTTGGAGGTGTCGGCAAAGATCATCTCGCGCATCACTACTAGGCGGTCTTCGTCAAAGAACATATGTTCAGTGCGGCACAGCCCGATGCCTTGCGCCTGAAACGCCCGCGCGGTGGCGGCATCGGCGGGGGTATCGGCATTGGCGCGGATGCCAATATCGCCAAAGGTGTCAGCCCAGCCCAGCAGGGTGCGAAATGCATCATCCAGCGCAGGCGCCAGCATTTCGGCGGCCCCCACCAACACCTCGCCTTTGGTGCCGTCAACGGTGACAATATCACCTTCGCCAAACACCCGGCCATCGGCGGCGATCAGGCGCTTTTCCTTGCCGTCCAGCCGCATCCCCGACGCGCCCACCACGCACGGCACCCCCAAACCGCGGGCAATCACCGCGGCGTGGCTAGTGACCCCGCCGCGTTCGGTCAGCACACCTACGGCAGAATGCATGCCGCGAATGTCTTCGGGCGCGGTTTCACGGCGCACCAGAATGCAAGGCTCGCCGCGCGCCGCACTGGCTTGGGCGGCTTGGGAGGTGAACACGATACGGCCCACGGCGGCACCGGGGCTGGCGGCGATGCCGCTGGCAAACACATCGCGCGCCGCCCGTGTATCGACTTGCGGGTGCAGAAGTTCCGACAGCGATCGCGGTGCCACCCGCAGCACGGCATCTTCGCGGCTGATGATCCCGTCTTCGGCCAGCGCCACGGCAATTTTCAAACCGGCCCGCGCCGAGCGTGCCACTTTGACCGCATCCAGCACCGACAGGCGGCCATCTTCAACCGTGAATTCGATCTGCATCTCTTCGCGCAACCGCATCCGGCAGGCAGCGCCGTGGCGAACAAGATCGGCGAAAACATCGGGCGCGATGTCTTGCAGCGACGGTCCGCGTTTATCGGCGGTCAGATAGATCGCGCCTTGGCGTTTGAGCGCGTCGCGGCCTTGCGATTGGCCCAGATAGCGCCCGGTAATCTGCGCAAGCCCGGTAACCGGATCAATGAACTGGATCACCCCAGAGCCGGAGATACCCTGCCCGATGCCTTGCGCCATCGCCTGCACCACCAACCCCAAAGCCGCCTCGGCAGGCGCGCCCTTGGCTTGGCGCAGGAGCCGGGCCGAGGTGCCCTCCCACGCGCGGGCCATCGAGCGCAGCACTTCGGTCAGTTGCTGATCGGCGTTTTCGGGAAAGGGTTCGTCCATTTCGCGGGCATAATGGCGCAAGGCATCGCGCAGCGAATTGGCCGACGGCGTGGCAGAATCGAACATATCGGGGTCAAGCCGGGCAACATGGGTAGCATAAGATTGCACAAACCGAAGATAAATCGCATCCGCCGCCTCGCGGCCATGAGTTTCGATCAGCCTTGCATGGCGGGCAGCGTTCATGCCGATGTTCAAAATCGTGCCCGGACCGCCCCAATCGGGATTGGCCGGGCTGGGGCGCACAGAGATCAGCGGGGCTTGGCCAAAATGGGTCAGAATGGCTGCCGCATCAACGCCGTGGCCTGCCGCAATCGCCCGCACGGTGGCGGCCGGAATGGCCACGGTGCCGGGCACGGGCAAATCCAGCCGCACCAGCCGTTGCAGGCATTTCGCCCGCCAGCCATGCGCCGCGGTTTTTATCGTGGCGG
>JANPLZ010000152.1:0-25012 GCA_031422555.1 Cypionkella sp. | reverse complement strand
GCGTGGCTATCAGGTGAACGAGGCATTGATGGCGCATGCCAATCCCGACGCGTTGTTCATGCACTGCTTGCCCGCGCACAGGAATGACGAGGCCACCAGCGCCGTGATGGACGGCCCGCATTCGGTGATTTTCGACGAGGCCGAGAATAGATTGCACGCGCAAAAAGCGGTGATGCGGTGGTGTTTGGGGGTGTAGGGTTGGGGCTTTGGGATTTTTCCCGATGACCGCTATCAGCCCGTTGCTGCCACTTGAAGGCTCCGACCTGCATTAAGGTATGATCAGTTTTCGGGAGGAACGACCTGCTTGGCTCGCAGCCTACCGCGTTCATCCATCGCTTTGGAGCGTTTGCCCTGCCTGCCGACATATTCTCTGGACGTCCGCCTTCCGTCTCTATCCTCGACTGTGATGATGTAGCTGTTGCCGCCTAAGCCAGCGACAAATCGGATAATGCAGGCGCGGTAGTCCGAATGATCGACACCGTGTTTTGCGCAAAAGGCGGGAAACGCGTTTCTGAACAATGGGGCCGAGAATTCCATCTCTCCGCAGGGATAAGCACCTGTGGTTGTCCCATCGAGAAGATTGAAAACCAAAGTCCCGGCTTCGGTTACAGCAGCCTCAGCATAAACAGCGTTGTAAAGCACGTGGTGTGGAACAACGAAACTCAAGCCGCCTGCGAGCGAGTCTGCAAAATTGTGAGCGACGCCATGAAGCTTGCTATGTTTCATAGCTTTGCTGTCTATCAGATTTTTACTTGAAGGACAGCTTTGTCCCGCAATTCGGACGTCGACACCAAAATTTTCGCCGAACATTTTTCTCACCCAACGTCCCGTGCCGGCTGGAAAGACCCGCCCCATAATGCAACATGCGCCAACCCCAACTTTCAGAAAGCCCCGCTCCATGCATTCCCAAATCGTTCCCCCAATGGACCGCACCCTTGGGGCCCTTTCCAATATCCTGACCCGCGCCGAGGCGCATTGTGCAGCCAAAAACATCAAGCCCGAGGCGTTGCTGAATTTCCGTTTGTTCCCTGACATGCTGCCCTTTACCAAACAGATCCAACTGGCCTGCGATTTTGCGGCCCGCTGTGCCGCCCGTCTGGCAGGCGAGGTGCCGCAAAGTTTTCCCGACACTGAAACGACGTTTGCCGAACTGTTGGCCCGCATTGCCGCCGCGCGCGCATACATGGCCAGCTTTCCCGCCACCGCCTACACGGATGCCGCCACGCGGGCTGTCACGTTCAAAGCGGGTCCGGCAGATATGACCCTGACCGGGGCTGCGTTCTTGTCCACCTATGCCACACCGCAATTTCATTTCCACGCCACCACCGCCTATAATATCTTGCGCCACAACGGGGTTGAGATCGGCAAGCGCGATTATATGGGGGTATAGGCCATGACAACTGCGCTGCTGGTCATCGACATGCAAATGCATATGGCGGACCGCACGGCCCAAGGGCGGCCGCGCTGCAATCCGGATGCGGAAATCCATATAGCCCATCTGCTGGCGCTGTTTCGCGGCAAGAATCGCCAAGTGTTTCATGTTTTGCACCATGATACCGCTCCGGACTCGGCGTTCCGTCAGGGTCTGCACGAGGCGGAACCGATGCCCTGTGCGGTGCCGCTGGAAGGTGAGCAAGTGTTCTGGAAGACCGGATCATCCGGCTTTTCTGGCACTGGCCTTGATGCAGCCCTGCGCCGGGCCGGGATAACCCGGATCGTGTTGGTGGGCGCGGTTGCGGCTTATTGCATCACCTCGACAACGCGGGCTGGGTCTGATCTGGGGTTTGATATCGTGCTGCCTGGCGATGCGCTGTTGGGGTTTGACCTGCCGGGCCATGATGGCAGCCGGATTGATCCGGACACCGCGTTGCGGGTCACGTTGGCGACGCTGGGTTCAGATTTCGCGCGGCTGGTGACCACCGATCAAGTGGCGGGACTGCTGTAGGGTAGGGCTGCTTTAAGACTTGCGCACTCCGTCGGCGGCGGCGGCGCGCCCGGCCATGGCGACCACCACCAACAACAGCAGCGCCAGCGCCGCATAGGTCAGGCGAAAGCCAAACCATTCCGCGACAAACCCTATTGTCGAAGGAGCCACCAAAATGCCCGCATAGCCCACCATGGTGACGGTTGAAATCGCGATGCCAGCGTCGATCCCCGGATGGTTGCCAGCGGCGGAAAACATGATCGGCACCAGATTGGCGATGCCGATGCCCGCAATGGCAAACCCTGCTATGGCGGCGATATCACTTGGGGCCACAGCCCCCAGCATTAAACCCGCCGCCGCGATCACCCCTGACGCCCGCAAGGTTTTGACCGCGCCAAGTCGATTGCGCAACCCATCGCCGGCAAAGCGGATCACTGCCATGGTCCCCGCGAAAAAAGCAAATCCAAGACCCGAGCGGAACACGTCCGATCCAAGTTCTTTGCCTAGGTAAATCGCGCTCCAATCCATCACAGCGCCTTCGGGGATCATGGCGAAAAACGCCAGCAGCCCCAAAATCCACAACGACGCATCGCGCGGCAACAAAGCGCCGTGTTTGGTTTTGGCCCCGTCCAGAACGGCGGGGGCATCGCGCAGCACAAACGGGATTGCCAGCGTGATGATCAACAGCATCACGGCCGTCGCCAACAGCACCTGCGTCTCGGCGCCCAAGCGCGCGATGACATAGCTGCCAATCAAGGCACCGACAAAGCCGCCAAGGCTCCAGAAACCATGGCTGGAGGACATGATCGCACGGGCCAGCCCGCGTTCAACCGCCACCGCATTGGCGTTCATCGCCACATCCATACACCCGATCAACGCGCCAAACGCGGCCATGCTGGCGGCCAACAGCCACAGGTTTGGCGCAAACACCACTGCCGCCATCGCGGCGGGGGCGCTGAGCGCGAACCCGATCAACACCCGGCGCGATCCGAACGCCGCAATCAGGCGGCCCGCAAACAGCATCGCCCCAACCGCCCCCATCCCCAGCGCCAGAATCAACAGCCCAAGCGTGGATTCCGTGATGTCATGGCGCGGCAACAACAACGGGATTTGCGTCGCCCAAATGCCCATCGCAAAGCCATTTGCGCCAAACATCGCCGCTACTGCCCAGCGGTTGTGCTGATAATTCTGATCGGCCTGCATGTGCTGTCCTGTCTTTGCTCGCCCGACCCTTACTGCAGGAATTGCCCAATCAAAAGCGCTTTGACTGGTGAAAAGGCGCACGAATTATTGCAAAATCTGAAACATAGCGCCGGTGTCAGGGCCGCGCGAACCGCCATTCGGTGATCTGGCAGACCGGCCTTTCCGGCATCAGGTCAATCGGCGGAAACGCGGCATGATTTGGCGCATCGGGCCAGCCTTGGGCCTCAATTGCCAAGCCTTCATAGGCGCTGTGGCCCGGTCGGATGGCCTGCCTGCCGTCATACAATTGCACGCCGGTTTCGGTTGTGGCCACCGTCATCATCAGCCCCGATTGCCCGCTCAACTGCAGCACATCGCGCAGCGGTCCCCGCGCATGGCCAAGGCAAAAGCAATTGTCCAAGGCCGGGTGATCAACGGTGATCGTGCGCGGCGCGCGAAAATCATGGCTGCCACCCGCCACGCGGGCGACCTCGCCGGTCGGGGTAAAGGCGTCGGTTGTCGGCAAATAGCTGTCGGCGCTGACCTGCAAACGGTGACCGTCCCAGCGCGCCGATCCATCAAGGTTCCAATAGCTGTGGTTGGCGGCGTTGAAAATCGTTGGCGCATCGGTGGTGGCATTCACTTCCATGCGCAAACGGGCCGGGGCCGCGATTTCAAACCGCACCGCGATCCGCCGGTTGCCGGGAAAGCCGCCTTCGTCTGCAGGCAGATCAAGCGTCAGAACCGCCTCGGTGTCTGAGGCGTGCTGCACATCCCAAACTTTCAGATGCGTGCCTGAAGAGCCGCTGTGCAAACAGTGGGTGTTGTCCTGATTGGCCTCAAACCGGTGGTCCTGCCCGGCAATGGTGGCCCGCGCGCCGGTCAGCCGGTTGACCACCGGCGCAATCAGCGAGCCGTGATGGCGCATATCGCCTTCGTAATCCGCCAGATGCTGCGAGCCCAGCGTCAGATCATGCGCCACCCCCGCCAGCCGAACCGATTGCAACACCGCACCCCATGTCAGGATTGACGCTGTCAGATCACCGGCCCGCAACGTGATCTTGCGCACAGGAATGCCGCCCGCAGTGACCCCAAACGCTGTGATATCGCCCATCTTCCGCCCCCGATTGATCCGCGTCTTCAGTGGCGGGCAATCGGGCGTTGGTCAAGCACCGTTCAGACAGGCTGCCAGATTGGTGGCCAGGCTGCGCATCAGCCTGTCATAGGCATCCGGCCCGGCGGGCAGCGACGATCCGACCGGATCAATTTCCGCCCCCGCGCGCACCGTTGTGCCGTCCAGCAATTGCAGCAAAAGGGCCGGGTCATGTTGCACTTCGGGGAAGGCGCACACCACGCCGCCCGCGATGGTGTCTTGCAACGCCCGTAGCCGCGCCGCACCCGGGGTTGCCGCATCGCCTTCGGCCACAGAGCCTGCAAATGTCAGGTCGTAATGGCCGACAAAATAGCCATAAGCGTCGTGAAAGGTGACAAAGGGGCGGTCTTTGACCGGTGCAAGCAGGGCCTGCAATTCTGCATCCAGTGCCGCGATGCGGGCTTTGGCAAGGGTTGCATTGGCAAGGTATGTGGCGGCGTTTTGCGCATCAGCTTTGGCCAGTTCGGTTGCAATGGCGTCAATCCAGATCACTGCATTGCCGGGGTCCATCCAGGCATGAGGATCAGCGCCATCATGGCCGTGGTCGTCTTCGGCGGGTTCAGTTGCAGGATCGTGCGTTTCGGCGTCGTCGTGCCCAGCCTCTTCGGTGAGCGCAGCCTCTTCGGTGTGCCCAGCCTCTTCGGAATGCGCAGCTTCGTCATGCCCCATCCCTTCAGGTTCCACAGCCATCAGCTTTATTGTGGCGTCCAGATCCAACAGGCCCAAAGACACATGCCCGGGCTTGGCATTCTCCAACGCCCGGTCCAGCCAAGGCGTCAGGTCCGGCCCGATCCATACCACCAGCTCGGCCGCAGAAATATCGGTCATCTGGCTGGGGCGCAGTTGGAAATCATGCTCGTCCGCGCCGCTTTCCAGCAAAAGCACCGGCGTGCCCAGATCGCCCATCACTTGCGACACCAAAGCATGAACCGGCGGAATATCGGTGATCACCCGTGGCACATCGCCCGCTGCAATGGAGGGGACAGTGGCGCAGAGGAAAGATATGATATAACGCATGGAATAGCCTTTGCCGGTGTTGCCGTGCCTGCGGTATGTATGTAATAATATAACATGTCAATATCCCATTCCCCCACCCCGAAAGACCGCCGTGACCCACAGCCATTCCAATGATTGCCCCGGTTGCGCGGCCCCCGATCTGGCGTTTGCGCAGCATGACCATGGCCATTGCACTGCCGATGCGCTGGCGCGTGCCGATGCGTTGATGGCGGCCAAAGGCGCGCGCCTGACGCCGGTGCGCCGCAGGGTATTAGAGATTTTGCTCGAGACCCACCGCGCCATGGGGGCCTATGATGTGCTGACACGGCTGGCCGCCGAAGGCTTTGGCAACCAACCCCCGGTGGCCTACCGCGCGTTGGACTTTTTGGAAGACCACGGCCTTGCCCACCGCATCCGGCGGTTGAACGCCTTTACCGCCTGCATGCATCCCGGTGAGGCCCATGCCCCGGCCTTTCTGATTTGCAGCCGCTGCAACATGGTTGCCGAAGCGCCGGTGGCCGAGGTGATCACCGCGTTGGAACAAGCGGCAAAAAACCGGGGCTTTCAGATTGAACGCAGTACCCTCGAGGCGATCGGCCTGTGCCCCACCTGCCAAAAAGCCGCCGCATGAGCCTGATTTCCGCAAGCGGCATTTCCGTCAAATTTGGTGCTGTCGAAGCGGTGTCAGATGTCACGCTGGCCGTGAAACCAGCCGAGATTGTCACCATCCTTGGCCCCAACGGATCGGGCAAATCAACCGTGCTGCGCGCGCTTTTGGGCATCGTGCCGCTAACCGCCGGAACTGTCATCCGCGCGCCGAACCTGCGGCTGGGCTATGTGCCGCAGAAACTTTCGATTGACCGGTCGATGCCGATCACCGTGCGCCGCTTTTTGTCGCTGCCGGTGCGGGTGAGCGATGCGGCGGCGACGGCTGCATTGGCGCGGGTCGGCCTGCCGCAACTGGAACAACGCCAGATGGCCGATCTGTCGGGCGGGCAGTTTCAACGCGTGCTGCTGGCCCGCGCCTTGCTGACCAACCCGCAGGTGCTGATTTTGGATGAGCCGACACAAGGCCTTGATCAGCCCGGTGAAGCCGCGTTTTACCGGCTGATCGAAGAGCTGCGCCAGACCACAGGTGCTGCGGTGCTGATGGTCAGCCATGATCTGCATGTGGTGATGGCCAGTTCCGACCGGGTGATCTGCCTGAACGGGCATATCTGCTGCGAAGGCACCCCGCGCGTGGTGTCAAATGCGCCGGAATACCGTGCGCTGTTCGGGCTTGGCACCATGGGCGCGCTGGCGCTGTATCAGCATGCGCATGATCACAGCCATGACGATGACACCACGGTGGATGCCCAAGGGCGCCGCGCAAACGATCCCCATCACGGGCACCACCATGCTTGATGATTTTCTGGTCAGAGCCGCCCTTGCAGGTCTTGGCCTGTCGCTGGCCACCGGCCCGTTGGGCAGTTTCGTGGTCTGGCGCCGGATGGCCTATTTTGGCGACGCCACGGCCCATGCCGCCATATTGGGCGTGGCGTTGGCGCTGGCTTTGCAATTGCCGGTCGGCGTTGGCACCTTGATCGTGGCGCTGGCAATGGCGGCCACGGTGTCTGCCTTGGCGGCAAAGGGCTGGGCGATGGACACCAGTCTGGGCGTGCTGGCGCATGGCGCGCTGGCGTTCGGGCTTGTCGCCATCAGCTTTGTGCCCGGCGTGCGCGCCGATCTGTCCAGCTACCTTTTCGGCGATATTCTGGCGGTGACCAAGGCCGATCTGGGCTTTATCTGGGGCGGTGCGGGTCTGGTGGTGGCGCTGTTGGCGTGGCGGTGGCAGGCGCTGCTGACCACCACCCTTAGCGATGATCTGGCCTATGCGTCGGGCCTAAACCCCGACCGCGAACGGCTGATCCTGACGGTGGCGCTGGCCCTTGTCGTGGCGGTGGCGCTAAAGGTCGTGGGGGCCTTGTTGATCGCGGCTTTGCTGATCATTCCCGCCGCCGCCGCCCGGGCACTGGCGCGCACCCCCGAATCCATGGCCCTGCTGGCCACGGTCATCGGGGCTGTGGCCTGTCTTGCCGGTTTGCAGATGTCGTTGTGGCAAGACACCCCGGCCGGTCCGTCCATCGTGACCGCGGCCACGATCATCTTTGCCGCCGTAGCCGTGACCGCAGCGCTGCGCAAATCCTGACCGCGTTCACTTTGGGCTAAATATCTCCGAGGGGTGAGCCGCGCCGCGGCGAGGGGGCGAGCAGCCCCCTATTTTCAAAATTTTTAGATAAAAATTTTACCGCCGCCGCAATACCACTGCAAAGCTAACGGTGTCGCATGCCGCTTTTTGCCTTTGATGTCGTTTTTCTCTGGCAAAGGTCGGCGGGCCTTGCCCCGTGGGCGCCGCATAGGGCACATAAAGATCAACCATCAATCGCTGCGGAGTTTGCCCGATGAAAACCCATGTCAAAGCTTTGGTCGTCGGCGGTGGCGCGGTGGGCAATGGCATCGCCTATCATCTGGCCCGCGCGGGCTGGGACACCATGCTGGTTGAACGTGACGAGCTGACCTCCGGGTCAACCTGGCATGCGGCAGGCCTTTTGCCTTTGTTCAACATGGGCTATGCCACCACGCATATTCATAAATACTCGGTCGATTTCTACAAATCGCTTGAGGCGGAAACCGGGCTGAACGCCGGGTTCGCGGCGGTGGGCAATTTGCGGATGGCGCAGTGCGCCGAACGCATGGATGAATACATGCTGTATTCATCAGTCGCTGAAACGGCGGGGGTTTACCACGAATTCCTGACGCCTGCGCAAATGAAAGACCGCTGGCCCTTGCTGCGTACCGATGATCTGGTCGGCGCGCTTTATCATCCGCAAGACGGCTATATTAACCCCGCCGATGTGACCCAAGCGATGGCCAAGGGCGCGCGTCAGCACGGGGCCACGATAGAGCGTAAAATTCAAGTTAACGGCTATCGCTGGACGGGGTCTGAATGGATCGTCAGTTGCGCGCGGATGATTGAACAGGGCGGCAATCTGGTGGCCTCTGACGATGTGTTCGACATTCATGCCGAACATGTGGTCACCGCCACCGGCAACCATGCCCAGCGCACCGCGCGGCTGTTGGGCATCAAGACCCCGGCGATTGTGGTGGAACATCAGTATATTGTGACCGAACCTGATCCCGCCTTGGTCGAATATCGCAAGACCCATCCCGAACACCCGGTGCTGCGCGACGCCGATGCCAAGTGGTATGTGCGCGAAGAACGGGGGGGGTGGATTTTGGGCCCCTATGAAAAAGGGGCTCCGTCGCGGTTCCATTACGGCGTGCCCGATGCGTTCCGCGCGGATCTGTTCCCCTTAGATCTGGAACGGATCGAGGCCGAATACATGGCGATGATCCACCGGCTGCCCAGTTCGGAAACCGTGGGCCTGAAGGCCGATTTCAACGGCCCGATCTGCTATACCCCGGATGGCAATCCGCTGGTGGGCCCGGCGCCCGGTTTGCGCAACATGTGGCTGGCCGAGGGCTTTTCGTTTGGCATCACCGCTGCAGGGGGCACCGGATACTACCTTGCGCAGATGATGGTGAACGGCGAGGCCGAGATTGACATGGCATCGCTTGATCCACGCCGCTTTGGCAATTGGATCACCACCGAATATGCGTCGCGCAAGAATGAAGAATGCTATGACCACGTCTTTATCCTGCACCACCCCGACGAAGAACGCCCCGCCGCGCGCCCCTTGCGCACTGCGCCGGTTTATGACCGCCAAAAAGCGCTGGGCGCGCAGTTTGGTCAGGTCAACGGCTGGGAGCGGCCGATTTACTATGGCCCCTTGGATGCGCCCGATGATTTTGACCACAATTCCCGCAGCTTCCGGCGCGGTGGGTGGTGGCAATATGCGGTTGATGAGGCAAAAGCCATCCGCGAAACCGCCGGCCTGATTGATGCGACGGCCTTTACCAAACACCTTGTGCGCGGCCCGGGGGCGACGGCGTTTCTGGATTGGTTTACCTGCAACGCGCTGCCAAAGGTTGGCCGGATAAACCTGACCTACGCACTGACGCCCGCTGGCACCACGCGCACCGAATACACCATCGTACGCAACGGCGTTGATGATTATTATCTGGTCAGTGCGGGCGCCTGGACGGCCTATGACGCCGATTACCTGCGCAAATGCGCCGAAGATAAATCGGCCGAGTTTGGCCATATCGATATCCATGATGTGACAACCCAGTGGGGCGTGTTCGCCATCGCCGGGCCAAACAGCCGCAAAATTCTGGCCGAGCTGATCCGTGATGCCGATCCGGGCACGGCGCTGTCGAACAAGCGGTTCCCATGGTTGTCGGCGCGCCAGATCGAATTGGGCATGTGCCCGGTCAATGCCATTCGGGTGGCCTATACCGGCGAATTGGGCTGGGAATTGCACCATCCGATTGAAATGCAACGCTATCTTTGGGATCAGTTGCTGGCCGCCGGGGCCAAACATGGCCTAAAGCTGGTCGGCGCGCGGGCGCAAAACTGGCTGCGGCAAGAAAAATCCTACCGCGCCTTTGGCAATGAGTTGGGGCGCGACGCCACCCCGCTTGAAGCCGGGCTTGACCGTTTTGTCGATCTGTCAAAAGATTTCCAAGGCAAGGCGGCGATGCTAGCCACCGGCATTCGCAGCAAATGCGTAACGGTGCTGATCGACGGCCCCGCCGATACCGATCCGTGGGGCAAAGAGGCGTTGCTGGTGGACGGCGTCAAAATCGGTCGTCTTACCTCGGGCGGCTATTCGGTGGCCTTTGGCAAGCAGATCGGCATGGCCTATGTGCGCGCCGATCTGGCCTTGGTTGGCACCAAGATGCAGGTGCGGATTAACCGCGACTTGTGGCAGTGCGTGGTGGTGGAAGATAGCCCGTTTGATCCCACGAACGCACGCATCAGGGTTGACGGCTAGGGCAGGGGGCGCTGCGCCCGCCCTGCGGTCTGCCCCGGAATTACGGCGGCACCGCCGAACGCTGCGGCGTCACTGCTGCCGCGCGGCGCGCCAATCGGCCCACGCCTGTTTCGATCCGGCAAAGGTGTTGATATCCACACGGCCCGCAATGCCCGGCACGGTTCCGCTGCTGGTGTATTGCCAGAACGTCCATGCCTGACCCTGATACAAATCATCCGGGTGGGCTGCGACGGACCTTAGCCAGAATTCGGTGCCCTGCAGTTTTGACAGGTCGGTATCTTGATAGAAATCTATCGAGGTATAGACAATCGGCCGTTGGCCGTAATGGGCTTGCAAGGCGTTCAGAAAAATCGCGGCTTCGGCGCGGATCACAGCGCCATCGCGCCGGATGCGGCAGGTGGGCGACGTGGGTGTCCATTCCAAATCCAACACCGGCGGCAACGCGCCGGGCGTGCGCGGCACATTGGCGATGAACCACCGCGCCTGATCAATGGCCGGTCCGCAGTGGTAGTAAAAATGATAAGCCCCGCGCGCCACACTGGCAGCCCCTGCGCCGCGCCAATGATCCTGAAACATCGGATCAACGCGGTCGCTGCCTTCGGTGGCTTTGATGAAGGCGAAATTCACCCCATTTGCGCGCGCAGTTTGCCAATCGACCATGGTTTGAAACCGCGACAGATCAATGCCATGCACCGCATAGCGTTGCGGCGCGCGGCCTTGCCAGGGATGCGGGTCTTTGTCGCCGAAATTTGGCGCGGTGATCGCGGGGTCCGACACTGGCGCTGCATTTTGGCGCGCCACATCCGGGCGCGTGCAAGCCGCCAGAGCACATAAAATCGCCAAAAATACAAACCGGTTCATGCGGTCAGATTGCCCCAAGGCGGGGCTTTTGTCATGCCCGCTGTCAGGGGCCACGCCCCCTGTGGGCGGAAACCCCCGCCACGGTTTAGCCAAACCGCCCGGGCGACAGCGCTGCTGCCAGATCCGCCGATACATCGGGTGCGCGCCCGGTAATCAGATCCGCCGCCAACTGGCTGGCAGCAGGGGCGGATTGAAAGCCATAGCCACCCTGACCCGCCAGCCAAAAGAACGCAGGTTCGCGCAGGTCGCGCCCGATCACCAAAACCCGGTCTGGCGAAAACGTGCGCAACCCCGCCCAGTTCGACAACAACCGCGTCACAGGTTCGATCACCATGTCTTCATAACGCGCCAGGCCCTCGGCCAAAACCAAATCATCGGCCCAGGCATCATGCGCCGCCACCGGGTGTTCTTCGGCGGGCGACACGATCAGCGCCCCCGCGTCGGGTTTGGCATACCACGCCTCGCCCGCGCCAAACATCATCGGCCAGCGCGCCACATCATGGCCGCCGGGCGCGGGCAGCCGCGCCATCGACCGGCGCATCGGCTGAAAACCCAAAGGCTGCACCCCCGCCATTTGCGCCACGACATCCACCCACGCACCCGCCGCATTGATGATCAAGGCGGCGTGAAAATCGCCCGCCGAGGTGATGACGTGCCAGCCATCCGCCTTTCGCACAATCGCAGTCACCCGCGCGCCGGTATGAATCTGCGCGCCGCTGTCTTTGGCCTGCCGCGCAAAGCCTTGCAGCATCAAGTCGGTGTCAATGTCCCACGCATGCGCGCCCCAAGCGGCATGCTTGACGGTTTCGGGATTTAGAATGGGCACCATATCGCGCGCCTCTTGCACCGAAATCAGGTCCAGCGCGAATTTTTTGGTTTCGGCAGCCGTCACCGCGGCCTCATCCGCCCGGCCCAAGATCATCATGCCACGCGGCGATAAAACACCCGTGGCCGCTTGCAGATAATCGCCAGAGGCCAGCGACAATTCTACCACCGCAGGCAAGCCGTAATGCGGCTCATAAAGGGCAGCCGAGCGGCCCGACGCATGATGCGCCAGACTTTTTTCGGCTTCCAGCAACGTCACACTGCCCAAGCCTGCCAACCGGGCGGCAACCGAGATGCCTGCAATGCCGCCACCGATAATCAGGAAATCTGTCTGCATTGCGGGCACCCCATATTTGCCGCGACTATCCTTGCCTCCGCCCCGCAATGCAACGGGGTCAGACCGCATAACCGTTAACAGAATGAAAGAAAAATTCCCAAAATGAAAAAGGCCCACAAGCAGCGCGGGCCTTTTGATCAGGTTTGCTTGTCCTTACTTCGGAATGTCGCCGACGATGCCTTCGACGTAAAAGCCCATACCCGCCAGATCACCATCATTGGCCACTTCGCCATCTTTCAGCCAGACAGAGCCGTCTTGCTTGTTCAAAGGCCCGGTGAACGGATGATAGGTGCCCGCGCCAATGGCGGCGGCCATTGCTTCGGCTTCGGCTTTTACTTCGACCGGAACGGCATCGGAAATCGCACCGATCTGCACTTCACCGCCACCAATCCCGGCCCAGGTGTCTTTTTGCGCCCATGTGCCGTCAAGCACTGCGCCGACGCGTTCCACGTAATAGGGCGCCCAGTTGTCGATGATCGACGACACCCGCGGCGATGGCGCATAGGCGGCCATATCCGATGCCTGACCAAAACCGATCACGCCGGGGGTTTTGGCCGCCTCGGCCAAGGGGGCGGTCGAATCGGTATGCTGCAAGATCACGTCAACGCCTTGCTCGATCAGCGCCTTGGCGGCATCAGCCTCTTTTGCCGGATCAAACCATGTATAGGCCCAGACCACTGAAATGGTGACGGCCGGGTTCACCTTTTTTGCATGGATGAACGACGCGTTGATGCCTTGGATCACTTCGGGAATCGGGAACGAGCCGATGTAGCCGATTTTGCCCGATTTGGTCATCTTGCCCGCGATATGACCCATAACCGCACGGCCTTCGTAAAAGCGCGCGTTATAGGTGGACACGTTGGCGCTGTCGCGCTTGTAACCCGTGGCATGTTCAAACTTTACGTCCGGAAACTTGGCGGCCACCGCGTTGGTCTGATCCATGTAGCCAAACGAGGTTGTAAAGATGATGTCGCAGCCCGACAGCGCCATCTGCGTCATAACCCGTTCGGCATCGGCACCCTCGGGCACGTTTTCCTGAAACGCGGTTTCCACCTTGTCGCCATAGGCGGCCTCTACGGCCAGACGGCCCTGATCATGCTGAAATGTCCAGCCGCCATCCCCGATGGGGCCAACATAGACAAAGCACGCCTTGGTTTTGTCCTGGGCGCTGGCCGCGCCCGCAAAGGCAATCCCCAGCCCCAGCGCAGCCGTCGCAAGCAGTGTTCTTCGTAGCATTCTACGTCTCCCGTTGGATGGGGCGTCTGCCGCCCCGGTTGATTTTGCGCCCCAAGTGATCTTGCGTCACCGCGAAGCATGAAAGTTCTGACCCAAAGCTGCAGGCGCGTTTTGCGTCGCACGGCCAGAGGACATGATAACCAGCACCACGATGGTTATCAGATATGGCGACATCGACAAGTATTCGACAGGTATCCTCGACCCTGCTGCCTGAAGATTAAGCTGCAAAACACTGATGCCGCCAAAAAGATAAGCACCAATTAACACCCGCCACGGCTTCCAACTGGCAAACACCACAATCGCCAAGGCGATCCAGCCTTGGCCCGCCGTAATACCGTCCGTCCACTGCGGCACCCGCACAAGGCTGATATAGGCCCCGCCCAAGCCCGCCATCGCGCCGCCAAACAAGATTGCCCCCAACCGGACGCGCTGCACCTTATACCCCAGCGCATGCGCCGCCTCGTGGTTTTCCCCAACGGCGCGCAGGATCAGGCCGACGCGGCTATAGCGCAGCACCCAACCGACCAAGGCGATGATGGCGACCGACGCATAGACCACCCAATCATGGCTGAACAATATCTGCCCCAGAACCGGAATATCGCTCAGCGGGCCGAACGGCACCGCACTGGTCAGCGGCGGCTTGATCCCGTTATAGCCTTGCCCCATCATCGACGACAGCCCAAGGCCAAACATCGTCAACGCAAGACCCGTGGCAACCTGATTTGCCAGCAACCCCTGGGTCAGCACGGCAAAGATCAGACTAAGGGCTGCCCCCCCCGCAGCCCCCCCCGCAAACCCCAACAGCGGGCTGCCGGTGCCCACCGCGGTGATAAAGCCGCAAATCGCGCCGATGATCATCATGCCTTCGACGCCAAGGTTCAGAACCCCGGCCTTTTCCACCACCAATTCCCCAATCGCCGCCAACAGGATCGGCACCGACGCCACCATCAGCGATGCAATCAGCACTGCCGGATTGATTGCCCCAAAATCCATCAGTTCGTCCCCCGCGCTGTTGTAGCGAAAACCCTGACCCGGAAATTCGCCAGCACATCCACCGCCAGCAAAAAGAACAACAACATGCCCTGAAACGCCTGAATTGCCGCCGAAGGCAGGCCAAGGTTGGTCGAGGCCATCTCGCCGCCGATATAAGTCAGCGCCATCAACAACCCCGCCAGCAAGATGCCCAACGGGTTCAACCGGCCCAGAAACGCCACAATAATGGCGGTGAAGCCGTAACCCACATTGAAATCAAGCGTGATTTGCCCTGCAGGGCCTGTCACCTCAAAAACCCCTGCCAACCCGGCCAATGCGCCCGACAGGCCCAAACACATGACCACCAGCCGTGTCGGTTGCACCCCGTGAAAGCGCGCCGCGCGAGGGGCCTGACCGGCCAGTTTGATCTGAAATCCCAAAAGGTGTTTTTGCAACAGAACATAGGCCATTATCACCACGATAAACGCCGCCACCACGCCCCAATGCATGCCGGTGCCTGCGATCAGTTCGGGGTTTGACGCCGCAGGGTAGCTGGCGAAATTGCGGCTGCCGGGAAAGCCTGCCCCTTCGGGATTGCGCAAAAACCCCAAGGCCGCCTTGGACAGGATTTTCTCGGCCACATAAACCAGCATCAAGGACACCAAAATTTCATTGGTGTTAAGGCGGGTTTTCAAAATTGCCGGGATCATCGCCCAAACCCAGCCGCCAAATGCGCCTGCCAGCACCATCACCGGATAAATCAGCCGGTTCTCGGTGGGAAACACCGCCAAACCAACCGAGGCCCCGAAAATCGCGCCCATGATATACTGACCTTCGGCACCGATATTCCAAATCCCGGCGCGAAAGCCCAGCGACAGACCTACCGCGATCAAAATCAGCGGCCCCGCCTTGACCAGCAACTGCCCGCGCAGATACCAGGCGAATTCCCCAAACAACGGATCCCAAAAGATTGTGCGGATCACCTCGATGGGGTTTTTGCCCAGCAGGCCAAACATCGCCCCGCCCGCGATCATTGTCAGCAGAACCGCGACAACCGGCGTGGCCGCTTGCCAGAATCGTGACGGCGTCGGGCGTTTCTCCAGCCGGATCATCGTTGACCTCCCCGTGGTTGGACGGCGTTACGCATGGGCCACCTCGATCCCATGTGCGCCCCCCATCATCAGCCCGATCTGATCCATCGTCAGTCCCTGCACCGGGCGCGGCGCAGACAGGGTGCCACTGTTCAACGCGGCAAAACTATCTGAAATCTCTAGCAATTCGTCCAGATCCTGACTGATCACCACCACCGCCGCACCCGCCGCGGCCCGGTCCAGAATCGATTGGCGAATGGCGGCGGCGGCGGCGGCATCAACACCCCAGGTTGGTTGGTTGATCACGATGACATCGGGGGTTTGCGACAATTCGCGGCCGATGACGAATTTTTGCAAATTGCCGCCCGACAAAGCCCGCGCTGCCACATGATTGCCCGGCGTGCGCACATCGTAATCCGCAATGATCTGATCGGCAAAGCTGCGCGTGGCCGCCCAGTCGATAAAGCCGCGTCTGACCAGACCCTTGCGCATGGCCCCGGTCAGGAAGGCGTTTTCAACCAGCGTCATATCGGGGGCCGCGGCGTGGCCAAGCCGGTCTTCGGGCGCACAGGCAAAGCCCGCAGCGCGCCGCTCGGTAGGCCCCAGGCGACTGACATCGCGCCCCGCCGCGCGCACCATGCCGGGTTGCGATTTGATTTCGCCCGACAGCGCCAGCAGCAGTTCATCCTGCCCGTTGCCCGCCACCCCCGCTATGCCCAGAACCTCGCCCCGCGCCACCGCAAACGAGATATTTTTCAACGAAGTGCCAAACTGAATGGGCGACGCCACCGACAGCCCCACCACCTGCAACGCCGCCTGCGCGTCGCCCCAGTCTTGGCGCGCGGCCCGTTTGGGCGGGGTCAAAACCGCGCCAACCATCAGTTCGGCCATGTCGCGGGCAGTGGTCACGCGCGGCGTGCAACTGGCCACCACCCGACCACGGCGCAAAATGGTCGCCGTATCGCACAGCGCACGAATCTCTTCCAGCTTGTGGCTGATATACAAGATCGAGGTGCCTTCGGCCGCCAACTGACGCAAAGTGCGAAACAGAATTTCCACCTCTTGTGGGGTCAGAACGCTGGTCGGCTCATCCATGATCAGCAATTTGGGCGATTGTAGCAAACAGCGGATGATCTCAACCCGCTGACGCTCGCCCGCGGACAGATCGCCAACCCGGCGGGCAGGGTCCAGCGGCAGGCCATACGACTGCGACACCGCCCGGATTTTCTCGGCCAGCGCCGACATCGCAGGCGGATTTTCCATGCCCAAAGCCACGTTTTCAGCAACATTCAGCGCCTCGAACAGGCTGAAATGTTGAAACACCATCGCCACACCCGCCGCCCGCGCGGCGCGGGGTTCGGGGGGGGCAAAGGCCATGCCGCGCCACACCATCCGCCCGGAATCGGGTTTGACCAAGCCGTAGATCATCTTGACCAACGTTGATTTGCCCGCGCCGTTTTCCCCCAGCAGCGCATGAACCTCGCCGGCGCGGATAACAAAACTGACATCCGCATTGGCCACCACGCCGGGATAGGCCTTGGTCACACCGTCAACCGCCAGCAAAATGGGCCGATCCGTTGGGGTCATCGCGCGCGCTCCTGTTGCACATGGGCTTGGCGGGGGGTCAGAAAGGCCGCTGCCACGCCGATGGCAATCGCGTGCGGGTGTTTGCCAAACCTCGGGTCGCCGATCGGACATTCAATGCGGGCAATCGCGGCGGGGGCGTGGCCCAAAGCCGTCAGCCGCGCCCGAAACCGCGCCCATTTGGTGGCCGACCCGATCAACCCGGCGCGGGCAAAACCGTGGGTCAGCAACCGGTGGCACAGATCAAGGTCCAGCGCGTGCGAATAGGTCAGCACGATATGCTCGGCATCTTTGGCGGCCAATGCCACCGCAAGGCCGGGGTCGTCCGCAGGCAATGCGCGCACATTGGCGGGAAAATGTTCGGGAAAGCGGTCAAGCGCGGTATCGACCCACGTGATTGCAACGCCCGGCACTCCCGCCATCACCGCCACCACCGCGCGCCCGACATGGCCCGCGCCCCAGACCCAAAGTTGTCGTTGTGTGTGCAAAACCGGCTCTACCATCCAGCCCTGCACAACCCCGGACGGCGGCATCACGCCTTGGCCGCGCGCCCGGGCCTGCAGGCGGGCCACGGCCAGGGGCGTTTGGCGTGCCGCATCATCCGTGCCGGGCAGCGCGCGCGCGATCAGGTCGGGTGCCAGACCCGCCACGCTGTCGGCATCGTAAATTTCAGTCAACAGGCTGACGACCCCGCCACAGCATTGGCCCATGCCCGGCCCCAATGCATGGCGGTCCAGCCGCGCGCGCGCCGTTGCTGCTGCGTCGCGGGCCACCGCTGCGGCCAGCCATTCCAGCGCACCCCCGCCAATCGTGCCCGATTGCCCGCCTGCCCAGACCAGCATCGACGCCCCAACTTCGCGCGGAGACGATCCTTCAAACCCCGCAATCACCACCCGCGCCACCCGGCCATGGTGCATCACAGCCTGTTGCAGCGCCAACAAATCAAACATCACAGCCGCCCGTGCGAATTTCTTTCGCCGAAAAATTTTCCTGCCCCCGGTCAATCATGGCGTTGCCTTTGCACCGCGGCCAAGATGCGTTCCGGTGTGGCTGGCGCATCAAGCGCCGGATAGGTTGCGCCATCGCCGCAGGCGGCCACCGCATCTGACAGCGCAAAGAACGCCGAAATTCCCAGCATCAACGGCGGCTCGCCCACCGCTTTGGATTTCCCCACCGTATCCTCGGCGTTGGGCCGGTCCCACAATGCCACATTGAAAATGCGCGGCCGGTCCGAACTGACCGGGATTTTATAGGTGCTGGGCGCATGGGTTTTCAGCGCGCCCGCCGTGTCCCAGACCAATTCTTCGGTGGTAAGCCATCCCGCGCCTTGCACATAGGCACCCTCTATCTGGCCCATATCCAGCGCGGGGTTCAGGCTGGTGCCGGTATCATGCAACAAATCGGCGCGCAGAATGCGGTTTTCGCCGGTAAAAGTGTCGATCACCACTTCGGTCACCGCCGCGCCATAGGCGAAGTATAAAAAGGGCCGCCCCGATCCGCGCACCCGGTCCCAGATGATTTTGGGGGTGGCGTAATACCCGGTCGAGGACATCGAAATCCGCGCAAGATAGGCCCAGCCAACCACTTGGGCCCAGCCAAACACCTCACCCGCCACCCGCACCTGACCCGAATCGAACCGCACCAGCGAAGGCGCCACGCCAAATTTGCCGCCCAGAAACCCGGCAATCCGCTCGCGGATGGTTCGGCAGGCAGCAGCCACGGCCATGCCGTTCAAATCCGCCCCCGATGACGCGGCGGTGGCCGAGGTATTGGGCACTTTGCCGGTATCGGTTGCGGTGATTTTTACCAGTCCCACATCAATTCCAAACACGCCTGCCGCCACTTGGGCCACTTTTTGAAACAGGCCCTGGCCCATTTCGGTGCCACCGTGGTTCATCTGGACAGAGCCATCCTGATAGACATGCACCAAAGCCCCGGCCTGATTAAGATGGGTCAGCGTAAAGGAAATCCCGAACTTTACCGGGGTCAGGGCAATGCCGCGTTTCAAGATCGGGCTGGTGGCATTCCACGCCGCAATCGCCGCTTTGCGCGCGGTGTAGTCAGCGGTTTGCGCGAGGTGCGCCACCAGATCGTGGCCGATGAAATCCTCAACCGGCATATGATAGGGGGTGGTCTGGTTATTCATTTTGGCGGAAATACTCAGGCCGGAACGATCGGATTGTTCCAGCTTGCCAAAGGCAGACCTATCCGCCATCCCGGCATAAAAATTCGCGCGCCGCACCGCAAGTGGATCGCGCCCCAGCACAAAGGCTGCGTGATCCATCACCCGCTCGATCCCGATCATGCCTTGGGGGCCGCCAAAGCCGCGAAAGGCGGTGGCACTTTGGGTATTGGTGCGAAGCCGGTGCGATTCGATGCGGATGGCGGGCAGATGATAGCAATTGTCGGCATGCAGCATGGCGCGGTCGGCCACCGGCAGCGACAAATCCTGCGCCCAGCCACAGCGCATCAAATGGGTGAATTCCAGCCCCAGCACCCGGCCATCAGCGTCAAGTCCGGCGCGATAGAGAATGCGCAGATCGTGGCGTTTGCCGGTGATCATCATGTCGTCATCGCGGTCATAGCGCATTTTACAGGGCTGCCCGGTCGTCTGCGCCGCCACCGCACAAGCGATGGCCAGCGCGTTGCCCTGACTTTCCTTACCGCCAAAACCGCCACCCATGCGGCGCACTTCGACCCGCACCGATGCCATCGGCAGATGCAGGGCATGAGCGATTTTATGTTGAATTTCAGTCGGATGCTGGGTTGATGACAACACCATCATGCCGCCATCCTCTTGCGGCAGGCAGGCGGCGATTTGACCTTCCAGATAGAAATGCTCTTGGCCGCCCACGTCAAAGCTGCCGTCAATTCGGTGCGGGGCGGTTGCAATGGCTGCCGCCGCATCGCCTTTGGCCCAGATCACCGGCCCCTGTTCGAACCGCGTATTCGCGGCCATTGCCTGATCAATCGTCAAAATGGCAGGGCGGGCGGCATAGCTGATCTTGGCCAAACGCGCCGCACGACGCGCGGCAAGATGGCTGTCGGCGACCACCAGAAACACCGGCTGGCCCAGATACTGCACGCAGCCGGTGGCCAGCAGTGGCTCGTCCCGCGCCGATGGGCTGCAATCGGGCATGTCGGCAAAATCGGCCGCAGACAGCACCAGCACCACGCCGGGGGCGGTGCGCACGGGCGTCAAATCCAGTGCGGTGATATCGCCATGCGCGCATTCTGACAGTCCAAACGCCAGATGCAGCGCGCCCGCAGGCAACGCCACATCATCGACATAGCGCGCAGCCCCGGTGACATGCAGGGCAGCGGCGTCATGCGGCAGCGATTTTCCCATGCTCATGGCACCACCGCCAGAATATCAACCGGCTGGCCTGCCAAATCGTGAAAATACCGTTGCAGCATGTTTTGCGCTGTTTGCAAGCGGTAGGCCGCCGTCGCCCGCATATCGCTAAGCGGTTGAAAATCAGTGCTAAATGCGGCTTGCGCAGCGGCAATGCTGGCAAGCGTCCACGCCCGACCGATCAAAGCCGCCTCAACCGCCGCCGCGCGTTTGGGCGTGCCTGCCATGCCGCCAAAGGCAATGCGGGCGGCGGTAACAAGGCCGTCTTGCACGGTCACATTGAAACAGCCGCAGACCGCCGAGATGTCTTGATCAAAGCGTTTCGACAGCTTGTAACAGCGCAGATTTGGCGCGGATGCCGGAAGGGTGATCGCGGCCACAAATTCACCGGGGCGGCGATCCTGACGGCGGTAATCGACAAAATAGGCTTCCAGTGGCATCTTCCGCATCTCGTCGCCGCGCCGCAAATGCAGCGTGGCCCCTAGGGCGATCAGGGCGGGCGGGCCATCACCGATGGGGGATCCGTTGGCAATATTGCCGCCAATGGTGGCCGCGTTGCGCACTTGCACCGACGAATAGCGTCGCAGCACTTCGGCAAAAGACGGATGTAAAGGGGCCATTGCCGCGCGTAAATCTTCGATCGTCACGCAAGCGCCGATGCTGATCATGCCGCCACGCGTCTCGATCTGTTTCAGATCGCTGACCCCGCCCAGAAAGGCCACGCGGGGCAGATCACGCATTTGCTTGGTCACCCACAGGCCCACATCGGTCGCCCCTGCAATCAGGGTGGCATCTGGGTTGGCCGCATACCAATGGGCCAGATCGTCTGAATTGTCAGGGCAAAACGCGCCGGATGCAGCGCTGTCTGCCAGCGGTGTTTGCGCCGCGGCAAACGCCGTATCGCCGTGCATCCAGTCTGGCACGGGTGCGGCTTCCACCGCCATCGCGGCCCGGATGATCGGGGCGTAGCCCGTGCAACGGCACAGGTTGCCCGCCAGCACATCATCGTGATCCCTGCGCCCATTCAGATGGCCAACCGCCATCGACACCACAAAACCCGGTGTGCAAAATCCGCATTGGCTGGCGTGATGATCGACCATCGCGGTTTGCACCGGGTGCATCTGCCCTTGGGGGCCGCTGATACCTTCCACGGTGCGCACGGCTTTGCCCTGCAATTGCGGCAAAAACAGAATGCAGGCGTTCAGCGCCCGCGCGCCATCTGCATCGGTGATCATCACGGTGCAAGCGCCGCAATCGCCTTCGTTGCAGCCTTCCTTGGTGCCGCACAGGCCGCGGTCCAGCCGCAACCAATCCAGCAGGGTTTGCGTGGGCTGTGGGTTTGCCACGCGCACCGGCGTTCCGTTCAACAGAAACGCAATTTCGGCCATGATCTGTCCTGCCACGGTCTTTTCGGTTTCGCCCCAAAAGGGCAGCGGCATCCATCGCCCGATGTGGCGGAAAGCAACAGACGCGCCGGGATTGGTGTTACCCATTCCTGCCATCATAAAAGCCCAAAGGTAAACGATCTGACAAGCCCCTGAATTTGGCTTTTGCCCACAGGTTTTGCCGCAATGCCCGCTTTCCCCGCCGCGCGGCCGCCGCTAGTCTGCGATCATGGCAAAACCCGTCCGATTCATTCATCTGCGCGTCCATACCGAGCATTCGTTGCTGGAAGGCGCGGTGCCCGTCAAAAACCTGATTAAGCATTGCATCAAAACCGATGCCCCCGCCGTGGCGGTGACCGACACCAACAACATGTTTGCAGCGCTGGAATTTTCGGTCACGGCGCGTGAGGCGGGCGTGCAGCCGATTGTCGGCTGTCAGATCAGCCTGGCCTATGATCCGGCTGGCACGGGTGAGCGGCTTCGCCTGCCCGCGCCCATCGTTCTGCTGGCGCAGACCGAGGCGGGGTATATGAACCTGATGAAGTTGAACTCGTGCCTTTACGTTGACGCCCATGTCAAAACCGGTGGCGGGCAGTTGCCGCAAATCACCCTGCCCGAACTTGAGGCGCATTCGACCGGTCTGATATGTCTTACCGGCGGCCCGGATGGCCCCATCGGGCGGTTGCTGCAGACCGCGCAAATGCCAAAGGCACGGGCGTTGATGCAACGGCTGGCAGCGGCGTTTCCCGACAGGCTTTATGTCGAATTGCAACGCCATCCGACCGAGGGGGGCCGCCTGCCGGATGCCGAAGCCGCATCCGAGCATGGCCATATCGAATTGGCTTACGCGCTGGGCCTGCCTTTGGTGGCCACCAATGATGTGTATTTCCCCGACGCCAAGATGTTTGAAGCGCATGACGCGCTGATCTGTATTGCCGAGGGCGCCTATGTTGATCAGCAACAACCGCGCCGCCGCCTGACACCGCAGCACTATCTGAAGTCTGAGTCTGAAATGGTGGCGCTGTTCGCCGATCTGCCCGAAGCCATTGCCAACACAGTAGAAATCGCGCGGCGCTGCGCCTTTGCTGCGTTCAAACGCGATCCGATCCTGCCGAAATTCGCTGATAACGAAGTGGCCGAATTGCGCCGCGCCGCCAATGCCGGGCTGCAGGCGCGACTGGCGGTGATCCCTCATGCGGTCAGCGTGCCCGAATATCAGGCGCGGCTGGATTTTGAGCTGACAATCATCGAGAAAATGGGCTTTCCCGGTTATTTCCTGATCGTTGCCGATTTCATCATCTGGGCCAAAGGTCAGGGCATTCCGGTCGGGCCGGGGCGGGGGTCTGGGGCTGGCAGTCTGGTGGCCTATGCGCTGACGATTACCGATTTGGACCCGCTGCGCTATGCGCTGTTGTTTGAGCGGTTTTTGAACCCTGAACGGGTGTCGATGCCCGACTTCGACATCGACTTTTGCATGGACCGCCGCCAAGAGGTGATCGAATACGTCCAAGCCAAATATGGTCGCGACAAGGTGGGGCAAATCATCACTTTTGGCGCGTTGCTGTCAAAAGCCGCAATCCGCGATGTGGGTCGGGTTCTGCAAATGTCATATGGCCAAGTTGACCGCCTGTCGAAGATGATTCCGGTTGAAGGCGTCAAACCTGTCAGCATTACCAAGGCGTTGGCGGACGAGCCGCGCTTGCGCGAGGCCGCCAAGGAAGAGGTGGTTGCCCGGCTGTTGACCTACGGTCAGCAGTTGGAAGGTCTTCTGCGCAACGCATCAACCCATGCGGCGGGCGTGGTGATTGGTGACCGTCCGTTGGACGAACTGGTGCCGCTGTATCAAGACCCACGATCCGATATGCCCGCCACGCAGTTCAACATGAAATGGGTCGAAGCCGCGGGTCTGGTCAAGTTTGACTTTCTGGGTCTGAAAACTCTGACCGTGATCCAGAACGCGATGGATTTGCTGGCCCTGCGCGATATCCGTTTTGATATCAACCTGATCCCGCTGGATGATAAAGCGTCTTATGATCTTTACGCCTCGGCCAAAACCGTTGCGGTGTTTCAGGTTGAATCCAGCGGCATGATGGACGCGCTGCGCCGCATGAAGCCGACCTGCATCGAAGATATCGTGGCCTTGGTGGCGCTGTATCGTCCCGGGCCCATGGAAAATATCCCGGCCTATTGCGAAGTGAAAAACGGCCTGCGGGCGCTGGAATCGATCCATCCGACGATTGATCATATTCTGGCCGAAACCCAAGGCATCATCGTCTACCAGGAACAGGTGATGCAGATTGCACAGGTTATGGGCGGCTATTCGCTGGGCGGGGCGGATCTTTTGCGCCGCGCCATGGGCAAAAAGATTGCCGCCGAAATGGCCAAGGAACGTCCGAAATTTGTGCAAGGCGCGTTTGATACCCATGCCATCGCGGCCGCCAAGGCAGGCGAAGTCTTTGACCTGCTAGAGAAATTCGCCAATTATGGGTTTAACAAATCGCATGCGGCGGCCTATGCGGTGGTCAGTTACCAGACGGCGTACCTGAAGGCCAATCATCCGGTTGAATTCATGGCCGCCGTGATGAACTGCGATATTCACCTGACTGATAAGCTGGCGGTGTATAAGCGCGAGGTTGACAAACTGGGCCTGAAAACCGTAGGCCCTTGCGTGAACGCATCCCTGCCCGGCTTTACGGTGCGCGACGGGGCGGTGGTCTATGCGCTGGGTGCGCTGAAAGGCGTCGGCCCCGAGGCGATGAAGCTGATTGCCGATGCCCGCCGGGTGGATGGGCGCGAGAAACCGTTCTCGACCGTGTTCGATCTGGCGCGCCGGGTTGATATCAAGCGGGTCGGCAAACGCCCACTGGAAATGCTGGCCCGCGCCGGGGCGTTTGACGTGCTGGACCCCAACCGCGCCCGGGTTTTTGAAAGCCTTGACGCGCTTGCCGCCTATTCAGCTGCGATCCATGAGGCGAAATCGTCAAATCAGGTATCATTGTTTGGCGAGGCGGGGGCCGATATTCCCGAACCCCGGCTGCCGTTTCGCGATGACTGGCTGCCGATAGAGCGGTTGACCCAAGAACATCAGGCAGTCGGGTTTTATCTGTCGGGCCATCCGCTGGATGATTACATGGGGCCGCTGAAACGGCGTGATGTGAAAACCCTGACCGAAGT
>JANPLZ010000151.1:0-13922 GCA_031422555.1 Cypionkella sp. | reverse complement strand
CTTGGACGCGTCGAAAACTTGCGTGTTGAGGCCGATGATGGTTTTGCCTTCGTTCTGGAACAGCGCCCAGGACGCCGTGGTGAAGTCCTGCAGCCGGGTGCCCACCGCCAGCACCACGTCGGCCTCGTTGCACAGGCCGTTGGCGGCAGCCGTTCCGGTAACGCCCACCGCGCCCATGTTGAGATCGTGGGTGAAGGGCAAGGACGACTTGCCGCCCTGGGTCTCGACCACCGGTATGCCGTGGCGGCTGGCGAAACCCGCCAGCGTATCGGAGGCCTCCGAGAACATGACACCGCCGCCCGCCACGATGACCGGCGCCTTGGCAGTCCTCAGTATACGGACGGCTTCCGCCAGTTCGTTGTCGTCGGGCCGCACCCGGCGCTGCGTCCACAGCCGTTCGGCGAAGAAGCTTGCCGGATAGTCATAGGCTTCGGCCTGCACGTCCTGGCAAAACGCCAGCACCGCAGGGCCGCAATCGGCGGGGTCCGTCATCACCCGCAGCGCGCGCGGCAGTGCGGTCATAATATGTTCGGGGCGCGAGATGCGGTCAAAGTAACGGCTGACCGGGCGGAAACAATCATTGGCGGTGATCGTGCCATCGCCAAAAGACTCGATCTGTTGCAAAACCGGATCGGGGCCGCGGTTGGCGAACACATCGCCCGGAATGATCAACACCGGCAAACGGTTGGCATAGGCAAGGGCCGCCGCCGTCACCACATTCAGCGCCCCCGGCCCAATTGAGGTGGTGACCGCCATCGCCCGCCGCCGTTTGGACGCTTTGGCATAGGCAATCGCGGTATGCGCCATGGTTTGCTCGTTATGACCGCGCCATGTGGGCAGTGCGTCGCCAATGCCGTGCAGCGCCTCACCCAGACCGGCGACGTTGCCGTGGCCGAAAATGGCCCACACTCCTTCGATAAACCGGCTGCCATCTTCGGTCATCTGAACAGACAGCCAGCGCACCATGGCTTGGGCGGCGGTCAGGCGGATCGTGGTCATCTGATGTCTCCTGCTGCGGTGCGGGCGGTGTCCCAGATGGTGCAAAGGCGGCGAAAGTTGGCGGCCATGGTGGTGGTGGCACTGACATCATCCATGCGCCCGGCCATCCAATCACGCCCGACATCGCCGTGAATGGTGCGGCCCACGGCAAAGCCCTTGACCAAGGGGTATTTGGCCGCCAGCGCAAAGGACGCTGCCAGTTCCGCCTCTGTCTGACCCAGACCCAGCACAACGATGCCTTGGGTATGGGCGTCATTGGCGGTGATCGCGGCACAGGTCGCGGCCCATGCGGCATCGGTTTGCATCGGTTCCAGTTTCCACCAATCGGGATAAATACCGATGTCATAAAACCGCTGGATCAGCTTGGCGGTGGTCAGGTCATCAACGGGGCCCACTTTGGACGGGATCACTTCCAACAGCATTTCCAACCGGTTACGGCGGCAGGCGTGGAACAGCCGGGTGATGGTGGCCTCTTGGTTGGCGCGCATACCCGCCGCATCATCGGGGTGGCAAAAGCACAAGACCTTAACCACATGCTCCAGTGGCCATTCCGCAAGGCCGCCAAAATCGGGGCCAAGCTCCGGCTCAAGCGTCAGCGGGCGCGACCCCGGCCATTCGACGGGGCGCGAAATCCACAGCCCCTGCCCCGCCGCCCGGTGCAGCGCGGTCTTGCCAAGGCGGTTGTCGCACAAAATGCCATATCCGGGCTGCCCCGCTGCCACCGCCATAGCCGCGTTTAGACATAATTCCTTGAACCGGGCGATCTTGGCCGGCGTTGCTCCGGCGATGTCTTCCAGTTGCGATCGGTGATCAAAAGCAAAAGCCTTGACCCCGGCCCAATCGCGGCGGCGGTTGGTGGACCAATGAAGTTGCTCAAGCGCTGCATCGTGGCGCAAGGCCGGGGTAACAACACCGCGATCCAGAAAAAATTGCAACTCGGCCCAAGAAGGATATGCCGGGGTGCAGCCGTGGCGCGACACCGCAAAAGCGCCACAGGCATTGGCGTATTTCAACGCGACGGGCCAGGATTCGCCGTCCAGCCAACCTTTGGTCAGCCCCGACATAAAGCCGTCACCCGCGCCCAGCACATTGAACACCTCGATGGCAAATCCGGGGCCGGTCTGGCCACCGTCAAGGCTGTCTGGAATGGCCGCGGTAAACGCAGACGCCCCCTGCGCGCCGCGTTTGCACACCAATGTCGCCTGCGACACCGCCCGCACGGCCGACAGTGCCGCAATGGTATCGGTGCTGCCGCCCGCGATGTGAAATTCCTCTTCGGTGCCGACAATCAGATCGAACAGATGCAACTGGGACTGCAGTTTTGCGGTCACTTGGTCCGAGGCGATAAAGCGCTGCTCGCCATCGCCATGCCCGGCCAAACCCCACAGATTGGGGCGATAGTCGATGTCCAACGCGGTTTGCAGCCCGTGTTTGCGGGCGAACCCCAAGGCTTTCACCACCGCAGCCGTAGTCTTGGGATGCGACAAATGCGTGCCGGTGACAATCACTGCGCGGGCCGAGGCGATGAAATCTTCGACAATATCGGCTTCGCACAGCGCCATATCGGCGCAGTTTTCGCGGTAAAAAATCAGCGGAAATTGTGCCTCATCGCGAATGCCCAGCAAAACCAAAGCGGTCAGGCGGTCGGGGTCGGTGATCACGCCTTGGGTATCCACGCCTTCGCGCGCCAATTCTTCGCGGATGAACCGCCCCATATGTTCATTGCCCACCCGGGTGATCAGCGCCGATTTCAACCCCAGACGGGCCATGCCAGCCGCCATATTGGTGGGCGAGCCGCCGATATATTTCTGAAACGACCCCATATCTTCCAGCCGCCCGCCGATTTGAGCGCCGTAAAGATCAACCGACGATCGGCCAATGGTAATCACATCAAGGGGCTTCATTGTGCAAATACTCCGGAACATTGCGCCACAAACCGGTGACGGGGCGTGTAATGCGGATTACACTTTTTAGAATATTTATTCCATAGACAATCTGCCAAGGAGCGCAAAATTCATGCCTCCCGCGCGGACCCGACCGCAACTGCCAGCGCCATCGCCATGGCAATCGTCGCTGACAGGGTGCGAAATGCCCCGAAATCCACTTCGGGCACGATCAGAACCGTGTCGCTGTGGCGGGCAACCGGGCTGGTCATTTTGTCGGTCAGCGCCACCACAGGCAGGCCCCGTGCGCGGGCATCCTGCGCCAAAGTCAGGGTTTCTTCGGAATAGGGCGCAAAAGTGATTGCCACCAACGCATCGCGGTCGCGCAGCGCATGCCGGTGATCCAAAGCCCCCACCCCATCATGCAAGAACGCAGGCACAGACATTTTTTCAAACATATACGCCAGATAGGTTGCCACCGGAAATGCGCGCCGCAGCCCAATGATATGCACCGTATCTGCGGCCGCCAACGCGGCCACCGCGCGGCCAAGGGCGGCCTCGTCAAAGGATTTCGCCAAGGATTGCAGCGATTTTTGCCCTGCCTCGATAAATTCCCCCAGCAGCGCCGCTGCACTGCCGGGGCCGGTGGCTTTCAGGGCCTTCAACCGGGTGGCATAATCGGGCAGGCCCGGCGCAAACGCCTCGCGATACAGCTTTTGCAATTCGGAAAAGCCCGAAAACCCCATGATCTGACAAAACCGGATCACCGCCGACGGCGGAATATCGGCGCCGACCGCGATATCGGCCACCGTCGATACCGCGATGCGGTCGGCGTTGCTGGCGATAAAATCGGCGCATTGCCGCAACCGTTTGGGCAAATCGGGTGCCATCACCGCCAACCTGTCGCCAAAGTCTTCAACCGTCGCGGGCGCTGTCGGGGCAAGGCGGGAAATCGGCACATCCTTCATCACATCAGTATACCCGTTAATTCCCGAAAATCCATCACCATGGAACAAAAATTCTAATGGCTGTGCCAAACCGCCAAAAATCTCTACCCCTGCGGATAGCGGGCGATCAGGGCGGCTTCAACCGGCGGGGTGACAAATTTGGAGACATCGCCGCCGAGCCTGCAAATCTCTTTGACCAGCTTTGACGCAATCGCCTGACGTCGCGCATCGGCCATCATGAACACTGTCTCGATAGACGCATCCAGCGCGCGGTTCATTCCCACCATCTGAAATTCATATTCAAAATCCGCCACCGCGCGCAGGCCGCGCACAATCACCGTTGCCCCCACCTCGCGGGCGCAGTGGATCAGCAGGTTTTCAAACGGATGCACAATGATCTTGCCGCCGGTCTTGGCGGTGATCGCCGCACATTCGGCTTCGACCATCGCCACGCGCTGTTCCAGCGAAAACGCCGGGCCTTTGTCACGGTTGATCGCCACCCCGATCACCAATTGATCCACCAGCGCCATTGCCCGTTGAATGATGTCGATATGGCCCAGCGTGATCGGGTCAAACGTGCCGGGATAAAGGCCGATGCGCATGGGCGGGCTCCTGCTTTGAACTTCATCACGCAACAATATTGCGGGGCGCGATGCAAGCCCATATCGGCCGGTTCAGAACCCCTTGATCATGCCTTCAAGGGCGTCTTTTTCCATCGACAATTCGGACAGCCGCCATTTGACCACATCGCCGATCGACACCAGCCCGACCATGTCCAGCCCAACCATCACCGGCATGTGGCGAAAGCGGCCATCGGTCATTTTCTGCATCAGATCGGTGGTGCTGTCGCTGGGGGCGCAGGTGACAACCCGCACCGTCATGATGCTGTCCACCGGATCGGTCAGACAGGCCGCCCCGCGTCGCCCCAATTCGCGCACCACATCGCGTTCCGACACAATACCCAGCATGGTCTTGCCATCCGCCGACACCACAATCGCCCCGATACGCCGCACCGACAGCACTTCGGCAACTTTTGCCACGCTGGTGCCGGGTGGCACGGTGACCACGCCGTCATCGGGTTTCGATTTCAGGATCTGGCTGACAAGCATGGCAAACTCCTACCGGGTGCAGTGATTGTCAGGGTTACGCTTTACCCGATGTCGGATTCTGTCAAGACCCGTGCAGGCGCTTGGGCAATTGTTTTGCGCCAGCGTTTTGCGTAGGCTGCAAAAAATCACGAGGTTTCAGATGAAATATCACGTCGCGGCCCTTGCCCTGTGTCTGCCCCTGACCGCCCTGCCCTTGCCCACGATGGCCGAAAACGCCACCATCATCGCGCCGGTGTTTGCGCAACTGATCACCGGCCCGTTGCCGGACGGCTTTGTGCCCGCGTTCGAGAACGCCGACGCGACCGGCTATATCAACGAGGCGCTGCCAAAGGGCGAAACCCTGACCGACTGGACGCAGATGATCACCTTGACCGGGGCCAAGGGGCTGGCCGTTGCCACGCCGCCCACCACCGCGCTGGCGTTTGCAGAATATCTGGCGGGCACCTATAAAGCTGCCTGCCCCGATGCCTATGTCGCCGAGCAATTCGAGACGCCGAAAATCAAGGGCGCGCGCGACAGTTTCATGGGCTATCTAAGCTGCGGCGCGGTGAACGGCGGGCCGCAATCGGAATCCATGGTGTTTCTGGTGATGGCGGGGGCGGAAGACATCTATACGGTGCAATGGGCCGAACATGCCAAGGCCGGTGCTGCGGTGACCTTTGACCCGGTAAAATGGGGGCCACGGTTGGATATAATGCTGGCCGCAACCCGCCTATGCGAGATTTTACCGGCCGAACCCGCCCCCTATACCAGTTGTGTGCAATAAGCCTCCAGTCGCGCCATTTCGGCCCGGCACTGCCGGATCAACTGATCGGCAAAACGGTTCAGGCGGTCAACCCGCCCGTCACTTTCATGGCGGATCAGCCAGAACGCGCGGGTCAGATGGATCTGGTCGGCCAGTATGCGGCGTAATTCCGGTGCGGCGGGCAAGGCGAAATCATGCACCACCCCCACGCCCGCACCATGGCGCAAAAAGTTCAATTGCACCGAAACCGAATTTGACGCCAGAACCGGCTGTGCCGCGCCTATCTGGGTCAGATAGTCCAGCTCCTTGTCGAAAATCATATCGGGAATATAGCCGACAAAGCGGTGCGCACGCAGATCGGCGGCACTGTTGATCGCCGGATGGCTGGCGATATAGCCGTGCGATGCCGCCAGATGCAGATGATAATCGGTCAGCTTTTGCACGGTCAGGCGGCCCGCTTCGGGGCGCGACACCGCAATGGCCATGTCCGCCTCGCGTTTTGACAGGTTGAACACCCGCGGCAGCGCCACGACCTGCACCTCCAGACCGGGGTTGTCGTCGCAAATCCGTGCCAGCACTTGCGGCAACAGGTAATTGGCACAGCCATCCGGCGCGCCGATGCGAATTTGTCCGCTTAACCCTTCAGACCCGCCAACCGCCTGCGCCGCCGCAGCCGCTGCGGCTTCGGTGCGTTCGGCATGGGCCAAAAGCCGGGTGCCGCTTTCGCTAAGCGCATAGCCTTGCGGGGTTTTGGCAAACAGCCGCGCGCCCTCTGCGTCTTCCAGCCGCGCCACCCGCCGCCCAACCGTGGCCGGATCAATCCGCAACACCCGCGCAGCCCCCGACAGGCTGTCATAGCGCGCCACCGCCAGAAAGATGCGCAAGTCGTCCCAGTCCACCCGATGCCCTTTGCAAATTTGCAAGATAACTTTGGTATATTGCCTATAGCTTGCGCGTTTTCGCAAGACTACACTGCGCCAAACCCAAAAGGAGACGGCAATGAACACCATCGGGCACTGGATTGGCGGCAAACATGTGGCGGGCACGTCGGGGCGATTTGCCGATGTGTTCAACCCCGCCACCGGCGAGGTGCAGGCCCGTGTCGCCTTGGCCAGCACGGCCGAACTGGACGCAGCCACCGCCAGCGCCGCCAGCGCACAAATCAAATGGGGTGCCACCAACCCGCAACGGCGCGGTCGTGTGATGATGGCATTCGTCGGCCTGTTGAACCGCGATATGGACCAATTGGCCGAAGCGCTGTCACGCGAACACGGCAAAACCATCGCTGATGCCAAAGGCGATATTCAGCGCGGGCTGGAAGTGATCGAATACTGCATTGGTGCCGCGCAAATGCTGAAAGGCGAATTTACCGACAGCGCCGGTCCCGGCATTGATATGTATTCGCTGCGTCAACCGGTTGGCGTGGCGGCGGGCATCACGCCTTTCAACTTTCCCGCGATGATTCCGATGTGGAAAATGGGCCCGGCGCTGGCCTGCGGCAACGCCTTTATCCTGAAGCCGTCCGAACGCGCGCCGTCGGTGCCGATGATGCTGGCCGCGCTGATGCAAGAGGCCGGCCTGCCCGACGGCGTGTTGCAAGTGATCAACGGCGACAAAGAGGCGGTCGATGCCATTCTGGATAACCCCACCATCGCCGCGATTGGTTTTGTCGGATCCACCCCGATTGCGGAATATATCTATGGGCGCGGCTGTTCGAACGGCAAGCGGGTGCAATGCTTTGGCGGTGCCAAGAACCACATGATCATCATGCCCGACGCCGATATGGATCTGGCAGCGGATGCGTTGATCGGGGCGGGATACGGCGCGGCCGGTGAACGCTGCATGGCCATCTCGGTCGCGGTTCCGGTGGGCCAGGACACCGCCGACCGGCTGGTGGCCAAACTGATCCCGCGCATCGAAAACCTGAAAGTCGGCCCCTATACCGGTGGGGCAGACGTGGATTACGGCCCGGTTGTCACTGCCGCCGCCAAAGCCAATATTCAGCGCTTGGTCGAATCCGGCGTGGCGCAAGGCGCGAAACTGGTGGTCGATGGCCGCGATTTCAAACTGCAAGGCTATGAGAACGGCTTTTTCGTTGGCCCGCATTTGTTCGACCATGTCACCACCGATATGGAAATTTACCAAAAGGAAATCTTTGGCCCGGTGCTGTCTGTGGTGCGCGCCGACACCTATGAACAGGCGCTTGGCCACGCGATGGACCACGAATATGGCAACGGCACCGCGATTTTCACCCGTGACGGCGATACCGCCCGCGATTTCGCCCATCGCATCAACGTCGGCATGATCGGCATCAACGTGCCCATCCCGGTGCCGCTGGCCTATCACACGTTCGGCGGCTGGAAAAAATCATCCTTTGGCGATTTGAACCAGCACGGGCCGGACAGTTTCCGGTTCTACACCCGCACCAAAACCATCACCTCGCGCTGGCCATCCGGCATCAAGGAAGGGGCGAGTTTGAATTTCAAACCGATGGAGTAACCGGGTGCCATGCTGAAACAGGCGCGCTGGTGGAACCGTTGCTTTGCCAGCGCGTTGGTCTGCGCGAACCACAAAAGGATAAGGTTGATGTCACGCATCGTTTTGTTGGCCATGGCCGTTGCAGCCATGATGGTGGGAACTGAACTGAGCGCTGATCAGAAAAACAAAGCGGACAAGAACAAAGGCAAGTCGAAACAATCCACTGACTTTTGCCCGCCCGGTCTGGTCAAGAAAAATCAAGCCTGTCTGCCGCCCGGTCAGGCGAAAAAGCGCGTCGGTGTCGTGCGCGCGGCACCCGGGGCAGTTGTGGTTTTGCCGGTCCTTGGTGTCGGTGACCCGCACCCTGACGGTGTGATCACACTTTTTGACCCCGACCAGTATGTCTATGATCCCGATGCAGTTTTTGTGCGGTTCGGCGACAATATCTACCGTTTGCGCCGGTCTGATGGCACAGTGATAGATTGGGTCGGTGAGGGTTGGAACTGGGACGGGGATTGGTTGGATCTGCAATCCTGCCCGCCGGGACTGGCCAAGAAAGACCCGCCCTGTGTGCCACCCGGCTTGGCCAAAAAGGGTGTGACCGCCGGGGCTGCGGCAGATCGCGTCACCGTGGGCGATAGATTGCCGGACGGCTATGAGGTGATCATCGACCAGCGGCTGATCGACCCCGCCCGCAACACCCGCTATGTCCGTTACGGTGATACGATCTACCGGGTGGATCAGGACACGGGGGTTGTGCTGGATGTGATCAGGCGGCTTTCTGACTTGGGCGATTGAGGCGTTTGGCGGCAGTCACTCTGCCGCCGCCCGCCTTGGCGAAAGCAAGCCTTTCAGATAGTGCCCGGTGTGGTTGCCCACCAGCTTGGCAATGTCTTCCGGCGTGCCGACCCCCACAATCTCGCCGCCGCCGTCCCCGCCTTCGGGGCCGATATCAATCACCCAATCGGCGGTTTTCACCACGTCCAGATTATGCTCGATCACTACCACGGTGTTGCCCTGATCGACCAATTCATGCAGCACTTCCAACAGCTTGCGCACATCTTCGAAATGCAGGCCCGTCGTGGGTTCGTCCAGAATATACAACGTGCGGCCCGTGGCGCGGCGTGACAACTCTTTTGACAGCTTGACGCGCTGCGCCTCTCCACCGGAAAGCGTTGTGGCCTGTTGCCCGACCTTGATATAGCCAAGACCAACCTGACACAGCGCATCCATTTTTTCGCGAATGCCGGGAACCGCCTGAAAAAACCCTTGGGCTTCTTCACATGTCATATCAAGAACATCGGCGATGCTTTTGTTTTTGAACTTTATTTCCAAAGTTTCCCGGTTGTAACGCGCACCTTTGCAGGTCTCGCAGGTTACATAGACATCGGGCAGAAAATTCATCTCGATCTTCAACACGCCATCGCCTTGGCACGCCTCACAGCGGCCGCCCTTGACGTTAAAGCTGAACCGCCCCGGCAGATAGCCACGCGCCTTGGCCTCGGGCAGACCGGCAAACCAATCGCGGATCGGGGTAAACGCCCCTGTATAGGTGGCAGGGTTTGACCGCGGCGTGCGGCCGATGGCGCGCTGATCAATGTCGATCACCTTGTCCAGATGTTCAAAGCCGCGGATGGTCTGGCAGGGGCTAGGGCTTTCATGCGCGCCGTTCAGGCGGCTGGCGGCTGTTTTGAACAAGGTCTCAATTGTCAGCGTTGACTTGCCGCCGCCCGAAACGCCGGTCACGCAAACGAACTTGCCAAGCGGAAATTCTGCGGTGACGTTTTTCAGATTATTGCCCGTGGCCCCCACAACCACCAGTTTCTTGCCATTGCCGCGGCGCCGTGATTTTGGCACCGCAATGGACCGCACGCCCAAAAGATACTGTCCTGTCAGACTGTTAGGGTCGTTGGCCACTTGGTCGGGCGTGCCATGCGCCACCACCATGCCGCCGTGCAACCCGGCACCGGGGCCCATGTCAAAAACATAATCCGCCTCGCGGATGGCATCTTCGTCATGTTCCACCACCAACACCGTGTTGCCGGCATCGCGCAGGTTTTTCAAAGTGGTCAGTAGGCGGTCATTGTCGCGCTGGTGCAAGCCGATGCTGGGTTCGTCCAGCACATACAAAACCCCGGTCAGGCCCGATCCGATCTGGCTGGCCAGCCGGATGCGCTGCGATTCACCGCCCGAAAGGGTGCCCGCGTTGCGCGACAGGGTCAGATAGTTCAGCCCGACATTGACCAGAAATCCCAGCCTTTCGCGGATTTCCTTCAAAATTGCCTTGGCAATCTCATTTTTCTGGTTGGACAGATGTGCAGGAACGGTGGAAATCCAGTCAAACGCCTCGGTTATTGACATTTTAACCACTTGTCCGACGTGCAGACCGGCAATTTTAACCGCCAATGCCTCGGGGCGCAGCCGGAAGCCGCCACAGGTGCCGCAAGACCGGTTGTTCTGAAACCGCTCCATATCTTCGCGGCTCCAGGCGCTGTCGGTTTCGCGGTAGCGGCGTTCCATGTTGGGGATCACCCCTTCAAACACGCGGGAAACCTGATAAATCCGCCCGCCCTCATCATAACGGAACGAGATTTCTGTGCCGCCAGAGCCGCGCAAAAACACCTGTTTCACCGCGTCGGGCAGATCCAGCCATTTGGCTTTCTTGTCAAAATCATAGTGCTTGGCGATGGCGTCGATGGTCTGGGTGAAATAGGGGCTTTTCGACTTTGCCCACGGCGCAAGTGCCCCCCCCAGCAGCGTAAGGTTCTGATCTGGCACGACAAGCCGTTCGTCAAAGAACAACTCTACCCCCAAACCATCGCAGGCCGGACAGGCCCCGAACGGTGCGTTGAACGAAAACAGCCGTGGTTCAATCTCGGCAATGGTAAAGCCTGACACCGGGCAGGCGAATTTCTCGGAATAGGTGGTGCGTTGCGGTTCCGCGCCGTCGGTATCATCGGCGATTTCGATCACCGCAATGCCGTCGGCCAGATTAAGCGCGGTGCGGAAACTGTCGGCCAGCCGGGTCTCCAGCCCCGCCCGCACTACAATGCGGTCCACCACCACGTCGATGTTATGGCGGAATTTCTTGTCCAGAACCGGCGGTTCTTCCAATTCGTAAAACGCGCCATTCACCTTGACGCGTTGAAACCCCTGTTTGCGCAGTTCGAGAAACTCTTTCTTATACTCGCCTTTGCGGTCGCGGATGATCGGGGCCAACAAATACGCTCGGCTGCCCTCGGGCATCGCCATCACGGCATCCACCATATCCTGCACTTGCATCGCGGTGATCGGCAGGCCGGTGGTGGGCGAAAAAGGCGTGCCGACACGGGCAAAAAGCAGCCGCATATAGTCGTAGATTTCGGTCACCGTGCCCACGGTTGAGCGCGGGTTTTTCGAAGTGGTTTTCTGTTCAATCGAAATCGCAGGCGACAGACCCGAGATATGATCAACATCGGGTTTCCCCATCATATCAAGGAACTGCCGGGCATAGGCCGACAGGGATTCGACATAACGGCGCTGCCCTTCGGCATAGATCGTGTCAAACGCCAGCGAAGATTTGCCCGACCCCGACAGCCCGGTGATCACCACCAGCTGATCGCGCGGAATGTTCACATCGACGTTTTTCAGATTGTGTTCGCGCGCACCGCGCACTTCGATGAACTTCTGCTCGGCCATGTCACACCCCGGTTTACCAACGCATATCTAGGGTGCTTTGCCCGAGTCTCCAACCGAAAAATGTGAACAAAATATGAACAGAAGCGAAATCTATGGCGTTTGGGCAGCGCGACGATGGGCGGCCCACGCATGCAAGGCGATGCCCAAAGCCGAAAAGGCGACCAAAAACACCGCAAGCCCCGCGGCACCCGCTTGGGCAAGGATCAGCGCCAGCAGCGGCGTGCCGGTTGTGGTGCCAAGATTGCCCAGTTGCGCAATAGCGCCTGCCGCATGGGCGCGGTCGGCCATGGCAGAGTTCAGTTGCGGAATGGCGGCAAAACTTGCGCCTTGCACCGTGCCCATGGCCGCGGCGACAAGGCAGGCAAAGCCCACTTGCCACGGCCCGTTCCCCCAGACCGCCCACAGCCCGACGGCCGCAAGGATCACACAGGCAAAGCCGCCCTGCACCAGCCGGACCGCCGACATCCGCCCCAACAGCCAGACCCCCAGCGTCAACGACACCAGTATCGACACCAAGGGCATTGCAACCGCGCTGAACGGCCCCCACTCCGCCCCAATCGCGCCGGGCAACAACGTTAACACCGCAACATAAGTCACCGTATAGCAGACAAATCCCAAAGCGGGGGCTGCGATACGCGGCGAGCGATAGGTTGCAAGATGCTGCGCCAGAACACCGTTTGGCGCAGATCCCGGCTGTGGCGGCGTGTCGGCGGGCAGCAACCGCGCCAGCAGGGCCAGACAAAACAGCAACCATGCCGCATGGGCCTGAAACAGCGCGCCAATGCCATGGGCGGCCACCAGACCCGGACCAAACAGCGCCAGCACCGCGAAGGTGACGCCAAAAAAGCTGCCCCACAGCGTCATCACAGCACCTTGATACCGCAAATTGGCCGTCGCCGCGATGGCGGTCGGGCCTACAACCACAATGGCCAGATGCGAAACCCCTTCGGCCACGCGGCTGGTCAGCATCCAGCCAAAGGGCGGCAGGCTGGATTGCACCACGCTGACCACCGCCCCCAAAGCAAGTCCCGCCAGCATCACCCGTTTTGGCCCGAGCCGCGCCACAAGCAGCCCCGCCGTGGTGCCAAAGATCAAGCCGATGATGCCGATGATCGACACCATCAGACCGATGGCAACCGCGCCATGACCGTCATAAAGCGCCGCCAAGTCTTGATAAATCACCGACATCTTGCCAAATTGCGCCGCCGCCCCAAGGCCCGCCGCCCAGATCGCAAAGGCCGTCAGCGCGCCTTGCATGTCAGATATGGATCGCCCGGCCGTAGGCATCCAACACCGATTCGTGCATCATTTCTGACAGGGTCGGATGCGGGAAGACGGTGTTCATCAGATCGGCCTCGGTGGTTTCCAACTGCCGCCCGATCACATAACCTTGGATCAATTCGGTCACTTCGGCCCCGATCATATGCGCGCCCAGAAGTTCGCCGGTTTTGGCGTCAAAAATGGTTTTGACAAAACCCTCAGCCTCACCAAGCGCAATCGCCTTGCCATTGCCGATAAAGGGAAAGCGGCCAACCTTGATCGTATGGCCCGCCTCAATCGCGCGGGCTTCGGTCAGGCCAACGGACGCCACTTGCGGATGACAATAGGTGCAACCGGCGATAGACCCCGGTTTGATGGCATGCGGATGGCCACCCGCGATCAGTTCGGCCACCATCACGCCTTCATGGCTGGCCTTGTGCGCAAGCCACGGTGCGCCGGCGATATCACCGATGGCATAAAGCCCCTCGACGCCCGTGCGGCAGAATTCGTCGGTAACCACATGGGTGCGGTCGATTTTCACGCCCAAAGCCTCAAGCCCCAGACCCTCGATGTTGCCGACGATGCCCACGGCGGAAATCACCGTATCGAACTCTTGCGTGGTGGTGCCAGCAGCGGATTCCAGATGCGCCACCACGCGGCCGGGGCTGCGATCCAGTTTCTTGACGGTGGTTTTTTCCAGAATTTTCATGCCTTGTTTGACAAAGGCCTTTTTGGCAAAGGCCGATACTTCGGCGTCCTCAACCGGCAGCACGCGGTCCATCACTTCGACCACGGTGGTATCCGCCCCCAACGTGTTGAAAAA
>JANPLZ010000150.1:0-21495 GCA_031422555.1 Cypionkella sp. | reverse complement strand
CACAGCCACACATCGATGCCGCAGGCTCGATCACTTCCTCAATGCGCGGCAGATGCTTGGGCAAGGAACCACGGTTGGCATTCCGGGGCTTGGCAGGGCCGGATTTGGGCGGATCAACCGCTTCATCCTCGGCATGGATCGCGGCAATCGCGGCCTCGATATCTTCCAGCGCCAACTCATACTGTTCGGGGTCGGACTTCTCTGATCGATGCCCGAACAGCGCCCGCTTGAAGTCTGCAAGCAGCTTTTCCAGCCGCACGATACGGTCTTCCTTACGCTCAATGACCGCATCCCGATCTGCAATCACTGCCAGTGAGGCAGCAAGCATGGCCTTCAGGGCATCCATGTCATCGGGAAGATCAGAGGCGTTTCGCATGGCCAAACACTACCAAATCCAGCCACGATCTGCCTGCCAAAACCACCCGCCGAGTCATCTTGCCGCAGCTATTCCACCGTCATCGGAGCCCGCACTTCCACCGCCCGAACCCGTCGCCAATCAAGGCCCGAGAACAGCGCCTCAAACTGGGCATGACCGAGGTTCATCACCTCGTCCTTGATCACGGGCCAGGTAAATGTGTGCTCTTCCAGCCGTTTATAAGCCATCACCAAACCCGTGCCGTCCCAATAGAGCAGCTTCAGCCGGTCCGCCCTGCGCGACCGGAACACGAACACGGTTCCGGTGAACGGATCGTTGTGCAATTCATTCTTCACCAGAGCAGCGAGCCCATCATGCCCTTTGCGGAGCGAGCCATGGGCGCCATTGGTTCAAGCCCAATGGCGAGCGATTGGCTTGGTGGCCACCATGATCCGTACTCGGTTTGACGGAAAGATCATCCTGCGGCATTCAAGGCGCGAACGATCTCTGCGATCCGCACTGCGGGCGTGGCTGCATCCAGCCGCAGCGTCACCTCGCCCAGAATCACATCCAGCGCAGTCGCAATAGATGTCGGTTCTGGAACAGGGTCTTGGTACACAAATATCGGCGCAAACCCAAAAGCCGCAGGAACCGCGGGCAAAACCAACTTGCTGGTTCTAGCCAGCCGACGCCATTCCGACACACGGTTCGGACGCATGTCATACCGCCGCGCAACCGCATTGACCGTTGCGCCAGCCACCAACGTCTCGGCAACAATCCAGGCCTTCAAAGCCTCCGGCCAACGCCGTTTTCCCTTGGGCCCGACAATCATATCAATCTGACTAAGAACCTCCACTGAGCGCTCCATCGAGAACCTCCCATCCAAATACACTGAAGGGGCTGAATCTCAGATCACGAACCGATGCGGAAGGTGGGGGCGGCGCACCGCTTACCCTTCAACGGTGCCGCAGATTAGTGGTTCTTTCTAGCCTTGATACCGGCCCACAAGCGTTTGTTGGTCAGATACAACAGCGTCGCTAACAGGCCCAGAATAATCACCGCGACAAACCCGGTTTGTTTGCGCGCCATCATCTTTGGCTCGGCAGACCACATCAAAAACGACGACACGTCCATCGACATCTGGTTCAACGTTGCAGGCGTGGCATCGGCATAGGTGACCTGATCATCCGACAAAGGCGGCGGCATGTTGATCCAGCTGCCTTCGATGGTGGGATGACCTTTCTCATCTTTGCAGGAATCCGGGATACCCCCTTTGGCGAAGGCTTTGTTGTAATAGCCTTCTTCTTCGCCTGTGGCACAAGCGGGGGGATCTACATAGCCGACCATCAGCGCATTGATATATTCCGGCCCACCGGTGCCTTGCAGCAATTGCGCGATCCCCGAACCGTAAGGACCGTGGAACGACGCCCGGGCCTTGGCCATAAGGCTTAGATCCGGGGCGGCTTGGGCATTGTTGGCTGGGAATTTATCAGACGTCAGCACGGGGCGGAATGCGCCCTTTTCCGCATCATACAGCTGTGGATTTGCCGCTTCGTCGTTGATCGGAAACGCTGCCGCATAGGCCCGCACCTGATCTTCGGGCAGATTCGGGCCGCCCGCATCAGACAAGGTGCGAATGGGAACAAATTTCAATCCGTGGCACGACGCGCAAACTTCGGTATAGACTTGCAATCCGCGCTGCAGTTGGAATTCGTCGAATTTGCCAAGCGGACCTTCGTGGGCAAAGGTCACATCGTCGATGTGAACCTCGCCTTCAGCCAGCGCCATTCCGGTGGTCAAGGCAAAGGCACAGATGGCGCTGATTGCGATTTGACGTATCATCTCAGTCAGTTCCTTTCTGTCACTCAGCCGGTGCGGCATAGTGAGAATTGAAGTCGTCCTCGATCGTTGCCGGTTGCGGCAATGGCTTTTCCAGCACGCCCAGCAAGGGCAGGATCACCAAAAAGTAGGCAAACCAATAGGTGGACCCGATCAGCGAGATGTAGGGATATATCCCGTCGGTTGGCATCGCGCCGACCCACATCAACACCACAAAGTCGATGCACAACAGCGCAAACCAGCCCTTGAACTTGGGACGGAACCTACCGGACCGCACCGATGACGTATCCAGCCACGGCACCAGCGCCATCACGGCAATTGCGCCAAACATCGCCAGCACCCCGAAAAACTTGGCGTCAACGATGCCAAAGGTCAGGAATTGCACCAGTTGCACCACCCAGACGTCAGCCGTGAAGGCGCGCAAGATCGCGTAGAAGGGCAAGAAATACCATTCCGGCACAATGTGGGTTGGCGTCGAAAGCGGGTTTGCCTCGATATAGTTATCGGGGTGGCCAAGGTAGTTTGGCATGAAACCGATCACTGCAAAGAAGATCACCAGAATGACCGCCAGCGCGAACAGGTCTTTCATTACGAAATAGGGCCAAAACGGCACGGTATCCTTGGCAGCTTCTTCTTTGGACCCACGACGTACTTCAACACCGGTTGGGTTGTTGTTTCCGGTGGTGTGGAATGCCCAGATGTGCAGCGCCACCAGTCCGGCGATCACAAATGGCAGCAGATAGTGCAGGCTGAAAAAGCGGTTCAACGTAGCGTTGTCAACCGCCGGGCCGCCCAGCAGCCATGTTTGAATCGATTCGCCGACCCCGGGGATAGCGCCGAACAAGCCGGTGATCACCGTGGCACCCCAAAACGACATCTGACCCCAAGGCAGCACATAGCCCATGAACCCCGTCGCCATCATCAACAGATAGATCAGCATACCGATGATCCATGTCACCTCACGCGGGGCTTTGTAGCTGCCATAGTAAAGGCCACGGAAGATGTGCAGATAGACAGCAAAAAAGAACAGCGAGGCACCATTTGCGTGCATGTAGCGCAGCATGTAGCCGCCGTTCACATCGCGCATGATGTGTTCAACACTGGCAAAAGCCATATCAACCTGCGGCGTGTAATGCATCGCCAACACGATCCCGGTGATGATCTGAACCGCTAGGCAGAACGTCAGGACAATGCCCCAGATCCACATCCAGTTCAGGTTTTTTGGCGTCGGAATCGTCAGGGTGCCGTGCAACAGACCAACGATCGGCAGGCGCTTGTGTAGCCAGCTTTGAAAGCCCGGCTTTGGTTCATAATGGTCGTGTGGAATGCCGCCCATGACTTGTCTCCTTACCCAAGCTTGATCGTTGTGTCGTCTTCGAATTTTGCCATCGGCACTGGCAGGTTCCGCGGCGCGGGGCCTTTGCGGATGCGTCCTGCGGTGTCGTAATGCGAGCCGTGGCACGGGCAGAACCAGCCGCCGAAATCACCGGCATCGCCCAAGGGCACGCAGCCCAAATGGGTGCAGACACCCATCATCACCAGCCATTCGCCCGCCTCATCCAGCGACCGGTTTGCGTCCGATGCATCTGCCGTTGGATTGTTGGCGTTTTCGGCATTGGTATCGGGCAGGTCAGTCAGCGCAACGGCGCGACCGGCTTCAATTTCTTCCGGACTGCGGCGGCGGATAAACACCGGCTTGCCGCGCCATTTCACCGTCAACTGCGTGCCAACTTCAACGCCGCTGATATCGACGAAAATCGACGCCAGCGCGCGGGTATCGGCGGACGGGTTCATCTGGTTTACCAGCGGCCAGACAGCCCCACCGGCCGCCACGATGCCCGCACCAGCGGTTGCGTAATACAGGAAATCCCTGCGGTTGCCTGAATGATCATCGGTTTGGGACACGCGTTTTCTCCCTTCGGGGGCCGCGACTGCTGCGACCTGGATGTGCGCCTGTTGGTTTCCCAACAAGGTTCAGCGCGGGTTTTAGCCAAGGAAACATCAGCCGTCCAGCGGTCAAAGGCGCGCAGGGGGGCTCAAATGGCATTTCACCAGCTTTACCCTTTATTTTTGACCACTTGCCTTGCGCTTCATGGCGTTTTTAGCCGAATTTCCGCAAAAATGCAGAGATTTTGAATCTTTTGCCGCAGGGTTATCCACGCGCCGGTGGCGCTGTTGCCAGCATTGAAGGGCGTTTTGCAAAGTCGCGCGCCCAAGCGGTCAAATCAGGATGGCCAAGCCGCCAGTTCCGCGCGTCCAGCCTGAAATCCAGATACCCCAGTGCGCAGCCCAACGCGATATGCGCCATATCCAGCCGCCCTGCCAAATGCTGGGTCCAATCTGATTCGATTGCATCCAGTGCCCGGGCTATTTTGCCCCATTGTGCATCGACCCAAACGGGAAAGCGTTTGTCTTCGGGGCGCATGCGGGTTTCGTAGACCATCGCCAAAGCCGCTTCAAGAATACCATCCGCCGTCGCCTCAAGGGTCAGGGTTTGCCAAAGTTTTGGCGCTGCAGGGTAAAGCCCGGCTTGTGCGAAATCGTCCAGAAACCGGCAAATGACCCGGCTGTCGTATAGTGCCGGGCCATCAGGCCGCTCTAGCACAGGGATTTTGCCCAAAGGGTTGCGGGCAATCGGCAAGTTCCCGGGATCAAGCGGGTTGCCGGACACCTGCGATATCTCGATGCGATCCGTCAAGCCAGCCTCGTGGAGCAAAACCATTGGTTTGCGGCCAAAAGGCGTGGTTGGCGATGTGTAAAGGCGCATCAGGCAGGTCCAGTCACAAGGAAACGATTGCGGGTATCATGGCCGGTTATCGGCGGCGATGATACCGCGGGAATTTCGCCTGTCCGGCGAGCTATTGGACGGGCGGCGCACGGCAAACAAAAAGGGGCACGCAAACCGGCGTGCCCCTGTTGTTTCAAGCAAGCCCGTTATTGCGGGCACAGTTCCGGGTCATAGCATTCCTCGGCGGCAGGCTCTTCGTAAGCTGGCTCTTCGTAGGCCGGTTCTTCGTAGGCCGGTTCTTCGTAGGCTGGTTCCTCATAAGCCGGCTCTTCGTAGGCTGGCTCTTCGGTGTATTCTTCGGCTGGAGGCTCTTCGGTGTATTCCTCGGCAGCAGGCTCTTCGGTGTATTCTTCCGTTGCAGCCTCGTCGGTGTATTCTTCCGTTGCAGCCTCGTCGGTGTATTCTTCCGTTGCAGGCTCTTCGGTGTATTCTTCGGTCGCAGCTTCGTCAGTGTATTCTTCGGCAACAGGCTCTTCGGTGTATTCTTCGGTCGCACCCTCGTCGGTTACTTCCTCGGCGGGGGCTTCATCCGAAGCGGTCTCGTCGGTGAATTCTTCTGTCGGCGGCTCGTCAGACAAGGCTTCTTCGGTTGCCGCCTCATCGGTGAATTCTTCGGCAGGTTCTTCATCAACACCCGCTTCGCTGGCCTCTTCGACAAAGCTGGTATCGCCGGTTTCAATCGCCTCTTCTTCCAAAGTGCGATCTTCTTCAACGTCTTCGGCATAATCCTCGTTGATCGCCTGTTCGGCAAACAACGCCTCTTCCGTCAGTACTTCTTCGGAAAAGCTCATCTCAGAGGCAAACTCGGTCGAACTAAGCACTTCAGACGTGTAAGTCTCGGAATAGGTGTAGGTTTCAGTGATTTCTGACGAATAGGACGTCATGTATTCTGAATAGCTGTAGGAATATTCGGAGTAGGCGTAATCTGCGCCATACCAGTTGCTGTCCCACCCATAGATCGAGTCCAGATCATAGGGATAATTGTACATGTCATAGGTGATCACGCTGTAGCGGTTGAAATAGACGCCGTCGCTTGACCCAACGAAGTAAAAACCGTCACAGCCCTGGTCCAGCCAATACAAAATGGCGGCGTCCAGTTCGGCCGGTTTGCGGATGGCTTTGCCTTTGCCCTTTTTCCCGGCTTTTGCCTTGGTCTTTTTTCCGGACTTGGACGTTGCGTTACCCTTTTTGACGTTGTCAATGACATCGCCAACCTTGAGCCCCTTTTTGGCCGCCAATCCGCCCGGCTGAATCGAAAGAATCAGCACGCCTTCCTTTTTCTTTTTCAGCTTGAACGCTTTGCGAGTCTCGGCGTTTACCGGGATCAGAACCGCCCCAAGGGCCTTGGACAAATAGGGTTCCGGCAGGGCGGCGGGTTTCTTGGCTTTGGCCAGAATTTCGGTCGGAAAGACCAACGCCGCGCCACCGATTTGAAGCGGCAGCGTAAAAGCCAGGGCAGCGCCCACGGCCTTTAGGGTTTTGAATACAGTGCGTGGCATCCCGATTTCCTATGAAATGGATTTAAGTGGCGGTCTGAACTGACCAGTTACAAGAAAATCACTGAGAAATACCTAAAGGAGTTTCAGGCAGTTAGGCAACGAACTTTTGATGGGGGTGTTCCGTTGGAAACATCTAAGGATGTTGAAAAATTGCAACGCCTAAAGCCAGATCGCGCAGGGGTTGTTTTTCAAAGCCGAATGGGCCGATTGCTGCAAGAATTGCCACGAAAGCTTGAAAAATTGAAAAAGCCACCGTTGGTTTCCCAAGGGTGGCCATAAACCGGGCGCATCACGCCCTTTCAGGCAGTTTACGATCCGGCGTTTTCAACGCTGCTTGGCGCGATCAACCCTGACGGGCCTTATAGCGCTTTTGCGTCTTGTTGATCACATAGACGCGGCCTTTACGGCGCACGACTTGGCAATCGCGGTGACGCGTCTTGAGCGAGCGGAGCGAATTCGCAACCTTCATCGGTCTTCTCCTAATCGCGGCGCGTTTGCACGAAGTGGCGTGCGCCTTGAAAACATTGGTGTTTCCCGAAGGAAACGGTGAATGGTGGGCGGTATAGGGATCGAACCTACGACCACTACGATGTCAACGTAGTGCTCTACCGCTGAGCTAACCGCCCACGTTACCTTTGCGCACCCACCTGTTCCATAAAAAAGAACGCGGGCGGTCCGCGTCAGTCAGAGCGGGCTATAAACAGAGTCGATGGTCTGTTCAAGGGGTATCCGCCAGTTGCTTTTTATCGTTATATAACATCGCAACAGGAGCGGGCATGACGTCGGACGTCTATCACATTTTGCGGCCACAGCGGCAGGACACGGCGGTTCTATTCGCCTCGCCGCATTCCGGGCGTGCCTATGATCCTGCATTCGTGGCGCAAACCGTGCTGGACAGCCATTCGATCCGGTCATCCGAAGATGCGTATATTGATCAATTGTTTGGCGATGCGCCGTTGTTTGGGGCGCCGCTTTTGGCGGCCATCGTGCCGCGCGCTTTTATTGATCTGAACCGCGCCCCGGATGAGTTAGACCCCAGTGTGATCGAAGGCATTGCGCGTGCGCCGCACAATCCGCGGGTATCGTCGGGCCTTGGGGTGATTCCGCGGGTTGTTGCCGGGGGGCGGGCGATCTATCGGGGGAAATTGGCGCTGCCCGAGGCCGAAGCCCGCATCGCCCGTTATTGGCATCCTTACCACCGTGCGCTGCGTGATCTGATCGAAGCCACCCATGCCCAGTTCGGCGAAGCCATTCTGATCGACTGCCATTCCATGCCGCACGAAGCGATTGACGGTCATTCCCGCACGGGTGCTTCGAAGCCCGACGTTGTGTTGGGCGACCGGTTTGGGGCGGCTGCGGGCCGCGAAGTGATGGACCGGGTCGAATCAGCCTTTGCTTCGGCGGGGCTGCGGGTGGCGCGAAACGCGCCGTTTGCCGGGGCCTTTATTGCGCAAAGTTACGGGCGGCCCACCGGGCGGCGGCATGTTGTGCAAGTGGAAATCGACCGGTCTTTGTATCTGGATGAAGCGCGGGTTGAACTGTCGCCGAAGTATCCACAGTTTCGGGCGCTGATGTCAGGTGTGATTGCAGAAATCGCAGGCATTGGGCGCGCCAGCCTGCCGTTGGCGGCGGAATAATCAGCGCAAGCTGCAGTCTTAGCGCAAACTGCGGCCTTTGATGATGGCGGATTTGCCAAACCGGACGCGGATGGCATCGGTTGCGCGTTCGGCAGCGGCGCGTTTTCCTGCATGCGGGTCCAAAAGATCGCCGTTCAGGTCGGCCGTGGAGTCAGGGGCCAGATCACTGATCCCGACGCCGATCAGCCGAAATGGGCCTTTGTTGGCGGCCATGGCAAACAAATCGCGGGCGGCACGGTAAATGCGGTCGGTCAGTTGTGTCGGATCGCCAAGACTTTGGCGGCGGCTGATCAGTTGGAAATCGCTGCGCTTCAGTTTCAGAGTTACGGTTTTGCCTGCCAGTGCCTTGGCCTTGGCGCGGTCGGCCACTTGTTCCGCCAGTCGCCACAAATGACCGTCCAGCAGGTCAGGATCAGCGGTATCTTCAAAAAACGTGGTTTCCTTCGATATCGACTTCAGCCGCTCATCCCGGTTCACCCTGCGGGTGTCCAGCCCGCGCGCCAGATGCCACAACCGATCCCCCATGCCGCCAAAGCGGGCGGTCAGATCGGGGCGGTCCCAGCGCAGCAGATCGGCAATGGTGCGGATGCCGGCCTGTTCCAGCGCGGCTTGGGTCGCGGTGCCCACGCCCCAGATGATCCGCACAGGTTTGGGGCGCAGAAAGGTCTCGGTCTCGGCGCGGCCAATCACCGAAAAACCGCGCGGCTTGTCCAGATCAGAGGCGATTTTGGCCAGAAATTTGTTGTGCGACAAGCCAACCGATCCTGTCAGACCCAATTGCGCCTCCATGTCGCGGGTCAGCCGGGCCAGCAAAACCGCCGGTGCCAGACCGTGCAGCCGCATCGTGCCGGTCAGATCCAGAAACGCCTCGTCCAGTGACAGCGGTTCTATCGCCGGGGTCAGCGTCTCCATCATCGCCCGGATGGCCCGCGAGGCTTCGGTATAGGCCGCAAACCTTGGCGGCACCACGGTGGCATCCGGGCACAATTTAAGCGCCTGAAACATCGGCATGGCAGACCGCACGCCGCGAATGCGCGCGATGTAGCAACAGGTTGACACCACCCCCCGCGTGCCGCCCCCCACAATCAACGGCACATCGCGCAGCGCGGGATTGTCGCGCTTTTCAACGCTGGCATAAAAGGCGTCGCAATCCATGTGGGCAATCGACAGGCTGTCAAGTTCTGGATGCGCAATCACGCGCGGCGAGCGGCAGGCAGAACACCTGGCACCGGCAGCAAACACGGTAAGGCAATCGCGGCACAAGGCGGGCATGGGATAACATACGGCTAGAATTTTGGTCTGGGTAGGGGTGCAAAGGTCTGTTGGCTTGCACCTTGGGCCGTAAAAGCGCAAGTTATCGGCGATCAGGTCAGATTTTAGACCGGCTGCTACCTTTTTCTACTTAACGGAGGTTTTCATGAATTTTGGTCAATTCCTTGGTGGCAACGCGGTTTACCTCGCCATTGCTGCGTTTATCATCATTTGCATCTTTCTGGGCGTTCGAATTGTGGCGCAGGCGGAAAAGCATGTGGTTGAACGCTTTGGCCGGTTGCGGGTGGTGTTGGGGCCGGGCATCAACTTTGTAGTGCCGTTTCTGGACCGGGTTGCGCACAAGGTTTCGGTGCTGGAACGGCAATTGCCCACCGCCCATCAGGATGCGATCACCACCGATAACGTTTTGGTCAAAGTCGAAACATCGGTGTTTTATCGCATTACCGAGCCTGAAAAGACCGTCTACCGGATTCGTGATGTGGATGCCGCGATTGCAACCACGGTGGCGGGGATCGTGCGCAGTGAAATCGGCAAGATGGAATTGGATCATCTGCAATCCAACCGGGCCGAAGTGGCACAGAATATCCGCGAACAAGTGCGCTTGCTGGTCGATGACTGGGGAATCGAAGTCACCCGGGCCGAGATTCTGGACGTGAATCTGGATGAGGCGACACGGACCGCGATGTTGCAGCAGTTGAACGCCGAACGGGCGCGGCGGGCGAATGTGACCGAAGCCGAAGGAAAAAAGCGGGCAGTGGAACTGAATGCCGACGCCGAACTTTATGCCGCCGAACAAGAGGCCAAAGCGCGGCGCATTCTGGCGGATGCCGAAGCCTATGCGACGGGCGTGATCGCGCTGGCGATCAAGGAAAACGGTATCGAGGCCGCCCAGTATCAGGTGGCCTTAAAGCAGGTTGAGGCGTTGACGGCCGTGGGCCAGGGTGCCGGAAAACAAACCATCATCGTTCCTGCACAAGCCCTTGATGCGTTCGGCGATGCGTTCAAAATGCTGCGGGGGCGTGTCTGATGCCAATGGATCTGATGACAAGTTGGTGGGTCTGGGTGGTGGCAGGCTTTGCGCTTGGGGTGCTGGAAGTGTTGGTGCCCGGCTTTATCTTTCTGGGTTTTGCCATTGGCGCGGTTCTGACGGGCGTGTTGGTTGGCTTGGGTGTGTTGGGCGGATCGTTGCCGGTGATGCTGCTGGCGTTTGCGGTGCTGTCGGTAGCTGCGTGGCTGGGCTTGCGCGCAACGATTGGCGTGCAAAAAGGGCAGGTCAAAGTCTGGGACAAGGACATAAACGACAACTGATGTCGGGTCATTGAAGTTGTCGGGGCCAAAGTCGCCTTGATCTGTGGCGACAGCATTCTGACTTATCTGCATGATGACAAGCCGGGGCGGCCTCGGCAGGCGAAGTCGGATTTGCCGGTAGGTGGGCGCCAAAGGGATAAGGCGCCCGAGCAGTGTTTGCGGCGCGAAGTTAAGGAAGACTTCGGATTGCGCCTGCCCCCGGCGCGATTGATCTGGCGCAGGGTTTGGTCGTCGATGATGGACGCTGCCCGCCCGTCGGTGTTTTTTGCCGGGCGTCTGGCGGTTGACGACGTGGCCGCCATCCGGTTTGGCGATGAAGGTCAGTGTTGGGAAATGATGCCGCTGACGGCGTTTTGGGCCCACTCCTCGTTAGGGGTCGGCGGCATTCTAATTATACTCAAGGATTCCAATGGTAGCTCTATTACCTTAGTCATAAGAGAGGTTTTAAGCCATCAAGAAGGCCATTACCTCTACTAGGACTACTTGGACTACTTGGACCTGCCGGGTAGCCTGTGTTTGGACGATCCGACCCGTTTCTTTCTGTAACTGCGCCGCCATAGCGGCTGGCTTTATCTGCGGTTGTCGGACGGTTTAAGTCTTTGAAACAATTGCACAACGAATAATACAGCCATTCTTCGTCACAATTGCAACATCTGGCAATCTACGATCTGTAGACGACTCGGTAGTTCTCGAAATTGATTTTCTGAAGTTTACGCCGCGTTAGCCATTGTTTTGATCACTTTGGCCAGCGCGTCGTGCGCCTTGCCTTTGCGCAGCCATGAGGCGGCGAAAGCCAGAATGCCCACGGTTTCCCACCAGAACAGATAGTTGTAGCGGCCCAATTGGTCTCGGGTCTCAGCACTGCCAAGCACATAGGGTATCATCGCCAGCATAGCGGCCACGATTAGACTGCCGCAAACTGCGTAGAACTTGTTGCGCGGGGTTGACCACAAAATGCGGCCTGCCTTGTCTTGATCGCCACGCGGGAACAGGATCAGGCAGAAGATCGCCAGACAGGCGAAAAACACGCCTGCGCTGCCATAATGAAACACATCCGGGTGCGATGTTGCGCCAAACAGCAAGCAGGGGTTAACCGTGCAGGCCGGTGGATAGTCCAGCCGATGCACCGGAAAAAGTGCCACGCCAATGGCGGCAAATCCTGCCACAAAAGACACTTGCCGGTCAGAAATGCGCTGTTTGACCAACGGCTCATAGCCGCGATAGCACAGCAGAAACACGCCGATGGCACACAGCGTGCCAACCAGAACATCGCCCATTGGCGTGTAGTAGAAATCAGAAATTGACGGCTGCAATCCCGCGCCTGACAACAGCGCGAAAAGGATCAACCCGACCGGCAGGCCAAGGCCCAGATAGCCCAGCAATTGTTGCAAGGCGGTGTAAGACAGGATCAGGCCATTGTCGTTCTTTTGAACCTCATGCACCGGGGGCGAGTCCGCTTTGTCGGTTGGATTGGTCATTGCAAAAGTCCTGCGGGGTCATAATCCCGGCAGCATAGCAGAAATTCAGCGTATTGGCAGTTGCGCGATGATCGCCCGCGCCGCCGCCGCCGGATCAGCGGATTGCCACACCGGACGACCCACGACGATATGATCGGCCCCGTCAGAAATTGCCCGATGCGGGGTCGCAACCCGCTTTTGATCGGCCCTCCCCGCACCCTCGGGGCGCACGCCGGGGGTAACGATAAGTTTGCCCCGCGCCTGCGGCAGCGCCCGGATCAGGGCGGCTTCATGTGGTGAGGCGATAACCCCATCTGCGCCAGCTTCAAGCGCGCGCGCGGCGCGTTCGACGGTGATGGCATGTATGTCGCCGGATTTGATCAGGTTGGCATCCAGATCGGCGCGGTCAAGCGAGGTCAGGATGGTGACAGCAAGGATTTTCAGGCTGCTGTCGCGGCGGCCCTGTGCAGCCGCCCGCACCACCTGTGGGTCGCCATGCACGGTCAGAAAATCCAGATCATACTGCGTGATGCCCCGCACGGCGGATTCGACCGTAGCGCCAATATCGAACAGTTTCAGGTCCAGAAAGATGCGCTTGCCATGTTCCTGCTTTAACTCGTTCGCCAAGGCCAGACCGCCACCCGTCAGCATGCCAAGCCCGATTTTGTAAAAGCTGACCGCATCGCCAAGCCGCGCGGCAAGATCAAGTCCTTGCACGATATTGGGCACATCAAGCGCAACTATCAGGCGATCATCAGACATTGGGGCATCAGACATCGGCGCATCTTTCGTTAGCATGTTTGCGTCATGGTGGCGCTTGGTGGGCCTGTCAAGCCGGGTGCTGTGATCGTGGCGGATTGACAGCACCATGGGTTTGGGCGGACTCTGCGCAAAACGCACAAGGGCAGTCTATGGAAATCAATTTCACGTTCGATCGTCCCGAAGGGCCAAAGGCTGGTCCGGTCACGGTGGGGTGGTTTTTGACGTCGGACAAAGGGGCCATCCTTTATGATGCACCCGAACGGTTGATGTTTCGCCAGACCAATAAGGCGCATGCCAAATCGGCCAGCCGCTGCCCGGCAGTGATCCAGATGGAAAGCCGCTATTTCGTTATCAAATGCCCCTTCGATATTCAGCTGGGATTTGGTCGCGATGACAAGGGCAAGGCGCATCTGGTGAACCGGGCAGGCGTTGGATCGTCTATTCGCGGCAACAAGCTGGGCGAAGTGATGACCTTGGTGTCCGAGGCCGAATGGCGATACCCTGACCGGCCCACGGTGCAAATGGTGCTGCCCTATTGTTTCATCGCGGATGAGTTGGTTTATGTGACCCAACTGGCCGCGTTTGCGCATTACCGCAAAGATCCGTTGCCCGGCACCATCTTTGGCGGGCGGTTTCCGATGAACGTCTGGCCGCGCCCTTTGATGTGGGCGTTTGAATGGCACGAGCCGGAAAAAGACATTGTGTTGCGCCGGGGCGAGCCGCTGTTTTATTGCCAGTTCGAAGCCGAAGGCCCGGATCGCCCGGTGCAGATGGTCGAGGCGGACCGCACGCCGGAACTGGCGAAATATCTGGAACAGATCGGCGGCGTGGTGAATTACGTCAACCAGACCTTCGCGCTGTTCAAAGCCGCCGAAGCGCTGCGCCCCGCGGTGTTGCTAAAGCCAAAAGCGCGGGAATAGCTGATCATGCGCAGTTCGTTGGAAATCTATACCGTTGCAACCGGGACGACACATGTGGTCTTGCAGGCGGACACCGTGATCGAAGCGCCGAATTGGCATCCTGACGGGTCCAGCCTGCTGATCAATGGTGGCGGGCTGCTGTATCGGGTGCCGCTTGACGCGCCTGCGATGGTCCCGGTTGATACCGGTCCGGCCATCAAATGTAACAATGATCACGGCATCAGCCCGGATGGCAAAACCATCGTTGTCTCGTCACATCACGAAGGGCGGGGATCGCAGATCTACACGATGCCCGCCACGGGTGGTGATCTGCGCCTGATTTCGCCCGATGCCCCCAGTTGGTGGCATGGCTGGTCGCCCGATGGTGCGCGGCTGACCTATGTTGCGGCGCGCGGCGGCAGCAGGGTGATTGATGTTTACACCATTGGGGTTGAGGGTGGTGACGAGACGCGCCTGACGATGGGCGAAGGCCATTGCGACGGGCCAGATTATTCCGCCGATGGCACGCAGATTTACTATAATTGCGACCGCGATGGCCAGGCGCAGATTTGGGTGATGAACACCGACGGCAGCCAGCAACGCAAGCTGTTTGCCGATGATCACGTGAACTGGTTTCCACATCCGTCGCCCGATGGGGGCCATGTGCTTTACCTTGCCTATCCGCCCGGCACGTTGGGCCACCCCGCCGATCTGCCGGTGGCTTTGTGCCTGATGGCGCCGGATGGCCGCGCCCGGCGGCGGGTGATAGAGATGACCGGCGGGCAGGGCAGCATCAACGTGCCGTGCTGGTCGCCCGATGGATCGGCCTTTGCCTTTGTGCGCTATGGCTTGCCGGACTGACTCGGCGCGAACAATTTCTTAACAATCTTGCATTCAGATCGTGGCTTACCCATGTTTGGAAGGGGGCCGGTCGCATGTGCCATAACGGGTGTGTGACGGGGTGCCGATGAAGGAGTATGGCCGATGAATTTGGATAAATTCACCGAGCGGTCGCGCGGTTTCGTGCAGGCTGCCCAAACGATTGCAATGCGCGAAAGCCATCAGCGGTTGGCACCGGAACATCTGCTACAGGCCTTGATGGATGATGATCAGGGGCTGGCGTCGAATCTGATCCGCCGGTCGGGCGGCACGCCGGCGCTGGTGGTGGATGCTGTGCGATTGGCGATGGGTAAGATTCCCAAAGTGTCGGGCGACGCGCAACCGTTCATGGATCCGGCCTTGGTCAAAGTGCTGGACGAGGCGGAAAAGCTGGCGAAAAAGGCAGGCGACAGTTTTGTGCCGGTAGAGCGGTTGTTGATGGCGCTGGGCATGGTGGCGGGCCGCGCCAAGGATGCGCTGGTCGCCGGGGCGGTGACGCCGCAAAAACTGAACGAGGCGATCAACGATATCCGCAAAGGCCGCACCGCAGACAGCGCCTCGGCCGAAGACAACTATGAGGCGCTCAAGAAATATGCCCGCGATCTGACCGAGGCCGCAGCGCAAGGCAAGATTGATCCGATCATCGGGCGTGACGAAGAAATTCGCCGCACCATGCAAGTGCTGTCGCGCCGCACCAAGAACAACCCGGTGCTGATCGGAGAGCCGGGCGTTGGCAAAACCGCGATTGCCGAAGGTTTGGCTTTGCGCATCGTCAGCGGCGACGTGCCGGAATCCTTGCGCGGCAAAAAGCTGATGGCGCTGGATATGGGCGCGCTGATTGCAGGCGCGAAGTACCGCGGCGAATTTGAAGAACGGCTGAAAGCGGTTCTTAACGAGGTGATCGCAGCGGATGGCAATATCATCGTGTTTATTGATGAGATGCACACGCTGGTTGGGGCGGGAAAATCTGATGGCGCGATGGACGCGGCCAATCTGATCAAGCCTGCGTTGGCGCGGGGCGAACTGCACTGCGTTGGTGCGACGACGCTGGATGAATATCGCAAATATGTCGAAAAAGACGCGGCTTTGGCCCGGCGGTTTCAGCCGGTTATGGTATCAGAACCCTCGGTCGAAGATACGATTTCCATCCTGCGCGGGATCAAGGAAAAATACGAACTGCACCACGGCGTGCGGATTTCGGATTCGGCTTTGGTGGCGGCTGCAACCTTGTCGCACCGCTATATCACCGATCGGTTTTTGCCGGATAAGGCGATTGATCTGATGGATGAAGCCGCCAGCCGGTTGCGCATGGAAGTTGACAGCAAACCCGAAGAACTGGACCAGTTGGATCGCCAGATCCTGCAATTGCAGATCGAGGCTGAGGCGCTGAAGAAAGAAGACGACGCCGCCAGCAAAGACCGGTTGGAACGGTTGGAAAAAGAACTGGCCAACCTGTTGGAAAAATCCGACGCGATGACGGCGCAGTGGCAGGCAGAGCGTGACAAGCTGGAAGTGGCACGCGACATCAAAGAACAATTGGAACGCGGGCGGGCGGAACTGGAAATTGCCAAGCGCGATGGCAATCTGGGCCGGGCGGGGGAATTGTCTTACGGCATTATTCCGGGGCTGGAGAAAAAGTTGACCCTTGCCGAGGCGCGCGAAGGCGATGCGCTGGTGTCTGAGGCCGTGCGGCCAGAACAGATTGCCGAAGTGGTTGAACGCTGGACCGGCATTCCGGTGGCGCGCATGCTGGAAGGGGAACGCGAAAAGCTGCTGCGGATGGAGGATGAGCTGGGCCGCCGGGTGATCGGCCAGCGCGCGGCAGTGGTGGCGGTTTCCAACGCTGTGCGCCGGGCGCGGGCGGGGCTGAATGACGAAGGCAGGCCGTTGGGAAGTTTCCTGTTCTTGGGGCCAACCGGCGTTGGCAAGACCGAGTTGACCAAGGCGGTAGCGGAATATCTGTTTGATGATGACGCCGCGATGGTGCGGATTGATATGTCAGAGTTTATGGAAAAACACTCGGTTGCCCGGTTGATTGGCGCACCGCCCGGTTATGTGGGCTACGACGAAGGCGGCGTGTTGACCGAAGCCGTGCGTCGCCGCCCCTATCAGGTGGTGCTGTTTGACGAAGTGGAAAAGGCGCATCCGGATGTGTTCAACGTGCTGCTGCAGGTGCTGGATGATGGCATTTTGACCGACGGACAGGGCCGGACGGTGGATTTCAAGCAAACCTTGATCATCCTGACCAGCAATCTGGGCGCGCGGGCGCTGTCGGAACTGCCCGAAGGCGGCGATATTGCGGGTGCGCGGCGGCAGGTGGAAGAGGCTGTGCGCCACCATTTCCGCCCCGAATTCCTGAACCGTCTGGACGAGCAGATTATCTTTGACCGTCTGAACCGCGCAGACATGGGCGCAATTGTGGAAATTCAGTTGCGGCGGCTGGAGGCGCGGCTGCTGGCGCGCAAAATCACGCTTGATCTGGACGCGCAGGCCAAAGGCTGGCTGGCCGACGAAGGCTATGACCCGGTGTTCGGCGCGCGTCCCTTGAAACGGGTGCTGCAACGGCATCTGCAAGACCCGCTGGCGCAGATGATATTGTCGGGGGATGTGCTGGATGGCGGCGTGGTCAAAGTTTTGGCGGGCGTTGATGGCTTGATCATCGGGGACCGGGTTTCGGCGTCGCGGCGTGACAGGCCTGTGCAGGCGGTTGTTCACTGATGGAAAAGGCGGCGCTTGTCTGACACGGCAGGCGCTGTCTATCATGGGCTACACAGTGGCAGCGACATTTTGCCGGGGGGCGGTATGACCACGCTCGCAACCATAACATCGCGGCAAGAAGGCCCAGTTTTCATGGGCGACATGGTGCAGGCGTTTCGCTGCGACGTTGACGTCGCTGCCCAACCGGATCTGGTGTTGACGGAACCAGGCTGGGCGTTGTTTTCCTTCGATCTTGCCAACGATGTGGCTGTCTTTGTCGATATCGGCACCGACGCAGACCTGGCGGCGGCGCCGTTCAGCTATCAGCGTCAGTATGAACGGGCCAAGCGCGTTTTGCGCATGCCGGTTGCCACATTTGTGGACATCGCCGAAAAAGCACCCGCAGCGCCATCCGTGGTGCATCTGATCAACATCGGTCACTGTGGATCGACCTTGTTGCACAATGTTTTCAACGCGTCAGGGCAGGGTTGGTGCCTGTCCGAGCCGCTGTTCACATTTGATCTTGCGATGAATCGCGCGGCGTTGCCTGCGGATCAACTGGTGGCGCTGTGGCGTGCCGGGATGCGGATGCTGCGGGTGATGGTGCCGCCTCAGGCGGCGCATAAAACGCTGATCGTCAAACACTTCAGCCAGATCACGGCGATATTGCCCGCGATACACGCAGCCGAACCCAGCGCAACGTTTCTGTATCTGACGCGAAACGCCGCCGCATGGTGCAATTCCCTGTTTGGCTTTCACCAGCGCCTTGGCGGCGTATTGGATCTTTCTCCAACGGATCGTTTTTTCTCGTGGAAGATGATGTCTGCCAATGCGGATCCGGGCCATCTTCGGGGTCATGTCGATATGGCGGCCGACAACGTCACTTTTGACAGCCTTGCCGCGATGGCATGGCTTGCCCATCGCGCAAGTTTTGGCGACGCGGTGTTGGCAGGGATGCCGCTGAACCTGTTTAGGTATGAGGATTTGGTGGCAAACCCCCACGCTGAACTTGCGCGGATGTTTGCAATCTGTGGCATGGATGACGCCGGTATTGCGCCCGGACTTACTGCATTTGCGGCCGATTCTCATGCAGGTTCGGCCACTGCCCACAGCCGTCCGGTTGCCGCGCTTTCGCCAGACGCCTTGGAGCGGATCAGAAACGTGGCTGGCTGATGGGCCGGTGCTGCGGGCGTCTCAAGCACCCGCGCTTCATCGGCGTAATCCCAATAAAAATGGCCCGCACCGGGTAACCCCGGGCGGGCCATAACACCACTTAAAGCACGATAAACATTACATCGGGGGCATGATCACGGCGTCGATCACATGGATCACGCCGTTTTTCGCTGCGATGTCTGCGGTCGAGATGGTGGCACCGTTAACTTTTGCGCCGCCGTCCAAAGTGATCGTCACTTCGGCACCGTTGACAGTTGCTGCCTTCATGCCTTCGGTCAGATCAGCAGCCATGACTTTGCCTGCGATGACGTGATAGGTCAGCAGCGCGGTCAGCTTATCCTTGTTCTCTGGCTTGAGCAGGTCTTCCACGGTGCCTGCTGGCAGGGCCGCAAAGGCTGCGTCGCTGGGCGCGAACACGGTGAACGGGCCTTCGCCCTTCAGCGTGTCAACCAAACCTGCTGCGGTCACTGCGGCCACCAGCGTGGTGAACGTGCCAGCGCCGACGGCGGTGTCGACGATGTCCATGTCCTGGGCGAAGGCCGGTGCTGCCAAAAAGCTGACGGCGGCGGTCAGGGCGATAAAGGTTCTACGGATCATTGGGGTCACTCCTATTGATCTTGCCGGATTGGCAAAACTCATACGCTTTGGCTGCGGGATTGGTTCACCTTAAAATTCGCGTGAGCGGGCATTGCCTTGGGCGAATCTAAGGCTAGCCGCCCTGTTTCCGACGCACCACTCACGGTTGCTTTACCAACTGTGACCGGGTGTGAGGCATCCGCAATTGTTTCAAACCCGTGTCGCGGACGTGAGACAAGATGATTTTGCGTTTTTACGCCCTTGGTGCATGTTGGCCCAAACCAAACAGGAGCCTGCAATGCCTTTTACCCCCGATCTGCAAATGTCAGATGTGACGCCAAAACAGTTTTTCATGAACCGCCGCCAATTAATCGCTGGGGCGGCAGCGCTGGGCTTTGCCAGCCCCGCGGCGGCGCAGGCACTGGGGCCTGATGACGTGCCCAACACATTGGAAGACATCACCAGCTATAACAACTATTACGAATTCGGCACCGGCAAGGAAGACCCCGCCGCCTATGCCAGCGTTCTGAAAACCGATCCTTGGTCGGTGGTGGTGGATGGGTTGGTCGATAATCCCGGCACCTATAGTCTTGCTGACCTGATCAAGGATCAACCGATCGAGGAACGCATCTACCGATTCCGCTGTGTCGAGGCGTGGTCGATGATTGTGCCGTGGCAAGGGTTCCAACTGTCAGGCCTGCTGACCAAACTGGGCGTGCAGGCGGGGGCGAAATATGTGGCGTTTGAAACGCTGGTGCGCCCCGAGGAAATGCCGGGGATCGGATCGGTCTCCATCGAATGGCCCTACCGCGAAGGGCTGCGTCTGGACGAGGCGATGCATCCGCTGACCCTGATGGCGACGGGCCTATATGGTGCGCCGATCCCCAACCAGAATGGCGCACCGATCCGGTTGGTGGTGCCGTGGAAATATGGTTTCAAAAGCATCAAGGCGATTGTGCGGATCTCTCTGGTGGCGGAACAGCCCAAAACCACATGGAATATGCTGCAGGCCAATGAATACGGCTTTTACGCCAACGTAAATCCTACCGTCGATCATCCGCGCTGGACCCAGGCATCCGAGCGGCCCATCGGCGGCGGGCTTTTTGGCGGTCGCAAAGACACACTGATGTTCAATGGTTACGCCGATCAGGTGGCATCGCTGTATACCGGACAAGATCTGACGGTGGATTACTGATGGCCGCCGCGCAATTGACAGACGCCATCAACCGCACTGCAAAACGCATCCCGGCATGGTCTGTCTATGTGTTGGGCCTTTTGATTTTTGGCTTCATCATGGCTCTTATTCTGACCAACAACGCCGGGCCCGATCCGGTGAAGGCATTGGAAAAAGGGCTGGGGGAACGCGGCCTGCAATTTCTGGTGGTCGCGCTGTGCATCACGCCGCTGCGTTGGGCCGGTATCAATGCGATAAAGTTTCGCCGGGCGGTCGGTCTGGTTGCCTTTGGCTTTATCGCTTTGCACTTTGCCACGTGGATTGTGTTGGACATGGGCCTGCGGTGGTCTGAAATCACCACTGATCTGTTCAAGCGCCCTTATATCCTGATCGGCTTTGGCGCGTTTTTGGGGCTGCTGCCGCTGGCGATCACTTCGAACAACCGGTCGATCAAACGGTTGGGGGCCGCGACATGGAAGCGGCTGCATTTGCTGGCCTATCCGGCAACGCTGGCAGGTGCGGTGCATTTTGTGATGATCGGCAAGGTCTACACGTTGGATTCGCTGTTTTATCTGGCCGTGGTCATCGCAGTTTTGGCGGCCCGCTGGATGAAGGCGCGCAAAACAGTGGGTGTAACGGCGTAGAAACGCGGCGGCGGTGTAAGATTGTTGCGCAAACTTATGGTTTTTAGCGGTCGTTCAACCGGCAACCCCAAGATATTGTGCATAATTCGGGATTTATGAAAAAAATGCGACGAGATGCTTTTTCCCTCTTGCGGGTTTTGGCGGTGCGTCCTAAACACCGCCTCACCGAAGCGAAACAGCTACGGTGACGGATCTGACGGCAGCAAGAGTTGCTGGCGTGGTTCGGAAAACCTGAAGATAAGATCGACGAGATACGTCAGGAAACTGGCGCCTCGAAAATTTTTGTCGCCGGGCTGCTCTTTGAAGATGTATAGTTTATGAAGAGATATGTGGGCGGTTTGGGCGTTTCGGCGTCGTGATCGCAGCATATCGGCCAGGTAGGGTTTCCGCGAGGTTATCCGATGATCTTGGTGACAAGCTTCACTGTTTTGCGGCTTTTGTTGTTTCGACAACCAAAGCACGAGACAGAAATGATTGTATGCATTCTTACGGGGATGCATCAGATGTGCGAAGGTTCGACGTCAAGGACAGTACTT
>JANPLZ010000149.1:0-9300 GCA_031422555.1 Cypionkella sp. | reverse complement strand
GGGGGCGTCCGGCGCGGTCATGCGCCACCTTCCGATGTCAGCGGGTTGGCAAGGATCGTGCGGGTGGCGGCGGCGACATCGTTCTGACGCATCAAGGCTTCGCCGATCAGAAAACAACGCGCGCCATAGCGGGCGACATCCGCCAGATCGGCTGCGGTGAACAATCCGGATTCCGAGATGATCATCCGGTCGGCAGGCACCAGCCGGGCCAGATCGCGGGTGGTTTGCAGCGTGACCTCAAAGCTGTGCAGATTGCGGTTGTTGATGCCGATCAGCGGCGATTTCAGCCGCAAGGCGCGGTCCAGCTCGGCGCGGTCATGCACTTCGATCAGCACATCCATGCGCCAAGACAGCGCCGCATCTTCCAGTTCCGCCGCCTGCGCATCCGACAGCGACGCCATGATGATCAAGATGCAATCGGCGTTCAGCGCGCGGGATTCGGTAACCTGATAGGTGTCATACAAGAAGTCCTTGCGCAGGCAGGGCAGTTTGGTGGCCCCGTGTGCCGCCATCAAATACGCATCCGCGCCCTGGAATGACGGCGTGTCGGTCAGCACCGACAAACACGTGGCCCCCCCGGATTCATACGCATGGGCAAGGGCTGGCGGATCGAAATCGGCGCGGATGATGCCTTTGGACGGGCTGGCTTTCTTGATCTCGGCGATCAGGCCATAGCCGGTGCCGGCAGCCTCGGTCAACGCTTTGGCAAAGCCGCGCGGTGCGGGGGCGTTGCGCGCGGCCTCTTCCAGTTCCGACAGCGCGCGTGCGGCTTTGCGGGCGGTGATTTCATCCAGCTTATAGGCCTTGATGCGGTCTAGAATGGTGGTCATCGGGTCTGCCTGATCATGGTCAACGAAAGGGGCTTATGCATGGGTCAGCCGCGCAAGGGCTGCGATTTTGGCTTTTGCGGCCCCGCTGTCAATCGAGGCCCGCGCCATTTCAACCCCTTCGATCAGCGATGCGGCCCGGTCTGCCACCATCAGCGCCGCCGCCGTGTTGAACAACACAGCGTCCCGGTAGGCCCCCGGTGCGCCGTCCAGCAAGGCGCGAAAGGCCGCGGCGTTTTCTGCGGGGGTGCCGCCCAGAATATCCTCGAACGGATGCACCGGCAGGCCTGCGTCTTCGGGATGCAGGGAAAATTCATGCACCCTGCCGTTTTCAACCGCAGCCACGGCGGTGGGGGCGGCAATAGAAATTTCATCCGTGCCATCGCCGCCATGCACCAACCAGGCCTTTTGCGTGCCCAGTGCCAGCAAAGTTTCGGCCATTGGCCGGATCAGGGCTGCAGAAAACGCGCCCGTCAATTGCCGGGTGACGCCTGCGGGGTTGGTCAGCGGGCCAAGGATGTTGAATATCGTGCGGGTGCCCAATTCGGCCCGCACCGGCATGACATGGCGGATCGCCGGATGGTGCATCGGCGCCATCATAAAGCCGATACCAGCCGCGCGCAAACACCGCTCTACCACGTCAGGCCCGACCATCACGTTCAGACCCAATTCGGTCAGCGCGTCGGCAGCGCCCGATTTCGATGACAGATTGCGGTTGCCATGCTTGGCCACCACGACGCCCGCGCCAGCCGTCACAAAGGCCGTCGCGGTTGAGATATTCAGCGTGCCTTTGCCGTCACCGCCGGTGCCAACGATATCCATCGCACCGGGCGGGGCCACCACGGCGTTGCATTTTGACCGCATCACAAAGGCAGCCGCGGCGAATTCATTCACCGTTTCGCCGCGCGTGCGCAGCGCCATCAGAAAGCCGCCCATTTGCGCCGGCGTCGCCGTGCCCTCGAACAAGGCGCCAAAGGCGGCTTCGGCCTCTGGCCGTGTCAGCGCACGCTCGCAGGCGATGGCGATCAGGGGGCGCAGAACATCACTCATGCCGGGACCCTGGCTTTGGCGGCGGTCAGGAAATTGCGCAGCAATTGGTGCCCATGCTCCGAAGCAATGCTTTCGGGGTGAAACTGCACGCCTTCAATCAGCCGCTCGCGGTGGCGCAACCCCATGATGGTGCCGTCTTGAAGCCAGGCGGTCACCTCAAGGCAGGCGGGCAGGGTGGCGCGTTCAACGATCAGCGAATGATACCGGGTGGCGGAAAACGGCGATGGCAAATTTGCGAACATGCCCGCACCGGCGTGATGCATCGCCCCCATTTTGCCATGCACAATTTCATGGCAGCGGATGACTTTGCCGCCAAACGCCTCGCCGATGGTTTGATGCCCCAGACAAACCCCCAGAAGTGGGATATCGGCCGAAGCCGCAGCCCGGGTCAGCGGCACACAAATCCCCGCCTGCGCCGGATCGCATGGCCCCGGGGATAGCACGATCAGTTCGGGGCGCAGCGCAATCGCGTCTTGCACCGACATCGCATCGTTGCGCACCACGCGCACATCTGCGCCCAATTCCCCAAGATAATGGACAAGGTTATAGGTAAAGCTGTCATAGTTATCTATCAAAAGAAGCATCTTGCGGGGTCCGGTCGGAAAGGGGATGAAGACGGCACAAAGCATTGGTATAGTGGGCCTGACGCAGCGCTGGGCCAAAGTATAGATGGGCCAAGGCGCGGGGGGGCGTCAAGGGCAACTGACACGTTCAGGCGGCGAAGATACGATTGCACGATTCTAAGGCTGATGCCGGGAAACTTGGTTTGGATGATGGGATACTAAAGTGATCCGTAACTTTGTGGCAGGCACGCTTTGGGGCGTAGTGGTGGCGGGCGTCGGTTTGGCGGTGGTGTCGCAAGTGGCCCCGATGCCGGCCACTCAGGCAGGCGGTGGCATGGATGTGGCGGCGGCAAATCCCGCAGCGGCCCCCGAGGATGTCGCCGCGTTGGGGCCAAAAGCCGGCGGCGCGTCGGTTGAGCCTGCCGGACCGCTGCCAGAAACTGCCGAAGCTGTGCCTGCCGAAGTAGTGCCTGCGAACAGCGCCCCGGCAGCGCCGCCTGCAGCCCCTGCGGCCCCTGCGCCCGAACCTGCCACACCCGAACCCGCCACACCCGAACCCGCCACCCCGGCCCCCGCCGTGCCCAACGATCCCCAAGCTGCAAACCCTGCCGCACTTGCCCCACCTGCGCCGCCCGCCAGTGGCGTCAGCGATGATCAACTGGCGCTGGGAGAAGGCGCCATCGCCCCGGCGGCCCCCACCAGAGCGCCAGCCGTGGCTGATGCACCCGTGGCCTTGGATGCCCCGGATGTGGCCACCGCAGGCCCGGTGCTGCCCAAACCCGGCGATCCGTCGCCAACCGTCGCCGCGCCCAACGCCGCGCCCGTGGCCGATCAAACCGATGCGGTGCCGGGCAGCGTCGATGTGCCCCCGCCCGCCGCCGAAGCGTTGCTTGATCCCGCGCCGCAGATAAAGGCCAACCCGGCCCCGGCAACGATTGCGCCCGACGCCCCTGTTGAAAACGACGCCCCTGTTGAAAACGACGTGCCGGTTGAAAATGCAGCGCCGACGCCGCCAGCCACCAGCGATGCGTCAGAACCAAAAACCCTTGCGCCACAGCCAAAGCCGTCGATTTTGCAGCCGGTCACCCCGCTGGTGCCCGCGCCAAGCCTGTTTGCCGAAGACAGGGCTTCTGCCGTGTTGCCAAGGCCGGGTGCCACCGCGGTGCAAGATGGCGTGACGTCAAACCGGCTGCCCTCTATCGGCGCGCCCGGTGTTGATGATGATGCGCCCCAGACCGCGCCAGCGGCTGATTTGCGCCCGGTGCAGCAATTTGCGCAAAGTTTTGAAAATCCCTCCGGCAAGCCGTTGTTTGCCGTGATCTTGCGCGATACCGGTGCCGCGGATATTGACCGCGCGGCGCTGGCGGCCCTGCCGTTCCCGGTCAGTTTTGTGATTGATCCCTTGGCACCGAATGCTGCCGAAGCGGCGGCGATTTACCGGGCGGCGGGCCAAGAGGTGATCTTGCTGGCCGTTGGCATTCCGCCGGGCGCGCAAGCCTCGGATCTGGAGCAAACGTTTCAGACTACCGCATCTGTGCTGCCGCAGGCGGTTGCGGTGATGGATCTGCCGCTGGACGGTTTTCAGGATGACCGGCCGCTGGCCAGTCAGGTGGTGTCGATTGTGAAATCCCAAGGCCGCGGCTTGATCACCTTTGACCGGGGTCTGAACGCCGCCGATCAAGTGGCGCGGCGCGAAGCGGTGCCGTCGGCGACGATTTTCCGGCAGTTGGACGGCGCGGGCGAAGACGTGCCGCTGATCCGCCGCTATCTGGACCGCGCCGCCTTCAAGGCAGCCCAAGAAGGCCGGGTGATGGTGCTGGGCGACACAAGGGCCGAAACCATCGCCGCCTTGATGGAATGGGCCATCGAAGGCCGCGCGTCCTCGGTCACTATGGCCCCGGCAACGGCGGTGTTGTCGGTCGAATGACGGGGAGACCTGCGCCGGTCAGGGTGGCGCGGGGCAGGGCAGGGCAAAATCGGTTTGGGCAGCTCAGGTCCAGATCGGCGGGCGTTTTTGCAAAAACGCGGTGATGCCTTCGTCGGTGTCGGCGTCCAGCATATTGTCCACCATCACCCCGGCCGTCAGCGCATAGGCCTGCGCCACAGGCAGGCCGGTTTGCGCAAAAAACGCGGCTTTGCCTGCCTGCAGGGCTGCGGGAAGTTTTGCAGCCAGGGTGATCGCCAGCGCCCGGGTGTCGCGGTCCAACGTTTCGGGCGCGGTGACGCGGTTGACCAGCCCCACCTCGCGGGCGCGGGTGGCGGACAGGAATTCCCCGGTGGTCAACATTTCAAACGCCACGGCGGGGGCAACTTTGCGGGTCAGCGCCACCATGGGCGTGGCGCAAAACAGGCCGATATTGATCCCGTTGACACCAAAGCGGGCGGTGTCCGCCGCCACGATCAGATCGCAACTGGCCGCCAACTGACACCCACCCGCGGTGGCAAGTCCCTGCACTTGGGCGATGACCGGTTGGGGAAGCGCCTGCAGCGCCTGCATCATCGCGGTGCAAGTCGCAAACAGCGTGCTGAAAAAGCCGCGCCCCTGATCGCCGTCGGCGCGCGCGCTTTGCATCTCTTTCAAATCATGGCCCGCGCAAAACGCCCGGCCCGCGCCGCGCAAAACCACCACGCGCACCGCAGGGTCTGCAGCAATCGCCGTGATCTGATCGTGCAGTGCCTTGATCATCGCCGCCGACAGGGCGTTCAGGCTGTGCGGCGCGTTCAGCGTCAAGGTGGCGATGCGGTCCGCATCATGGCGCAACAGAATCAGTTCGGTCATCCCATGCTCTTGCTGCTTCATCTGTTCAAAAATATCCCCGCCGGAGGCTGTTGTCCCGCGCCGCGCGCACCCCTGCCGGGCGCTGCGCCCAAACCGTGCCAAGCCTGCGAGTCGCTCAGGCTTTGACTTTGCTAAAGCGGCCTTCAATCTGTGCGCCGCTTTCGATCACCAAAGTGGCATAGCTGACATCCGCCGCAACCGTGGCGGCTGCGCGCAAAGTAAAGGACAGGCTGTCCACCCGGCCATCTAGGCGGCCTTTGACTTCGACGGTTTCGGCGTTGACCTGGCCCGTGACGCGGCCTTCGGCGCCGATGATCAGGCCCACCGCCGATACGGTGCCATCGACTTCGCCCAGCACTTCGATGGTGCCGGTCGAGGTGATCTCACCGGTGATTTTCAAGTCTGACGACAAGATAGAGCGGTTGTTGGCGCTGGTGTTGCCCAAGGTGGGGCGGGGTGGCGGGGCACCGGTTGGATCGGCGGTTTTCGAAAACATTGGCACACCCCTTGAAAGCGATTCAGATATTGCGGCAAGCAGCCTTTTGGCCCGGCGCGTCGGGGCCAATCAACCGCATTTGGCCCGAGGTCGACGCAAAGTTGACCTGACCAGTCCAGTATGTCGCGCGATAAGGACGCATCGCCCCGGCGCGGTCAACCCCGGCTGCGCGCGCAAGCGTCGCAAAGCGGCCATCGCGGTCGGGGATCGGCTGACAAGCGCACATAGATTTGATCAGATGGCGCAAGGGAATCGCACTGGAGGAAGATCCGGACCATGGCCAGCACAAATCGCGATGGCTTCTTTACGCCGGTGTCCGGCTTTGATCTGCCGCGATTCGCTGGCATCCCCACGTTTATGCGGCTGCCGCATGTCGGCTTGGATCATCCTCGGCTTGCGCAGGTTCAAATTGGGCTGATCGGCGCGCCTTGGGATGGTGGCACCACCAACCGCCCCGGTGCGCGGCACGGGCCACGCCAGTTGCGCGATGCGTCCACCATGATAAGGGCGGTCAATGGTGCCACCTGGGTGGCCCCGTTCGATTTGGCTGCGTGCGCTGATTTGGGCGACGTCGCGCCAAACCCGGGCGATCTGATGGACAGTCTGGCGCGGATGCAGGCGTTTTATGCCCGCGTTCATGGCTTAGGCATTCTGCCGCTGACCGCGGGCGGCGATCATCTGTGCAGCCTGCCGATTTTGCGCGCGCTGGCCAAAACCCGCCCCTTGGGGATGATCCAGTTTGACAGTCATACCGATCTGAACGACGTCTATTTTGGCACCTCACGCTACAATCACGGCACGCCGTTTCGCCGCGCGGTCGAAGAGGGCCTGCTAGACCCGCGCCGCTATGTGATCATCGGTGTGCGCGGCACGGCCTATGGGCGCGAGGATTGGGATTTCGCCGCCGCCCACGGTATCCGCATCATTCCGGTGGCCGAGTTTCACGCCCGCGGCGCCGATGATGTGATGACCGAGGCCCGCGCGATTGTGGGGGCGGGCGATACCTATGTCACCTATGATATCGACTTTGTTGATCCCACCTTTGCGCCGGGCACCGGCACGCCCGAAGTGGGCGGCCCGTCGGGTTGGCAAGCCTTGCAAGTGGCGCGCGGATTGGCGGGGGTGAACATTGTAGGTGCCGATCTGGTGGAAGTGTCACCACCCTTTGATGCCAGTGGTGGCACGGCTTGGCTGGGGGTGTCGCTGATGTTCGAGATGCTGTGCGTGATGGCACAAGGCGTGGTAGCAAAAGCGGGGGCCAGCCCGCAGTAGCGCAGCCGGGGGCCAGCCCGCTGATCAGACGCCGGGGGCCAGCTCCCGGGCCCTCGGAGTATTTGAACCAAAATGAAAGGCCAACCAAAATGAAAGGCCAAGAAAGATGACGGCGGACCTGATCATAACCAACGCACGCGTGATTACGATGGACCCGGGCCAGCCGGTGGCGCAAGCCGTGGCCATGGCGGCGGGGCGGATTCTTGCCGTGGGCAGCAGCGCAGATGTGGCAGCCTTTGCCGGGCCCGAGTGCAGCGTGATCGATGCGGGCGGGCGCAGCCTGTTGCCGGGCTTTGTCGAAAGCCATTTGCATCTGGTGCTGGGCGGGGCAGAGCTGACCCAGTTGCAGCTTGGCGGGCTGTCGGGTGCGCAGGCCTTGCAACGGGCCTTTGCCGAGTACGCGGCGATGATGGGGCCGCAGCCCTTGTTGATGGCGCAGGGCGCGTCGTATCAGATCCTTGATCATCCGGTGACCCGGCAAGACATGGACCGGGTGATCGCCGACCGCCCGATCGCCATGATGTCACCCGATCACCACACGGTCTGGGCCAACACCGCCGCATTGCAGGCCGCAGGGTTGCTGCACGGTGCCGCTATGCCGCATGGCCACGAGGTGGTGATGGTGCAAGATGGCACGGCCAGCGGTGAGTTGCGCGAGTTTGAGGCTTTTGGCCCCGTGCTGGCGCTGGGCGGTGAGGCACATCTGCAACTGGGCATTGCGACAGGGGGTGAACCTGATCCATGGCCGCACACTGCACAGCGCAACCGCGACAAAGACAAGATCGCCGCCGGTCTGGCGCATTGCGCGGCGGCTGGCATCACCTCGATGGTGAATATGGATGGCAACCGCTATACCTGTGCGCTGTTGGCCGAACTGCGCGACGAAGGCCGGCTGACCGCGCGCGTCAAAGTGCCGTTTCATTTCAAGCCGCGTATGGCGCTGACAGAACTGGACCGCGCAACCGCGATGACGCGCGATTATGCGGACGACTGGCTGTCCAGCGGCTTTGTCAAAATGTTCATGGACGGCGTGGTCGACAGCCGCACCGCCTTTATGTTGCGCGATTATCCGGGGGTGCCGGGGCATCGGTCAGAGCCGCTGTTTGCGCCCGACAGGTTCAACGAGATCTGCGTTGAAATAGACCGGCGCGGATTGCAGATTGCGGTGCATGCCATTGGCGATGGGGCGGTGCGTCAGACCATCGACGGCTATCAGGCGGCGGCCTTGGCCAATGGCCGCCGCGATGCGCGCCACCGGCTGGAGCATATCGAACTGATTGATCCCGCCGATGTGCCACGCGTGGGGGCGCTGGGCATCACTGCCAGCGTGCAGCCCGTGCATGCGCCCGGTGCGATGGATTTCGGCATGGAGCCGACGATGACCGAAATCATCGGACCCGACCGCTGGGGCGATGCTTATCTGTGCCGCAGTCTGGCGGATCACGGCGCGCATGTGGCCTTTGCCAGCGATTGGCCGGTGACCGATGTGTCGGTGCTGCGCGGCATCCAGACGGCGCTGACCCGGCCGGTTTATCCGGGCGGGCAGGATGAGCGGTTGACGCGGATGCAGACCCTGCACGCCTACACGGCGGGGGGGGCATGGGCCGCGCATGTCGACCATCTGACCGGCACCTTGCGGGTGGGCATGGCGGCCGATCTGGTGCTGATCGACGGCGATATCGAAACGGTCGCTGCGGATCAGATCGGTGCTGTGGGAATCGCCCTGACGGTTGTCGGCGGGCAGATCAGCCATCGGGCGGCGGGTTTTAGCTGAAATGCGGGTGAGTGCGGGCTGCTGATTTGGCGTCACGGGGTAACTTTGGTCCGGCTGCGCCAAAGGGTTGGCAAAAAACCCCTGTAAACATTGGGCCTGACAAAAAAACGTCATGAACCTGCTTTTTCTCTCTTGCGGGTATTTGGAGTTGGGCCTAGATAGCGGCTCACCGAAGCGAAGACGTGCAGAGATGCAGCGACGCGGAAGGCGGCGGGGTTGGAAGACCTCGCACAGAATATCTGGATGCAAGTCGGCAGATGCGCCCGAAGTTGGGGTGCGCTGTGTGTTTTGTGTCTGCGCTCTTTGAAGATGTATAGTTTATGAAGAGATATGTGGGCGGTTTGGGCGTTTCGGCGTCGTGATCGCAGCATATCGGCCAGGTAGGGTTTCCGCGAGGGTATCCGATGATCTTGGTGACAAGCTTCACTGTTTTGCGGCTTTTGTTGTTTCGACAACCAAAGCACGAGACAGAAATGATTGTATGCATTCTTACGGGGATGCATCAGATGTGCGAAGGTTCGACGTCAAGGACAGTACTT
>JANPLZ010000148.1:0-4970 GCA_031422555.1 Cypionkella sp. | reverse complement strand
ATGCATAACATGCCCGGTGTGCCTTTGGGTGCGGCTTGGCTGACCGAAGGCACGATTTGCTGCGCATCCGTTGGGATGAAAGTGGCGCTTGCGGGTAAAACCGCGCATGCCGCATGGCCGCAAACCGGGGTGTCGCCTGCGCCGGTGCTGGCGGCCCTGATCACGGGGCTTACGGGTTTGGGTGCTGTGGGGCCGATCGGGCCGGATTACCGGCTGGTTACGCTGACCCATGCTTGGGTGGGGGTGCCCGCTTTCGGCATTGCCCCCGGTGCCGCCGAGGTTTGGGCCACCTTGCGCACCCGCGACAATGCGCCCATGGCCGATCTGCGCCGCGTGGCCGAAGCCATGGTGCGCACCGAGGCCGCCAAGGCAGGCTTGGGCGTGACCATCAGCTACCACGATGATTTTGCAGCCACGGTGAATCACGAAGGCGCTGTCGCACGGTTTGCGACTGCCCTTGACGCCTTGGCCATCCCGCACAGCGCGGGCGATCTGCCCACACGGTCTTCCGAAGATTTCGGGCGCTTTGGGGTGGGGCACACCAAACTGGCCATGGTGATGCTGGGCGCCGGGATAGGTTACGCAGCCCTGCACAACCCCGACTATGATTTCCCCGATGGCCTGATCGCACCGGGTGTGCATCTTTTCCACAAGGTTATGACCGACATCTTGGGATAGCAGCGCGCGCTGCCCCTAGACTCCACCCGCCAGCGCCCCGATATGTAGAGATATGAGCCTGCCACCCGGATTCCTTGACGATCTGCGCACCCGCGTCACCCTGTCGGCCGTTGTCGGGCGCAAGGTTACCTGGGACATGCGCAAATCGAACCTGGGCAAGGGCGATATGTGGGCGCCTTGCCCGTTCCATCAGGAAAAATCCGCCAGCTTTCACGTCGATGACCGCAAGGGGTTTTACTATTGCTTTGGCTGCCATGCCAAAGGCGATGCGGTGACCTTTATCAAGGAAACCGAAAATCTGGGGTTTATTGAGGCCGTCGCGGTATTGGCCGCCGAAGCCGGAATGCCAATGCCCGCGCGCGACCCGCAAGCCGCAGTTGTGGCAGACCGGCGCGCGCAACTGATCGCGGTGATGGACGAGGCGGTGAAATGGTTCCGCCTGCAACTGCGCACCTCTGCCGCAGCCGATGCCCGCGCCTATCTGGCCAAACGCGGTCTTTCGCCCGAAGCGCAGGATCGCTGGGATATCGGCTTTGCGCCGGACTCGTGGCAAAAACTGCACACCGCACTGAAAGACAAGGGCTTTGCCGAGGATCTGATTGTCGCAACCGGCCTGTGCGTGAAATCCGACAAGCGCCCCGAACCTTATGACCGGTTCCGCAATCGCGTCATCTTTCCGATCCGGGATGGCCGGGGCAGGGCGATCTCGATCGGCGGTCGCGCCATGGCCGCCGACGATCCGGCCAAATACCTGAACGGTCCCGATACCGAATTGTTCGACAAGGGCCGCAACCTGTATAACCAAGCCCCCGCGCGTGAAGCCGCTGGCAAGGGTGCGCCTTTGGTGGTGGCCGAAGGCTATATGGATGTGATCGCCCTTTCCGAGGCGGGGTTTCGCGCTGTGGTGGCCCCCTTGGGCACGGCGGTGACGGAAGATCAGCTGCGCCTGATGTGGCGCATCTCGGCCGAGCCGATCATTGCTCTTGATGGTGACACGGCGGGCGTGCGCGCGGCGTTGCGGGTGGTTGATCTGGCTTTGCCGTTGCTGGAGGCGGGCAAGGGCCTGCGCTTTGCCACCATGCCGGGGGGGATGGACCCCGACGATCTGATCCGCGCGGGGGGGGCGGGCGCGATGAAGGCGGTGCTTGATGGCGCACAGCCCATGGTCAACCTGCTGTGGCAACGCGAAATTGAAGGCCGCAGTTTTGATAGCCCCGAACGCAAGGCCACGTTGGACAAATCCTTGCGCGCCGCGATCATGCGCATCACCGATCCGTCGATCCGTGCCCATTACGGCGATGACATCAAACGCCTGCGGGCGGATCTTTTCGGTCAAAATCGCCGCCCCGATCTGCCCGCCTTTGGCACCCAGCGCAAAGGCCGGTTCGCGCCGCCTGTTCTGAACGCGCTGGCCTCGACCAAAGGCTCGCTTTTGGCCACTGCCAACCCGCAAATCGAAGAGCAGTTGCGCGAAGCGGTTATTCTGGCCACCCTGATCACCCATCCCAGCCTGATCGCGCGGTTCGAATCCGCGCTGGAACGGGTGGCCCTTTGCAGTGACGATCACCAGACGCTGCGGCGGCTGATTTTGGCCAATGCAGGCGCAGACGCGGGCAGTTTGCACGACCATATTCGCACAGCCGCCCCCGCCGCCCTTGATGCGCTGATGGCCCGCCCCCATGTGTTGATCGCGCCGCCGGTGCGCAACCGCGCCGACGCCGAACTTGCAACCCTGTGTCTGGCCGAGGAATTGGCCAAACTTGAAGCCCGCCGCGCCGCGCGGCGTGAAATCGAAGACGCGGTCGAAGACCTGTCAGGGCTGGCCGACGAAGGCCTGACCTGGCGTTTAACCAAAGCCACCGAAGCGCGGCACCGCGCCGACCATCCGGCCCGCGACGATGCTGCCGATCTGGGGGAAGACCGCGGTGCGCTGTCAAATCATCTGCAAAGCCTGATCGACGGCCGGGTCTGGGAAAAGAAAAACCGCTGATTCGGCTTTTCACCGCTGTGATTCGCGCTATTGATTCGTCTACGAAATTTTGATTCGTTTCATGTCTGATGATTCGGGTCATTGCCCTCTGTTAAGCCTGCCTCAAGGAGCACCACCATGGCCCCCAAAGACAACGACGACAGCAAACCAGAAGGCGATGAGGCCGACAGCTCTTTGGATATGAGCCAGGCTGCGGTCAAAAAGATGATCGCCGACGCGCGCGAGCGGGGCTACATCACCTATGACCAGTTGAACCATGTGATGCCGCCCGAACAGGTGTCGTCCGAGCAGATCGAAGACGTGATGTCGATGCTGTCGGAAATGGGCATCAACGTCATCGAAGACGAAGAAGTGGAAGAAGGCGAGGCGCCGCTGGGCGAGTTGGTCGAATCGTCGTCCACCTCACGCGATGTGGCCGTTGTGACCACCACCACCGAAGCGCTGGACCGCACCGATGATCCGGTGCGGATGTATCTGCGCGAAATGGGCTCGGTTGAACTGCTGTCGCGCGAAGGCGAAATTGCCATCGCCAAGCGGATCGAGGCGGGCCGCAACACGATGATCGCGGGCCTGTGTGAAAGCCCGCTGACGTTTCAGGCGATCATCATCTGGCGCGACGAGTTGTTGTCCGAAGACATTTTACTGCGCGATGTGATCGATCTGGAAGCCACTTTCGGGCGGTCTTTGGACGGCGAGGAAGGTCTGGTCGGTGCCGATCTGGAAGGCGTTGATCTGGATGCCGCCCCGCGCCGGGCGGGCAGCGACGAGCCGGAACTGGACGCCGACGGCAATCCGTTGATGCGCAGCGACGATGACGACGACGAAGACGATGGCGCGTCGATGTCACTGGCCGCGATGGAAGCGGCGCTAAAGCCCAAAGTGCTGGAAACGCTGGACCTGATTGCGCGCGATTACACCAAACTGGCGGAAATGCAGGATTTGCGGATGTCGGCCACGCTGTCTTCCAAGGCGCGGTTTTCGGCGCACGACGAGGCTGCCTATCAGAAATTACGCAGCGAAATCGTGATGTTGGTGAACGAACTTCATCTGCACAACAATCGGATCGAGGCGCTGATTGATCAGCTTTACGGCATCAACCGCAAGATCATGATGATCAACTCAGGGATGGTCAAACTGGCCGATGGCGCACGGATCAACCGCCGCGAGTTTATCGACGAATATCAGGGATATGAGCTGGACCCGACATGGCTTGACCGGATGGCCACCAAATCGGGGCGCGGCTGGCAGGCATTGTTGGAACGTTCGCGCGAGAAAGTCGAAGATTTGCGGGCTGAAATGGCGCAGGTCGGCACCTATATCGGCGTCGATATTTCCGAATTCCGCCGCATCGTGAACCAAGTGCAAAAGGGCGAAAAAGAAGCCCGCCAAGCCAAGAAGGAAATGGTCGAGGCAAACCTGCGTCTGGTGATTTCGATTGCCAAGAAATACACCAACCGCGGCTTGCAATTCCTTGATCTTATTCAGGAAGGCAACATTGGCCTGATGAAGGCGGTGGATAAATTCGAATACCGCCGGGGATATAAATTCAGCACTTATGCCACGTGGTGGATTCGTCAGGCGATCACCCGCAGCATTGCCGATCAGGCCCGCACCATCCGGATCCCTGTGCATATGATCGAGACGATCAACAAACTGGTGCGCACCGGCCGGCAGATGCTGCACGAAATCGGACGCGAGCCGACACCGGAAGAACTGGCCGAAAAGCTGCAAATGCCGTTGGAAAAGGTCCGCAAGGTGATGAAAATCGCCAAAGAACCGATTTCACTGGAAACCCCGATTGGCGACGAAGAAGACAGCCAGCTTGGCGATTTCATCGAAGATAAAAACGCTATCCTGCCGCTGGATTCAGCCATTCAGGAAAACCTGAAAGAAACCACGACGCGGGTTCTGGCCAGCCTGACCCCCCGCGAAGAGCGGGTTCTGCGGATGCGGTTCGGGATTGGGATGAATACGGACCATACCTTGGAAGAGGTAGGGCAGCAGTTCTCGGTCACGCGGGAACGCATCCGGCAGATCGAGGCAAAGGCGCTGCGGAAGTTGAAACATCCAAGTAGGTCGAGGAAGTTGCGGAGTTTTCTGGATCAGTGAGGGCGCTGGATCATTAGGAAAAACAGGCCAACGATCAGCAGGATCTGCACGGGTGTAACTTTCTTACGCCCACCAACCGAAGATGCTGCAACAGCGACACGCGCGCTGCGCAGCGGCGTTCAGGCGTCTGTTGGCAAAGTGCAGTCCTGATCAGCGGCGGCAGAAGGGCGCAACGCCCCTCACCCCCCCGGCC
>JANPLZ010000147.1:0-23498 GCA_031422555.1 Cypionkella sp. | reverse complement strand
TGGGGGTGGACAGATGACCAGCACCTTGGGCGCGCCGTAGACCGTGCCCACGCCGCCGGCCGAGGTCAGGATTTGGATCAACAGCTTGGACAGGCCGTTGGCAATTTCAAACGGTGTGCGGCGGAAGACCGCTTTGGTGTCATTGGTACCGAGCATCACCACGACCAGATCCAGCGGGAAATGGCTGGCAAGGGCGGCGGGAAGATGATTTGCACCGTTCAGGCGTGGATCAGTCTGGTCATCCAGATTGGTCGTCCGCGCCGACAGTCCTTCTTCCAGAACCTCATACCCGTCACCAAGGGCCGCGGCCATAACGCCAGTCCAGCGTTCGGCAAGCGGGTAACGGGTGGTCGGCGCCCCAGCCAGCGTAGGAACCCAACCCCAGGTCAATGAATCGCCAAAGCACATCACTCTTTTCTTTTCAGTCATATTGATCCTCCTTTTTTGCGTGGTATCTGGTCTCGCTCAGCCGCCCCATCGCGGCCGTTTATTGGCTTGATCGGCGCATCACCCGGACAATTGCCAGCGACAGGATCAATGCGCTGCCAGTAAAGATCTGGTCCATCCAGTAGGGTGCGCAGATCAGGATCAACCCCGTGATGCCAAACTGGATCACGGCAATCGACAAGATCGCGCCCCGGACGTTGTAGGTGCCCAGCCTGAAGGCGGCCGCACTGAGAAAAGCCGTAGTCAGGCCGGGGAACAAAAGATCCGGGCCAACATTGGGTGATCCAAGTCGCGCCTTGAACAGTTGCACGGTGCCCGCGATGCCCGCCAGAAATCCACCTGCGGCAAAGGCCTGCAGTTTCAGCCGGTCAGACCGTATGCCCGCCATGCGCGCGGCAGGCGCGGATGACCCGATGGCTTTCCACTGTCGGCCAAGGGGCGTATGTTCGGTAACATACCAGACGATCACAGCGACAATCATCAGGTAATAAAGCGTCAGCGGCAGGCCCAGAGGTTTGGGTTTAGACAGAAGTTTCAGCGTTTCCTTGGGAAGACCTGCTTCGATCACGCGGCCACTGGCAAGCCCGGTGATCGCCGCCGTCAGGATCGTGAAGGTTCCCAAGGTGGTGATCAGCGATGGCACGCGAAACTTGACCACCAAAAGGCCATTGCAAAGCCCGATGCAGCTTGCCACCAGAATGGATGCCATTACGGCAGGCACCAGTGGCCAGCCCAGATGCGACATCAGTGCTGCTGCCGACAAAGAGGCGACCGTCAGGACAGCAGGCAGGGACGCGTCAATCTCGCCCGCGATCAGGGACACCAACAGCGCCATAACAATCAGCCCCAGAATGGCCGAATTGCTGACCACAACGTTGAAACTGGCGCGGGTGGCAAAGGTTTCTGGTGCCATGACGGTAAAGAAGATCAATTCCGCGATCAGAAGAAAGACCATCCCGTAGGGGGCGGCAGGGGTCATCCAGTCGGGTTTCTTTTGCCGGGTTGCCCCGCCCAGCTGGGTTGAAAGCGTCGTTTGACTGGTCATCAGGTCAGCTCCTTGACCTGAACCTGGGTCCCGATCGTGGCCAGCGATATCTTGTGTTCAGTGGCATCCGCGCCCGACAATTCGGCCACGATCCGCCCAGCCCGCATGACCAGAACCCGGTCGCAAATTGCTTCCAGATCATCGTGCTGGTTCGAGATCACAATCACAGCCGCCCCCTTGGCGGCAGCATCGCGAAGGGCGGCATAGATGACATTCTTGGACCCGATATCCACGCCGATGTCGGGCTGATCACAGATTAAAAGCCTGGGGTTCAGACGCATCCATTTCGCCAGAATGGCCTTTTGCTGATTGCCACCGGAGAAAGACGAAAACCGCCGCTGCCCGTGCGGCGGCTGCACCTTGAAATCGGCGACCAGACCATCAACCTCCGCCGCCTCGGCCGTTCCAGTCATCCAGCCGTTGCGGAAAAACCGGCGCAGGTCGGTTGCGGTGATGTTTTCACCAAGGCTGGCTTCGGCAAAGCTGCCATTGCCGTGACGATCTTCGGTCACCATGCCAACACCGGCTGCAACCGCCTCGGCCGGATGGGCAAAAACGACTGGCTGGCCATCCAGCACCATTTTCCCGGCCTCGCAGGATTGCGCGCCAAAGATGATCTCGGCCAATTCGGTGCAGCCCGAACCTTGCAAACCGGTCAGGCCAACCACCTCGCCCTTGCCGATCGTAAGCGTGATGTCTTTGATCTTTTGGCCACAAACGCCGGTCAGCGACAAAACCGGCGCGGCGGTCTGTTGACCCTTCTGCCCCGGTGTTTTGACCGTCTTTTGAAGCGTGCGGCCCAGCATCAATTCGACGATCTGCGCCTCTGAAGTTTCCTTCGTGTTTTTAGTGGCAATCAGCTTGCCTTCGCGCAGGACCGAAATCCGGTCACACAGCCGGAACACCTCGGACGGGTGATGTGAGACGTAGATCATTCCGATCCCCGTTGCCCGCAGCCGTTCCAGCGTTTCAAACAAGGCACCAATTTCGGTGCTGGGCAGGGCGGCGGTGGGTTCATCCAGAACCAACAGTTTCGCCCCGACCTTCAGGCCTTGCGTGGCGCGGGCGATGGCCACGGCGGTGCGTTGCACCAGGTTCAGACGGCCAATTTCGGCGCGCGGGTCAATCCCCGAATGCCCAAGGCCAGCCAGCAAGTCAGCCGCAGCGGCATTCATCTCGCGCCAGCGGATATTGCCAAAGGACCCGGTCTGATAGCCAACGCCAAGACTTATGTTTTCCGCCACACTTAGCGATTGGATCAACCCAAGGTCTTGCTGCACAAAGGCAATCTGCTTTGCGCCCAGCTGCAACGCGGCACCGTTGACCTTGATCGACCCCTTGTCGATCGACCAATAGCCAGAAAGGCATTTGATCAGTGTCGATTTTCCCGCGCCATTTCCGCCCATCAACGCGTGAATCTCGGCCTGAGCGACGGTCAGATTGATACCTTGCAAAATATGGTTCCCGATCAGGGTCTTATGCAGGTCGACGACGCTTAGCAGCGGGTTCTGGTTCATGTCGTACCCCGCCCCCAGAAATACTGCACGGCCGCGACCGAAACGATCAGGGCCGATCCATAGAACACCCCGTCAATCCAGTTCGGCGCGCCCAGCATGCCAATTCCGGTGATGCTGACAGCCAAGGCAAAGATCGCCGTCAAGGGGCCCAGCACGTTGAAGGTGCCAATCCGAAAGGCAATTGCCCCCAGAAAAACCGAGGCAATGGCCGAAAGCAGAAACCCGGCGCCGATGCTGGATGTCGCGGCCGACGAGGCCGACAGTTGCAACAAGGCCGCTAGCCCGGCCAACAAGCCGCCCGCCGCAAATGCCCCGATCTTCAACCGGTCGCTGGGCAGACCCAAAAGCCGCGCGCTTTCGGCCGATCCGCCGACCGCATACCATTTGCGGCCCAGCGGCGTCATCTCGGTCACATACCAAACGATCAGCGCGATGGCGCACAGATAAACAAAAGGCAAAGCGCCATAGGCCACATCATTCGACAGCCCGCACAACACCTCGCCGGCATTGCCGCCGACAATGATCGACCGCCCCTCTGTCAGGGCCTCGCTGGCGCCGCGCAACAGGATCATCATCCCAAGACTGACGATCAGCGAACTGGCCCGCGTCAGGGTCACTATGATGCCGGTCGTGCATCCCAAAAGGGTGGCGACAAGCAAACCCACCGCCGCGCCCCCCGGCAATGACCAGCCGAAATCGGCCACCAGCTTTGCCACGATCAGCATGGTCGTGGTAAAGACCATGGCCAGCGACACATCAAACTCACCCGCGATCGGCGGCAAAAGCACACCAATCGCCAGAATGGCCAGAACATATTGGCTGGAAACCGTAGTGTGCAGGTTGGCCAGCGTTGCGAACTGATCGGGGATCCAGCGTTGCGAACTGATCGGGGATAAGGGCTGAGAACAGCACAATCTGCGCCAAAAGCCCGATCATCAGGCCATAGGGCGCAAGGTCTTTGCGGTTGAAAGCAAAAATGTTCGTCAACATGAAACGCCTTTGGCGGTTTTGAGGGGTTCAGAGCGGCCAAAAAATTGGCCGCTCTGTGTTCTTGGCACTAAAAAGGCTACTCGTGATTACTTCAGACCCCAAACGGCGCCGCAAACGGCTGCTGGGTTGAACAGTTGCACGTCCCAGGCCGCGCCCGATGCCGCATCAATTGAACTGATGTTGCCGGGATGAAAGATGCCTTTGACCCACAACCGATCGGTAGACGGCGCTTGGCCGCTCATGATGCGGTTCAATTCGTCAATGCCCTGCCAGGCCCCGCTGGGATAAGGTGCCGCGACTGAGGCCAAAAAGTTGGTGCCTTCTGAAATCCGGGCGACCCCGATGGTGTTGAAATCAACGCCAACGCCAAAGGCGCCTTCAGGCAGAAGACCTGCCGTCTTAATTTCGTCCACGCAGATGGCGGTCAGATCATCCACTTGCGTGATCATCACGTTGAAACCGGAGGTTGCCAGCGCAAGGCTGGAACAATACTGCCCGATTTGCTGGAACATTTGCGCGGTGTCGGTCTGGCGCAGATTGGCCTTGCAGTCACCGCCTGCCGCCACACATTCGGCGATAAAGGAGTCAAAGCCTTCGCGACGGGCGACAGAGATTTCAGATCCGTCATAGCCACCGATCGCATGCAGTTTGCCGTTGCCCAGCTTGTAGGCGGCAACGCCCTGCAGATAGCCGACTTCAAAGTTGTCCTGACGAATGCCGCCATCCAGTCGGGTGGCAAAGGTCGGCACCCCTTCGGGGTCATCAGATTTCATGCCAACAACGGGCAATCCCTTGGCCGCGATGGCCCCCAGCCCCTGACCGGAAATCGACGGAACGCGCCAAAGGTAAGAATGCCATCATGGCCGGCCTCTACCGCACGGGTCAGCTATTCACTCCATGTGCCCACATCGATCTTGCCGTCGTATTCGGCGACCGTCCAGCCTGTCAGCTTGGCGATCTGCTGCAACTCGGCCCACCACTGGACGCAGGCCGTAATCTGGCTGCGAAGGCAGGCCGCCCCAATGCTTTTGCCCGGCAAAAGCGGGAGCGATCCGGTATTCGACATCCCGGCAGCGCCTGCCTGCAAGGCGGCCCCGGCCCATGTCTTTTCAACACGTGCCTGAAAGTCTGCCATGGCATCCGCGTTTGCGCCTGATGCGAACAGGGCAAAAGTCACCATTGCCGCCAGTTGTCTTGAAATTGAAAGTCTCAACGTTTCTTCCTCCGGTGCTGGCCCTGTGCGGCGCACTGGCCCTGTTGGTTTCAACATCCGGTTGGCCCGGCGGCAAGGACGGAACAAGGCTTCTCCGGCAAGCAAAGCGCGCTTGTTCCGATGAAATCATCGGTGTGAAAAAATAATCTCCCCGTCACTGCAGACCGCGCTCGTCTCCTCCGGCCGAGGTCCGCATGCGGCATCAAAAGCAGATGGCGCGGGTTTCGTCAAAACTTATTCAGAGTGAATGAATGAGTTGGCAGCATTCCGTCAGCGCGGCTTTACAGCCAGTTTGAGGCTGTTATCTTTGAGGGCTGACAGCGAATGCGGGCAGGTGGACAGTTCAGTGTTTTGGCGATTCCAATACCCTTGACATCAATGGCGACGGCATTGTCGCCCTACAGCACGATAAGTCGGCTGCACCTTTGGTGGCCTGCCATGCCGATCACCCGCGGGCTGACACCTTCCATCAGGCCGCCATGGCCCGCGATACGATAAGTGTTGTCGTCCTGCATCTTCGGCCCCCAGCGGGCGCGCAGGTGTTCCTCGGCCATTGCAATGCCAACAGATTTGGCAAGGCCGTGCCAAGCCGACAAGTTGAACCGGTCGCGGGGCGGGCAGCGCGGGGCGGCGGGTTCGACCGTCAGGTGCCGCTTGAGCAGCAACGTGGCCAACAGCATCCCGGAATTGCGCTGTTCGCGGCAGCCTTCGCATTCAGTGGTCGGGGTCGTGGGTGCGAAGCTTTGCGACAACATTTGGCATCAGTGCGGTCATTGAACGGCGACGAAGATCTTACGCGACCAACGTGTGATCTGATGCGGGATGCCCAAGCGTCGCTTGCCAATCGGCCATGAACTTGGCCAATCCTGCGTCGGTCAGGGGATGACGGGTCAGCGCCCGCAGGACGGAACCCGGGGCCGTGATCGCGTCGGCACCGGCAAGTGCCGCTTCACCCAAATGATTTGCCGATCGCACCGAAGCCGCAAGGATTTGCGTATCGTAGCGCTGAACATCGTAGGTTTTCCGGATGTCGCGGATAAGCTGCATGCCGTCCAGATTGATGTCATCCAGCCTGCCAACGAAAGGCGAGATAAAGGTTGCGCCCGACTTGGCTGCGACAATGGCCTGAACCAGCGAAAAACAAAGCGTGACATTCACGCGGATGCCTTTGGCAACAAAGGCGCGGCAGGCGGCAAGCCCCTCTTCGGTCAGCGGAACTTTGACCACCACGTTTGACGCCAGCGCCGCCAGCGCAAGGCCCTCGGTGATCATTCCGTCCGTGTCTGACGCCACCACTTCGGCGCTGACCGGGCCGCGCGTCAGCGTGCAGATTTCCGCAATGACCTTGTCTATCCTGCGCCCGGAACGGGCGATCAACGATGGGTTCGTCGTCACCCCATCAACTAGGCCAAGCGATGCCAGCGTGCGAATCTCGGTCACATCAGCCGTATCGGCAAAGAATTTCATATCATTTCCTTGTGGTCCATTTGGTGGGATGGGTGTTGATGCGTGATCATGTTTCTTGGCGCGATCAGGGTTTCATACTCGGCCCAGATCGAGCGCTCGGTGTCTTGCAGGCGGCAATAGGCGCCGTATTTCCAGTCATGAAATACGGCCATCGCGGGTGCGGGATGCGCAATCTGGTCCAGTGCCACCATGTCGGCCCGCGCGGCATCCAGACCGGACTTCGCGCCTGCGGCAACCGCCCCCAGCATTGCGGCACCCAGCAGGACCGGCTCGGATGCACGGGGGCGGGCAACGGGCAGGCCGGTGGCATCCGCCAGCAATTGCCGCACAAGGGCGCTTTTGGCAGCACCGCCGCTGATCACGATCAGTGACGTGCCTGCGCCGGCCTGTTCCAGGGCCGAAAATATCCGGCGCGCGCCATATGCCACCCCAAGCACCGCCGCAACATACGTGCGTTCCAGTGAATGCAGGTCTTGCGAAAGGCTGATTCCGGTCAGCACCCCGCGCAGCGCAGGATCGGCAAGGGGTGCGCGGTTCCCGGCAAGGTCCAGAATGCTGTGCATGCGCGCCACGTCCCATGCAGCATCGCTGATGTCGGGGTGACGGGTCAGCACGCGCTGTTCCAGCCAGGACAAGACGGGCAGCCCTTCGGCTTTGGCGGTCTTTTCAGCCGCAGCCCATGCCGGATGGGCGCGCAGCACATAGTCGATTGCCGCCCCTGCAACCGTCTGTCCACCCTCCAGAAGCCAAAGATCAGGCAGCATGGCAGATCGGTATGGCCCCCAGATTCCGTTTACCGGCAGGGGCATGGCGCTTGATGCCATCACGCAGGCCGAAGTGCCGAAAACATAGGCGACAGGCAGCGCATTCCCCTCGGGGCTGACGGGAAGCGAACCCAGCCCACCCGCATGGGCATCAATCAACCCCGCAGCAACCGGTATGCCTGCCGACAAGCCAAGGTCGGCAGCCGCCGTTGCCGACAAACCTTGCCCCAACGGTGTTCCGGGCGGCACAATCCTTGCGCCGATCCGGGCAAAACCGTGCTCGGTCAGGGTGCCCAGACCCACTTTGTGCAAAAAGTCCGTGTCCCAGCCGCCCAGATGCGGAAGGTAGGTCCACTTGCAGGTGACGGTGCAGGCGGACCGCGCCTCGGACCCTGTGGCGCGCCATGTCAGATAGTCCGTCAAGTCCATGAAGGCCTGCGCGCGGTCATAGCTTTGCGGCAGGTTTTCCTTCAGCCAAAGCAGCTTTGGCATTTGCATTTCAGGCGAAATTCGGTTGCCGACATAAATCAGCGGTGTGCCACCGGAACTGTTGATCCGGTTGGCCTGCGCTTCGGCCCGGTGATCCATCCAGACAATAACGTCGCGAGCGGGATCACCAGAGGCGCTGGCGGTCAGCGCCGCGCCATCCGGCCCGACGATCACCAAAGAGCAGGTCGCGTCGAAACCGATGCCACCGATGCGGCCCGGATCCACGCCTGATTGCGTCAAAGCGCCGGCGACAGCCCGGCACACCGCCGCCCAGATGTCCGCGCTGGACTGTTCAACGACCGTTTCGCCTTCGCGCCACAACATGATCGGATACGCCGCCTGCGACAGCATCTGCCCTGCGCCGGTGAAAATGCCGGCGCGCGCGCTGCCAGTCCCGACATCAACACCCAGAAAATGGTCAGCGGTCGTCATGCCTGCCCCAGAAGCGACAAGGTCGTGGTTGCATCGAACAGGTGCAGATTCTGCGGATCGGGCGACAAGGCGGCCATCTGGCCTTCTTTCGCGGTGTTTCCTGACGGCACCTGCGCTGTGAACGGCGCACCTTCAACAGTGCCAATCAGCAAGCGGTGCGAACCGAGGGTTTCGATATTTTCGATCATCAGGCGCAACGGCGGGTTGTCAGAACACGGCACGACATGCTCGGGGCGGATGCCCATGATCAACGGCTGGTCTAGGCGCGACCGCAGCGCTGCGTGGAACGCGGCAGGCGGCGATACAAGTGCGCCTTCCGGCAATCTGATCATTGGGCCATCGGGCCCATTGGCCGCTTTTACGGTCACGAAATTCATGCTGGGCGCGCCGATGAAGCCTGCCACGAACACATTGGCCGGGCGGGTGTACAGCGTCAGTGGATCAGCCGCCTGTTCGATCCGCCCGCCGTTCATAACGACCACCCGGTCGGCCAGCGTCATCGCCTCGACCTGATCATGGGTCACATAGACCATGGTTGCCTGCAGTTCGCGGTGCAGCTTGCGAATTTCCGTGCGCATCTCGACCCGCAATTTGGCGTCAAGATTGGATAGCGGTTCATCAAACAAAAACACATCCGGGTCACGCACCAAAGCGCGGGCGATGGCCACGCGCTGACGCTGACCGCCCGACAGTTCCTTTGGGCGACGTTCCAGCAGCTTGTCCAATGCCACGATCCGCGCGGCCTTGGCCACGGCTTTCTGGATGGCCTCGGGCTTTTCGCCCCGCGCCTTCATGCCATAGCCTATATTGGCCGCGACGTTCATATGCGGGTAGAGGGCATAGTTCTGGAACACCATGGCCACGTTGCGAAGACCGGGGCGCAGCGAGGTCACATCACGGTCGCCAATGCGGATGGTGCCACCCGAGGATTCCTCCAGCCCCGCGATCATCCGCAACGCAGTGGTCTTGCCGCACCCCGATGGGCCGACCAGCACGACGAATTCCTTGTCGGCAATCTCCAGATCAAGATCGGGAATGATATGGACCGCGCCAAAGCTCTTTTTCAGGCCGCTGAGTGTGACATTTGCCATTTGAATAATCCGGGTAGGGCCTTTTGCGGGCCGAATTGAAGGGTCCGCCCTGCCGCGCGGGAGTTGCACGGCAGGGCGGTTGGCAAACTGCCCCTGAGAGCACAGCTTGCTGTTGGTCAGAGACCCATTGAGGCGCGATAGGCCGCTTTCTGGGCGTCACGTCCGAACTGGTCGGTCAGCTTGTTCCATTCGGCTGCCACCGTATCCAGCGCCTCTTGTGGGGTCACTTGGCCAGCCATTGCCTTGGAAAGCTCGATCTCAAGGATCTCGGTGTAGCTGAAATAACCCGGCAGACGCATGTCCAACGCCACATTCGGCGCCTCGATAGACCCTTTCTGGGCGGCCAGATAGGAGGTCGCTTCGGCTTCGGACATCAGACCAAGCCATGGGGCCAGATCAAAGTGGCTGGTGCGGTAGGGGTTCACGCCCGTCCCGCCCGTGATCGCCGCCTGTATCGAGTTTTCCGGGTTGGTCAGCGTGTTGACGAAGTGCCAGGCCGCCTCTTTGTTGGCGCTTGCCTCGGGCACGCCCGCCTGCCAGCCACCAAAGGCCATAAAGGGCGACATGACGGGGGAGTCATAGGTCTTCCACGCGCCGTCCTTGGAACTCCAGATCTCGGTCGAACCGGGGGTCAGGGCCGAACCGACCTTGCCCGCGATCTGGCTTTGCTTGGGGTCGGTGGCAATCGTGCCGGTATCACCCCAATCAAAGTTCATCGCTACTTTGCCGCCGGCAAAGGCCGTGCGGATGTCGCCCGACGAAAATCCAAGCGCACCGGGGGGCGAAAACTTGACCGACTTGATATAATCATCCAGCGCCTTGACCCAGCCCGGATTGTTGATGCGGGCATCCATGGTTTCGGGATCAAAGAACATGCCGCCGGGTTGATCGGGGTCGTTCACGTAAGGGGCTGCGTGGGTGAAGAAGAACCAGAACTGTTGTCCCCCGCGCACCATCGCCTCGGCGGTGCCATACAGGCCCTTATCGGGCCGTGTGAAGAATTCGGCGATGTCATAGTATTGTGGCCAGGTTGCGGGCGGGGCCAGATCATAACCATACTTGGCTTTGAAAGCCTCTTGCTCTTTCGGATCTCCAAACAGATCGGTGCGGTATTGCAGCGTGTGCACATCGCCGTCCATGGATTGCGAGATCACTTTGCCATCCCAGACCATCAGACGGTCACGGTAGACAGGCGCGATGTCATCCCATGCGGCACCCGATGTGTATTCAGCGGGCATCGTTGAAAGATAGGGCGCGAAATCGGCCAGCCATGCGGGCGCAAAGGTCATCACATCGAAATCGACGTTGCCCGCGGTCATGCCCGTGATGAACTTGGGATACAATTCGCCGAACGGAATTTCGACGATGTTCACAGTGCCGCAGGTCTGCACTGTCCATTTATCAGCCGCCATTTTCAGCGCCGAGGCAATGAACGGCCCGGTCTGCGAAACGGCGGTCAGCGTGACGCCTGTGTAATCCGGGCTGCACTGTGCAGTTGCAGACAACCCACTTGCCGACACTACCAATGCCACGGCAGTGGTTGCAAGTTTTTTGTTATATTTCATAGGTGTAGTCTCCTCCGAGTTAACGATCAACGAATTGCCCCTGCCGACAGACCCGATCGCATGAATCTGGACAGAGCTGCGGCCACGACGATCATCGGTGTGATGGAAATCACCGCAGCCACTGCGATTGCCCACCATTCATCACCGCGATAGGAATTTTGCCCAGTCAGCCAGACCGGCAGGGTTTGCCACTGCGCCGTAGTCAGCAGCAGCGCGTTCAGAAATTCATTCCACACGAACGACAGCGTGATCATGAAGGTGGCGATCAGCCCCGGCCATGACATCGGCACCACGATCTGAAAGAAGATCCGGAAACGCGACACGTTGTCGATCAGCGCGGCTTCTTCCACCTCGACCGGCAGGGCGGCAAAGAAATCACGCATCAACCAGATGACGATGGGCAGCGAAAAGGCGACGTAGCTCAGAACAAGGCCCGCAAAGCTGTCCAGCAGCGGCACACCCGCTTTGCCCATTTCCGCGTAGATCAGATACAGCGCAAAGGCGCTGACGATGGGCGGGAACATGCGCTGGCTGACAAACCAGAACACCACGTCATTGTTGCCCAGAACCGGACCCGGCAGATTGCGCGTGTTCAGGATCACGGCGGTCGGGAAGGCGAGGATAAACGCAAGGCCCAGCCCCGCGATCTTGCCCAGTCCGACTCCATGCACCAGTCCGACGTATCCGCCGATGGCAATAGCGGCGAATGACAGTGCGGCCAACAGCCGAACCCGAAACTGGAACCGGACCAGCGAATAGGCTGCCATCGACCCAATCACCAAGGCAATCACGGCAGAGGTCAGGCTGATTGCCACCGAATTCATTAAGGGGCCGATGAAATCACCCCGGGCGCCCGAGAATGCCGCGCGCCAGGCATCCAGGGTGGGGATGAAATCGACCCAAGGCATGTAGGTTGGCCCGCCATTCACCGACAGCGGCGATTTCAGACTGGTGACGAAGATCCAGTAGATCGGAAAGACCGTGATCAGCAGCCAAATGAAGCAAAAGATCGTGACAGGCCAATGCGATGGCCGACGGATCGCGCTCATGTCCGCTTCTCCAGCTGTGGTTTGATGAGGGCTACATAGACCGTGCCGAAAATGACGATCAGGATCAGAAACAAAAAGCTGATGGCCGAGGTGTAGCCAAAGTTGAACTTCTTGAAACCCTCCTGATAGGTGTAAAGGGTCAGCGTTTCCGTCGCGATGCCGGGGCCGCCCCCTGTAAGCACAAACACCGTGTCGATCAGCTTCAGGCTTTCGACAAAGCGCAGGAACACCACGGCAGCCGAAATCGGCAGCAGCATCGGAAAGGTGATGCCCCGGAACTGTTGCCAGCGGCTGGCGTTTTCCAGGTCTGCCGCCTCATAGACATCGCGCGGCAGGCTTTGCAGGCCCGCAAGCAGGATGATCACCACCAGCGACGTCCACTGCCAAACCTCGATGGTTACCAACATGCCGATGGCCCACACCGGATCGGTCTGAAATGGTGGGTCGGGATAACCGAACAGCCCGAAAAAATCGCGCATCGGGCCAACGCCGGGGTGAAAGATCATCTTGCCGATAAAAGCTACGGCAATCGGGGCCATCAGCAGCGGAAACAAAAAGGCCGCGCGGTAAACGCGGCCCAGTGGCAGCGTTGAATTCAGCGCAATGGCCAGCGCAAGGCCAAGCACATACTGCACAGCCACAGCCAATGTGGCGATCAGGAATGTGATCCGGACCGAAGACCAAAAGCGCGGCTGCGACAGGGCTTCGGTATAGTTGTCAAACCCGACAAAGCTGGGCGGCACCGGCGGCACCAGCCGCACCTGCATAAAGCTGATGGTCAGTGAATAGATCAGCGGGAACAGCCCGATAATCAGCACCACCAGAAATGCCGGAAGTATGAATGCATACTTCGCTCGATCAAACATCGCGCGGTCTCCCCCCATTTATCGGTGGCTTGGACTAACCGGGACCATTCGCAGAAACAGACTTTCTGCGCGAATCCTCTATGCACCACCGATGGTGCTTTGATTGCACAACCGATGATGCATCGTCAAGACCATTGTTTGACTTCGCCGCAGATACCAAGCAGACTCGGCTTTGGCAGCCACCAGGTCGATGGCGGAGAACAAAAAGCGTGGAACCAAAACGTAAGACCACGATCTATGACGTGGCGTCCGCGTCCGGCGTATCGGCCTCTACTGTCGGCGCGGTTCTGAATGGCAGCTGGGCCAAACGACGGATATCCAAGGATTTGGCGGAGCGCGTTCACGCTGTCGCCACAAGCCTTGGCTACCGGCAGAACCGGCAGGCCAGCGCCTTGCGCACACAGCGCTCTGGCTTGATCGGCATGATCCTGCCCCTGCACGACAACCGCTATTTCAGTTCGCTGTCACAGGCGTTCGAGGCCGAGGCCCGCAAGCGCGACCTTTGCCCCATGGTGGTCAGCACCTTGCGCGACCCTGACATGGAAAAACGCACGGTGGCCACGCTGTTGTCGCATAATGTGGATTTGCTGTTCATCGCGGGGGCCACCGACCCTGACCCGCTTAGCCGCATGTGTGCCGATGCGGGCATTCCCCATATCAACGTCGACCTTCCGGGGTCTCTGGCGGCGTCGGTCGTCACCGACAACTACTTTGGCGCCCGCGAGCTGACGCGCCATCTGTTGATCAGGGTTGGCAATCCCGCCCCTGCAACCTTGCACTTTATTGGCGGCATCCCCACCGACTTCAACACGATGGAGCGGGTCCGGGGATTTCGCGACGTTCTGATCGCCGAGACCGGGGCACCACCACAGCCTGACCAGATTGATACTTGTGGATACGGCCCTGACGAGGCCGAGCGGTCGGTGCGTGAATTGCTGGACCACCTCGGCGCCCTACCGGATGGTTTGTTCGTGAACTCGACCATTGCCTTTGAGGGCGTTTTCCGCGTCTTGAAAGAACTGCCTGATGACGCGTTCCGCGGTCTGTCGGTGGGCTGCTATGACTGGGACCCGTTCCTGTCGCATCTTCATTTCCCGGTCGCGATGGTGCGTCAGGACGCCAAAGCACTTATCGAAAAAGCGTTTCGGGTCATTGATGACAATACTTTTGGCATCAGCCAGATGCATCTGATCAAGCCTGAATTGCTGCTTCCTACGCATTCCCCGGAAAAAACCTGAAATCGCTGCAGGTTGTCTGGCGCGTTTACGCCGGGTCTGAAGCGGTTGGCTGGCGTGGTTTTGATGATTTGACCATTCTTCGCTGTGGATCTTCGATCCCCCACCTTGTCACATAGATGCCGTAGGGTGCGGGTGAACATCGTTTGTAGCCGAGTAAAGTGCCGCTGGGTCCAGACGCTTGCGAATCTGTTCTGCCAGCGCGGTAAGTGGCGCTGACAACAGTCGGTTTCGGCGCGTGATCAGGTGGACATAGACCGACTGCATGTGGGACGACACAATCCTGACCGCCACCATCTGGCCGCTGGACAGTTCCGACCGCACGCTGAATTCAGGCAGCACCGTCACCGCGCGGCGGGCGTAAGCGCTGCGGATCAGCAGCGGAATGGAATTGGTTGTCAACACTGGGGCCACCAGATGACCGCTGTCGGTCGCGGCCAAATCAATCATCTGCCGAATGCGAAACATCTGCCCCATCAAGGCCAGTGGTTCGGCGCAAAGTTCGGCAATGCTGATGCTGGGCCGTTGCGCCAGCGGATGTGAGGCGTGCATGATTGCCTTCAGGGGCACCGCAGCCCGGAAGCGCGAAACGATTTGCGGATGCGACAGCGGGTGAAAGCCAAGGCCGAAATGCACCTCGTCGTCCAGCAGCAGGCGCACCATCTCGGTCGTGTCGGTAACGCTGATAGACAGGGTAAAGCCGGGGTAATCATCCATGAAACCGTCAAGCGTGCTGTACAGGGCCTCGCCCAGAAACCCTTCACCGATTGCGAATTTCACATGACCGGTACGGGCTGCCGACAGATCAAGAAGCTGGGCGTTCAGCACATCAAGGCTGGTTTGCCGGGTGCGATAGTATTCGATGATGGCATGGCCCGCATCGGTCAGAAAAATCTCACGGCGGCCATGTTCAATCAGGGCGCTACCAAGCTCGCGCTCTAACTGGGCGATCTGACGGCTGATGGACGATGGCGCCATTTCCAATATCTCGCTGGCGGCGCGCATAGAGCCACTGCGCCAGGCCTGATAAAGAAAATGAATACGGCGATCGTTGATCTGCATTTGCTGGCCCGATTGTGCTGTCCGATAGGCGGATGTCCCAAGCCACTGTGCCTGTAACCGGTCCCTTTCGCCGCAGCGTTCCGCCGGCAGCGGATAGGCGTTCAAGGAAAAGCGCCGGTAACTATCTGTCAAGGCTGACATATCGTTGCGGTTAACGCAACAGTTTTACGAATACCGCGGCATTGATTGCACCGGTGCTTAAGCATGAACTAAGGCCAACCGTGCTGTTGGCAATCAGGTGTGACCACCCTGTCGCCGCCGAAGACAGCAAGCCGTGTGGTCACCCAAAAGAAATCAGGAACCGACCCCCATGGAGGAACAGATGGATACCCACGAAATCAATCCGTGGACGTGGCAGGATGGATTTGGATTTGCCCATGCCCGTGAGGTCAGCGGCGTCACCCGCATCCTGACCCTGTCGGGCCAATGCGCCACCGATGCCAATGGCGCACCGCTGCACAAGGGTGACATGGCTGGCCAACTGGCCCTTGCCATGGCCAACCTTGGCGCAGTTCTGGCGGCGGCCGGGATGACCTATGCCAATGTTACCGGCATCAGGGTGCTGACCACCGATATGGATGCCACGCTGGCAAACTGGGGCGCGCTGATCGGGCCTTTCGCCGCCTTGGGGCATCGTCCGGCCAGCACATTGGCCGGTGTGACGCGATTGTTTTCGCCCGACCTGCTGGTCGAGGTCGAAGCCACCGCCTGCGCCTGAAGGGGAAAGCCATGATCCGCGGCATTCATCACCCCAGCATCACCACCAGCAATCTTGACCGGCTGTTGCCTTTCTATTGCGATCTGCTGGGATTTCAGCAGGTGTCAGGCTTTGGCTGGGAGGCGGGCAGCGAGATGTCGGCCTTTGCGGGGCAGATCATCGGCATCCCCAACTCTGCCGCCCGGGCCATCCTGCTGCGGGCGGGCAATGCCTTTCTGGAACTGTTTGAATACCAAACCCCCGCTTCGACCCGCAGCGATGACCGCAGCCTGTCGCAGCACGGTTTTGCACATCTGTGCGTCGACAGTGACGATGTGATCGCCGATCACGCCCGGCTGCTTGCGGCGGGGGTGGTGTTCAACGCGCTACCGCTGGATGTCGGGCCGATGCGGCTGTGTTTCTGCCGCGATCCCGACGGCAACTTTGTTGAACTGCAACAAATCACCGATCCGGCCAGCGACATCGTGTTGCGTTCGGTTCAAAGCCAAGACCACCGCCGAAGCTGACACTTTCTATCAAGGGCCTGCCGCGTGCATCTTCCGATCACAGGGTTGGCTTCACTTAGATAAAAATCACGACAAAAAGGGAGAAATGACATGAGCGAACCGATCCTGCGCTTTCGCGGCGGACTGGCGATGGCCTTTGTGCCACCTGCGATTTTTATGTTGATGTGTGTCCTGTATTTCATCGTTTTCAAGGCCTTCGACATGACGGCCCTTGCGATGGGTGGATTTGTATCCCTGCTGATCGGTGCGCTGTTCGCCCGGAACTATGGCAAGTTCTGGGAACAGGTGCTGAAGGGCATCGGCAGCGAAACCTCGGTCGCCATTGTCATCATCCTGTTTCTGGTCGGCATGATTTCCGCCATGATCAAGACAACAGGCGTGGCGGATGGCTTTGTCTGGCTGGCGCAGGATATCGGGCTGAGTGCCGGGTATTACACGTTCTTTGTGTTCATCGCGGTCGGCGTCGTGGCCATGGCTACCGGATCGTCGATCGGCACGATGTTTACCGCCTTTCCGATCTTTTATGCGGCGGGCCTGACCATCGGCGCCCCTCCGGCGCTGTTGGCCGGGGCGATCCTTTCAGCGGCCATTCTGGGTGACAATCTTGCCCCCATTTCGGATACCACGATCATCTCGTCCTCTAGTCAACGGTTCCGCACAAAGAATGCCGTGGCCGATATTGGCGGTGTGGTGCGGCATCGGGCCCGCTATGCGCTGACGGCGGCCGCAATCTCGGCGCTGCTGTTTCTGGTGATCGGGCAATCCATGACCGCCGACACCGCTGTGGTCAGCCAGTTCAATGCCGCTGCATCACCGCTGCCGCTTTTGATGCTGATCCCGGTTGCGATCATGCTGATCGTGTCGGTGGTGTCGCGCGACATCTGTATGGCGGTGACTGTGGGGCTTGTGCTTGGGTCGCTGACCGGGCTTGCCACCGGGCTGTTGACCCCGTCGATGATCATGGGTGTGAACGAAGGCACGCCGATAGGGTTCCTTTATGACGGCGTAAACTCGATGCTTGGCACGGTTGCGCTGGTTATTTCGGTGTTCGGCATCATGGGTGTGCTGCGCGGCGCCGGGGTGATGGAGCTGATGGTGGACAAGATCACCTCGGGGCGGCTGGCCGCGACGCCGCGCGGTGTGGAAACCGCCATCGGGCTGGGCGTTACCGCGACGACGCTGCTGTTTGGCGGTGTGAACTCGGCCGCGATGCTGACATTCGGCCCGGTGGCCGATGAATTGGGCGCGCGGGTCGGCCTGCATCCTTACCGCCGGGCCAATGTGTTGGACTGTTTTGCCTTGGGTCTTGCCTCGGTTGTGCCGGTTCTCAGCGCCTATCTTTTCATCGGGGCGCTGTTGACTTCGGGTTATGAAGGCACGCCTGCCCTGTCGACTTTCGATCTGTTCCCCGTGACGCTTTACCCGCTGGTCCTCACGGCGATCATGGTCGTGTCCGTGATCACCGGCTGGGGCCGGACGTTTGAGGCGGCGGACGGATCTGCGGTCAAGACGCCCATACGCCGCTGACATTTCGGCAAGCCGCTACCACTTTGTCTGCAATAGAAAGGAAGTCGCCATGGACCGGACAAGTGTGACGTGGAAAGGGTATATCCCCGCCATCACGACCCCGTTCACCCGCAAAGGCCAGCTTGATCTGGACTCGTTCGCCGCCCAGATGGACTGGCTGGTGACCGAGCGGCTGCACGGGGTCATCTTGGCCGGCACCAGCGGCGAATGGTTCAGCCTGAATACCGCGGAACGGGCACAGTTGTTCGACGCAGGCGCGCAGTATCGCAAGGCCGGGCTGACGGTCATCGGCGCCTGCAATGCCTTTACGGCAACCGAGGCGATCATCCACGCAAGGGCGGCGGAAAAGGCGGGGCTGGATGGTATCTTGCTGACGCCGCCGCCCTATGTGGTGCCAAACCGGGCCGAGATCGTGCAATTCTATCGCGCGGTCTCGGACGCTACCGATATTCCGATGACGGTGTATAACTGGCCAAGGGGCTGTGTTGTGGACATGGACCCCGATCTTCTGGACGAATTGGCCGACATCGAAAACGTGGTGGCCATCAAAAATTCGACAGGCGATTTTGCAGGCTTTCTGGAGGCGATGTACCGGGTGGAAAGTCGGGTGCGCTATTTCGGTCTGCCGACCAGTGAACTGGGCGTCGATCTGGCGCTTTTGGGCCATGGCGACGGGCTTATGGGATCGGGCGGCGTGTTGGGCGCTGATCACCCCGACTTTTGGCGCGCGATTGCCGCGGGTGACCGCGACAGGGCGATCCGCCTTGGCATGCGGGATCGGGTGATCATGCAGGCGTGGTTCAGGAATGATTACGGCGTTCAGTTCGGCAATCAGCAGGCCATTATGAAAACCGCGCTGCGCCTGCGCGGTGTGCCTGCAGGGTTTGTGCGCGACCCGTTGATGGAATTGTCAGAGCCAGAAGTGCAACGCATCGCCGATACGCTGCACTCTTTGGGCATTGAAACCCGGCCACTGTGATGGGCACCCATTTCGACGCGATTGTGCTTGGCGGGGGGCTTTTGGGCTGTGCCACCGCCTGGATGATCGCGCGGGATGGCGGGCAGGTGCTGCTGGTTGAGCGTGACCAGATTAACCAGCATGCGTCAGGCAGCAATGCGGGCAGCCTGCACTTTCAACTGGAATACCGCATGATTGACCGCGGCATCGAGGCCGCGCGCACGGCGGCCGAAGCGATGCCCCTGCATCTGGAAGCGGCACGGCTTTGGGCGGCGCTGCCCGGGCTGTGCGGCGAAGCGATTGAGGTCAAACAAACCGGCGGTCTGATGATCGCCGAAGACGCCGTGCAGGTCGCGCTGCTGGAGCAAAAGACAGAAATAGAACGGTCTTGGGGCCTTGACAACCGGGTGATCGACCGCGCCGGGATCGACGCGATCGCGCCTTATCTGTCAGACCGGGTGATTGCGGCTGCATATTGCCCGCTGGAGGGCAAGGCCGATGCCCGCACCGCCGCCCCTGCGTTGGCCCGCGCGGCGCTGCGGCTGGGGGCCGAGATTCGCACCCGCCACGAGGTGGTGGGGCTATTACGGCAAGGCGGGCGCTGGCAGGTGGCGCTGCAAGACCGTCACGGCGGGGCGGCAGATACCATCACAGCCGATGCGGTGGTGATTGCGGCCGGCGTCTGGACCACACGGCTGGGCCAGATGATGGGCGCGCATCTGCCCACCATTCCGCTGGCACTGACAATGACGGTCACCATGCGCATCCCCAAGTTGATCCCGCATCTGGTGCAACATGCGGCGGGCAGATTGTCGCTGAAACAGGCGCTGGACGGCAATATCCTGATCGGCGGCGGCTGGCCCGCGCGGCTGCCGCTGTTGCCCGATGGGCAGCCGGATTTCGATACCAAACCCGAACTTCTGCGCGCATCACTCGCTGGGAATGCCGCGATGGCGATCCGCGTGCTGCCGGAACTGGCGGGCGTGCCGGTCATCCGCAGTTGGGTGGGCACCACGACCATCACGCCGGATCAACTGCCGCTGGTTGGCCCGGTGCCGGGGCAACCCGGGACCTTTGTGGCCACCGGGGGGTCGGCCTTCACGCTAGGGCCGTGCTTTGCGCAGGTGCTGGCGGATTTGGTCGCGGGACGCGGCGCCAGCATGGATCTGACGAAATTTGACGCCGCCAGATATGGCAGGGGGTAAGCGATGATCAAAGCAACACGCATAGCGACCCATCGGGGCAAGCCTGTCACTTTTACGTTTCAGGGCCAGACGGTGACCGCCTTTCTGGGCGAGACGCTGGCCACCGCCCTGCTGGCCGCAAGGGTGCCTGCGTTTGGCGTGACGCGCGACGGCGCACCGCGCCTGCCGTTTTGCAACATGGGCACTTGTTTTGACTGTGCCGTCACGGTGGACGGGCAACGGCTGGTGCGGGCCTGCCTGACCGATGTGCGGGCGGACCTTTGCGTTATCCGGCACGAGGCCACATGATGACCGATGTTGCAATTGTGGGCGCCGGCCCCGCCGGCATGGCCGCCGCAGTTGCCGTGGCGGATGCCGGGTTTTCGGTGCTGGTCGTGGATGAACAGGCGCGGGCAGGCGGGCAGATATTTCGCCGCCCACCCGCGGAATGGGGTCAGCGACATGGCCGCTACAAACCCTATACCTGGGCCAAAGACCTGATCGAGCGGTTCGAAGATCACCCCGGTATCCAGACGGCCTTTCGCAGCACGGCGTTCGGCGTGTTGCGCGACCGGACCAACGGGATGGGCTTGCAACTGGCCATCCACACACCAGAAGGGGGGCGCCTTGTGCCCGCGCGCCGTCTGCTGATTGCCACCGGGGCGCATGACATGCCAGTGGCCTTTCCGGGCTGGACCCTACCGGGGGTGATGACGGCGGGCGCAGTGCAATCCCTGCTGAAAAGCCAGAAGCTGCTGATGGGGCAGCGCCTTGTTCTGGCCGGATCGCACCCCATTCTGCTGATCTTGGCCGAACAACTGCTGGACGCCGGAGCCGAGATTGCGGAAATCGCGCTTGCCCGTGGCCTGCCGAAAATGACTGAGATGATCGCGGCCGTGCCCGCCATTCCGGGCCATGTTGCGCTGTTTGCAGATGCTGCCCGGGCCTTGGGCAAGATCGTTGCGCGCGGGGTTCCGCTGTCGCATAAAACCATCATCGACGGCGTGGAAGGTGACGCCGCCGTCACCGGGGTGCGGCTTGCAAAGGTCGATGACGATTGGGCGCGCACGGGGGCGGTGCGCGGCGTTCAGGCCGATCTTCTGGTGATTGGATACGGCTTCAACCCGTCTACCGAACTGGCCCGTCAGGCAGGGTGCAAGATGCGTTGGGAGCCGGCCTTGAGCGGCTGGATTGTCGCACATGATGCTGCGTTTGAAACCTCTGCCGAAGGGGTTTTTGTCGCCGGAGAGCCAACAGGCGTTGCCGGTGCCGAACGGTCCTGGGCCGAAGGGCAGATGGCAGGACTTAGCATCGCCGCATCATTGGGTGCCGTTTTTGCCCCGGCGCAGCGCAGGCAGCTAGACCGCATTCTGGCGCGCGCGCACCGCTTTTCGCGCGTGATGCAAGCCATGTTCGAACCAAAGCGTGAAGCCCTGGCAGACCTGTCTTGCCCGAAGGAAGTCATCATCTGCCGGTGCGAACTGGTCACAAGCGGGCGGCTTGAAGTGGTTCTTGCGCAGAACCCGTTCATCTCGTCAGCAAACGCTGTAAAGCTGGAATGCCGCAGCGGTATGGGCCCCTGTCAGGGGCGCTATTGCGAAGGAACGGTGGCTGCGCGTATCGCCAAAACGCGCAATGCCACCATCAAGGAGTCCGGCTTTTTCTATGCAAACTTCCCAATAAAGCCGACAGTTTTGCAGGCGTTCTGTGATCTTGCGGAAGAAACGAACGGGCTGCTGGCGGGGGCCGCGTTAAGTTCTATGGCGCACAGTCAGCCGGTTGCCTTCATAAAGCCTGCCAGAAACTTCGGCAACCAAGGGATCGTTGAACCGCCAAGTGTCACAGATCGCTTGATGAAATGATTGCGTCGGCAATCTTATTCAACGGCGTCTTCGGTTTCATGGATTTCTTCCGGATTCGGGGCGTAGGCTTGTGCTTCAGAGATATTTTTCTCGCGCGAAAGGATGGCAACGGCCTGCTCGATACGCCGCCGTACGCGCAATGTGTCATCCAGAGACTTGATCCGCTGCTTTCGTCGGTTTTCATGCCGCGCCATGCCCAAAGCCCTGGTGATTGCCGCAAAGACGCCAAAGATCCGCAGCGGCTTGGACAGAACACCATGGACATGGTTGCGTTCGATTTCTTCAAGGATTTCAGGGGTCTCATAGGCGATTATTGCAATCCTTGCCGTAAGGCCGCCTTCGGTCATCCAAGAAACCTGTTCGGTTTGCCCAGATCCGCTGAACAGAACGATGATGACATCATAGGGGTCTAAAAGTTGGGCGGGTGGCGGCCACAGGCTTTCTGTCTGGCAGCCGATACGACTGAGCTGGTCAACCAGCACTTTCCGATCTTCGTCATCCGGGTGGATGACAAGCATTCGGACCGGGCGCCGGCGGCGCAGCACACTGTTTTGCGCATCGGGAGGGCGGTCGCTGGTAAGTCCATCAATTTGCTGACTGAGCGATCATATGCAATCAAATAGGGGTCGGCGCGGATCACGTTGGGCGACTGCCAGACGATATCACATTGCCCGGCCATATTGGCTTTGCCGATCAAAGGCCGAATTGAGAAAGGATTGGTCTCGGTGTCAATATGCACATCGCCGCCCGGGGCCTTGAAGGCAGCGCCTGACAAGGCCCCAAGGATTGCATCGGTGTCTTCTGATCCGGCAAGTTCAAGGGCATTGGCATAGAAATGCACCAGTGAATAGGTGACTTCACTGTAAACGCCGGGTCCGCCGGACCCATACTTGCCGCGAAACTTGGCGACAAAAGCGTCGTTGACGGTGTTAACAAGCGTTCCGAAATAGGGGGCAACGGCCAAATTGCCCTGCCGCGCCTCTGGCCGCATCAGGGCAAGTTTGGCTTCCGTTGTGGTCAGCGAAGCGATGGGCGCGCGCTTGGTCGGGCCGGTGAGTTCTGCATCGGCTTCATGGAACGCAATGCTGTTGCGGCCCACCAGCGTTGACAAAACGGCATCTGCACCTTTTGCGGCCACCAGCTTGGCGGCGTGTATGAAGTCTTCGGTGGTTGCACTGAACGGGAGGTATTTTTCGAGGACTGAAGTGCCAGAGCTTTCGGTCAGAAACTCTTTGACGATCCGGTTGATTTAGCGGGCATAAAGCGTGTCCGATCCAATCAGCGCAATCCGGCGTCCCTGAGTGGCAAACAGATATTCCAGCAAAGGCAGCACAAGCTGGTTTGGCACGGCCCCGCCATAGATGACCTTTGGTGAATATTCGAAACCTTCGTAAACAGATGGAAAAAACACCATCCCATTGAAACGTTCGATAACTGGCAGAACCACCTTTCTGCTGGAGGAAAAGCAGCATCCGACGATCGCATTTACCCGATGCTTCAAAAGCAGATCG
>JANPLZ010000146.1:0-10368 GCA_031422555.1 Cypionkella sp. | reverse complement strand
GCCGATTTTCTTTGACGACGCCCGTTTTGCGCCTGCTTCATCCGCCATGCGACCTGCCCCTGATGTCTTACGCCGTCCTCTAAGCCCGCGCACCGCGTGACGCAAGCCAAAGCCCTGCCCCCTTTCGCCGCATCTTTGGCTATGCAAAGTTGGATGCCAACCAAAGGTATCCCTATGACACAAAGTTTTCATGTTCCTGATGGCACAAAAATTGCCTATTCCGACAGTGGCACTGGGCCAGCGTTGTTATGCTTGGCGGGCTTGACGCGCACGATGGCGGATTTTGATTACCTGCGCCCGCATTTGCCGCCTGTCCGCCTGATCCGGATGGATTATCGCGGACGGGGTGGGTCAGATCACAGTGGTGCCGCCAGCTATACCGTGTTGCAAGAGGCCCGCGATGCGCTGGCCTTGCTGGATCATCTGGGTGTCGCGCAGACCGCGGTTCTGGGCACCTCGCGCGGCGGTTTGATCGGCATGCTGTTGGCGTTTATCGCGCATGACCGGCTGTTGGGCCTGTGCCTGAATGATATTGGCCCAGACATTGACCGCGCGGGGTTTGCGCGGATTTCCGACTATGTCGGCCGCAATCCTGCTGCCAAAACCCATGCGGACCTCGCAGCACGGTCGCCGCAGGCCAATCCCGGTTTTGCCCATGTGCCGCCTGCCCGCTGGCTGGCCGAAGCGCAAAAGCACACCACCCAATCCGACGCCGGGTTGCGCAGCACCTATGACCCGGCCTTGCGAGAGGCGTTTTTGGCAACGTTTGACGGTCCGCCGGTAGATTTGTGGCCGCTGTTTGATGCCTGCGCGGGTTTGCCCTTGGCGCTGATACGGGGGGCGAATTCCGATTTGCTGTCGCAAGCCACCGCCGATGAAATGCGGCGCCGCCGCCCTGATCTAATCTTTGCCAATGTGCCCGACCGCGGCCATATCCCGTTTCTGGATGAACCCGAAAGCCTTGCCGTGATTGCCCAATTCCTGAAAGCGCTGACATGACCGATATCGCCATGATCGAGGCCGCCGCCGCACGGCTGGCGGGCCATGCGCGGCTGACACCCTTGCTGAACGCGCCGCTGCTGGACAAGATTGCCGGGCGGCGGGTGTTTGTGAAGGCCGAATGCCTGCAATGGACCGGCAGTTTCAAGTATCGCGGTGGTTGGGCGGCGGTATCAGCGTTGACGGCGGCACAGCGCGCCCGCGGCGTGATCGCGTTTTCGTCCGGCAACCATGCCCAAGGCGTTGCTTTGGCCGCAGCCCAGCATGGCGCGCCTGCGGTGATCATCATGCCGTCGGATGCGCCGCAGGTCAAAATCGCCAATACCCGGGCTTATGGTGCCGAAGTGGTGCTCTATGACCGCAAGGCGACAGACCGCGATGCCTTGGGTGCGCAGCTTGCCGCCGCGCACGGGCTGACCCTGATCAAACCCTATGACGACCCGCAGGTGATCGCGGGCCAAGGCAGCATCGGGTTGGAAATAGCCCTGCAAGCCCGCGATGCCGGGCTGACCGATGCCACCGTAATCACTTGTTGTGGTGGGGGTGGCATGACCTCGGGCATCGCTTTGGCGCTGGAATCCCGCGCGCCGCAGTTCAGCATCCGCACCGCGGAACCCGCAGGCCTTGACGATATGGCAAGGTCACTTGCGTCGGGGCGGATCGAACGCAATGCGCGGATGGCAGGCTCAGTCTGCGATGCCATTCTGACCCCGCAACCGGGCGATATCACTTTTCCCATCCTTAAACGGCTGTGCGGGCCGGGGTTGGTGGTCAGCGATGATCAGGCTTTGCAAGCGATGGCGCTGGCCTTTACCCATTTGCGCCTTGTGCTGGAACCGGGGGGTGCGGTGGCGCTGGCCGCGGCGATGTTTTGTGCAGATTTGCCCGATACCGTGATCTGCACCGCCTCTGGCGGCAACGTAGATGCGGCGGTGTTTGCGGATGCCCTGAAGCGGTTTGCCGGATGATATAGGTTTTGCAACTTTTCCCGGTTTTTCGGCGCTCTATCTGCCACTTTCGCCTGAATTTGCAACTGGCTGGTTTTGCTGTGCATATGCGAAAACCTGCGAATTTTTGCCTTGCCGGAATCGAACATGCCGCTGATCTATCTTGATGACCTGCGCTTGAATGCGCGCATTTCGGGGCCGGTGGATGGCCCGGCGGTGGTGCTTTTGCATGCGCTGGGAACCAACCTGTCGCTGTGGGATCCAGTGGTTGCTTTACTGCCGTCAAGCTGCCGCATACTATGCTTTGACCAGCGCGGCCATGGTGCCTCCGACGCGCCGCCCGCGCCTTATGCAATGGGGGCGCTGATCCGCGACGCCGAGCGGATAATGGATCATTTCGGGTTGCGCGAGGCGGTGGTGGTCGGGCTGTCACTGGGCGGACTGGTGGCGCAAGGTCTGGCCGTCAAGCGGCTGGATTTGGTGCGCGGCTTGGTTTTGTCCAACACCGCCGCCAAAATCGGCACCCCGGAACTTTGGGCGGCGCGCATCGCCGAAGTGCGCGTATCCGGTCTGGCGCACTATGCCGGTGGCGCGCTGCAGCGGATGTTTGGCCGCCAGCATGCCAGCCTTGCGGGCGCCTCGGCGGTGCGCGACATGCTGATCGCCACCCCGGTTGACGGCTGGACGGGCTGCGCCGCTGCAATTGCGGGCGCAGATTTCTATACCCCGACCGCAAGTTTGACACTGCCGACCCTTGCCATCGCCGGGGCCAACGACGCCACCACCCCGCCCGATCTGGTGCGCGAAACTGCTGATCTGATCCGCGGCAGCCGATTTGAAATCATCCGCGGCGCGGGCCATTTGCCGATGGTCGAAAAGCCTGCAGATTACTCCGCGCTGATCAGCGATTTTCTTCGCAGCCTTGGCCATGTCTAGCGCCGCGAGACACGCCAACAATTGACATCGCCGCCCCCGACCATAGGGTGCATTTGTGATCAAAGGTGCCCTATGTCCAACACTGCGTCCAACTCTGCGTCCAACTCTGCCGCCCCCGCCAAGACCACCGCGCCATCGCCGCTTGCCCTGACTTTTATCGTGCTGACTGTCACCCTTGATGCCATCGGTATTGGCCTGATTTTTCCGGTCATGCCCGATCTGATGATGGAGGTTACCGGCGCTTCGCTGTCAGACGCGGCGCTGTGGGGCGGTGTGTTGGCGACCTCTTTTGCGGTGATGCAGTTTGTGTTCGGGCCGCTGGTGGGGAACCTGTCAGACCGCTATGGCCGCAGGCCGATCTTGCTGGTGTCGCTGGCGATTATGGCGGTGGATTATGTGGCGATGGCGCTGGCGCAAACCCTTTGGCTGCTGTTGGTGGCGCGGCTGATTGCGGGCATCACGGCTGCGACCCATTCCACCGCCAACGCCTATATCGCCGATATCTCGGCCCCCGATGAACGCGCCAAACGCTATGGCTATATCGGGGCGGGGTTTGGCATTGGCTTTGTAGCAGGGCCGATTATTGGCGGGCTGATGGCGGGCATTGATCCGCGTGCGCCGTTTTGGGTGGCAGCCGTGCTGGCAGTGGCAAATTTCATCTTTGGCATGATCGTGCTGCCCGAAAGCCTGTCGCCCGAAAAACGGCGCCCCTTTACCCTTGCCCGCGCCAATCCGCTGTCATCTTTTGCCGCCATCCGCCGCTTGCCGGGGTTAAAGCTGTTGTTGGTGGTCAGCTTTCTATATGCGCTGACCTTCAATGTCTGGCCTGCCATCTGGAGCTATTATGGCAAAGCCGCCTTCGGCTGGAATGCGATGTGGATCGGCATATCGCTGGCGGTGTTCGGCATTTGCATGGCCGCAGCGCAAGCCACCATGGTGGCCCCGATGATCAAACGCTTTGGCGAGCGGCGCACCGCGACCTATGGCATGGGCGCCGAAGTGATTACCTACAGCTTTTTCGGCTTTATATCGTCCGGGTTCTGGGCGCTGGTATTTACCCCCCTCACAGCGCTTGGCGGCGTCACCGGCCCTGCCCTGCAAGCCCTGATGTCGCGCGCCACCCCCGAAGATCAGCAAGGCGAATTGCAGGGCATCAATACGTCGCTGAACGCCTTGGCGACCATTCTGGCGCCTTTGGTGATGACGTGGGTATTTGGCTATTTCACTTCTGCCCGCGCGCCTGTCTATCTGCCCGGCGCGCCGTTTTTGCTGTCTGCGATAATCATGGTCGGTGTTGTGATATTGTTTGTCGCCAAATCGCGCGAGAAAGCGGTCCCCTGACGCATAGCCTAAGGGTCAACTGCAAGGGGCCCCGCGATGAAACTGAAAGACCTTGAGATTTTCGTCGTGGCCCCGCCAGCCCCCGGCTGGGGTGGCCGCTATTGGATTTTCACCAAGCTGACCACCGATAATGGCATCGTGGGCTATGGCGAATGCTATGCGTCAACCGTTGGGCCAAAGGCGATGCGTGCGGTGATCGAAGACGTGTTTGACCGCCATATGGCCGGCGAGAACCCCGAAAACATCGAGTTGATGTATCGCCGCGCCTATTCATCGGGCTTTACCCAGAGGCCCGATCCTACGGTGATGGGGGCGTTTTCGGGGTTGGAAATTGCCTGCTGGGACATCCTTGGCAAGGCCCGCAACCGCCCCGTCTGGGCGCTGCTGGGCGGCAAGATGAACGACCGTATCCGCAGCTATACCTACCTTTATCCCGAACCCGGCAAGGAATCGCCCGGCTTTTGGGTGGATCCCGACGCAGCCGCCGAGGCCGCCCTGCGCTTTGTGAATATGGGGTTCACGGCGGTAAAATTTGATCCCGCCGGCCCTTATACCATCCGCGGCGGGCACGAGCCTGCGATGAGCGACATCACCAGATCAGTGGCGTTTTGCAAAGCCATCCGCGACGCAGTGGGCGACCGTGCCGATTTGCTGTTTGGCACCCACGGTCAGTTTACCACGCCCGGCGCGATCCGCATGGGCAAGGCGATCGAGCCGTTCAATCCGTTGTGGTATGAAGAACCCTGCCCGCCCGACAACCTGCTGGAATTTGCTGAAATCGCCAAACACGTCAACGTGCCCTTGGCCACGGGCGAGCGGCTGTCCACCAAGGCCGAGTTTGGCACGTTGCTGCGCGCAGGCGGTGTGCGGATTTTGCAACCCGCCTTGGGGCGGGTTGGCGGCATTATGGAAGCCAAGAAAATTGCCGCCATTGCCGAGATTTACAACGCAGAAATGGCGCCGCATTTGTATGCAGGCCCGGTGGAATGGGCCGCAAACGTTCATTTCGCGGCCTCAATCCCCAATCTGCTGATCGCGGAAACCATAGAAGATGGCGGCACATTCCATCAAAAGTTGATCAAGAACACGATCAAATGGGAAGACGGATATATCCTGCCCCCCGATGGCCCCGGTTTGGGTATAGAATTCGATGAAGACGTGGCGCGCGCGCATCCCTACACCGGCAGCGGCTTGCATTTGCAAATGCAGGAAGCGCCGTGCGACTACCGCAATGGCAACCGGTTTGAAGGCGGCGCACCAAGCGAAAAATAGCGGCCTGAGTTGGGCCAGGGCGAAAATTTTTAGATAAAAATTTTGGCCTTCACGCCTTGCGGGTGAACGCGGGGCTTATGCCCGTAGCCTTCGGCGAGAGTATTTGGCCCAAAATGAAACCGCGGTCTGTAGTGTTGGCTGGCGATCCCGGGACGACTCGAACGCCCAACATCCTGATTAGAAGTCAGGTGCTCTATCCAGTTGAGCTACGGGACCATAGGCGCTGTGTGCCCAAAATGCGCTGGTTATGCAAGTTCCCGCGTCATGAAAACCGAATTCGGGTCGTTCCAATAGCCTTCAAATGCCAGACATTTGGTAAAACCTGCGTTTTCATAAAGGGCACGCGCGGCGACAAAGGTGGGCTGAATGCCGGTTTCCAATGACAACCGGGTCAGGCCTGCGGCGCGGGCCTCGGCCATCAGATGCGCCAGCATCAGCCGTGACAAGCCATGGCCGCGGGCCTCGGCCAGCACATGCATGGATTTGATCTCGGCGTGGTGGGCGTCCAGTTTCTTGAAGGCCCCCATCGCCACCGGCTGACCCGCGTCGCGCATCACATAAAAAGACACATCGGCCACCGCCAACTGACCTGCGTCCATCATATAGATGCTTTCTGGCGGCGTGTCGGCGTGCATATCGGCGGTGTGGCGCTGCATCAGCAGGGTCAGGTCCGCACCAAGCGGGCTTTCTTTGGTAATGACGGGCAGCATTTATGGGGCACCTCCCATCAAATCGACACCGTTGACCAGCATACCTCCCGCAGGTGTCATCTCCAGCTCCCACACCAGTTCGCCTTGGGCGCCGGGTTTGGCCATGCCTTGGGCGATGCCCAAAATCGGCGCGATCTGGCCGCTGATTTCCGGTGGCGCGGCAGCAATGGCGGCTTGAAGGGTGTCCAGCCCCGATGCCGTAAATTTGGCAGTGCCGGTCGGCATGGTCCCCGCGACCCCACCAGTCATCACCGCCTGATAGGTGACCGTATAGCCCGCGCCAACGATGCTGGCCGGGGCCAAGGTGACGTCAACAACGCCCTCTGGCAGAAAGGCCGCCAGCATTTTTGCATCCATCCCGGCGCTGTCAACCGGGCCGGTGGCCAGATCAAAACTGTTCAGAAACAGCGCCACCGGAGCCGCTACGTCAAAGCGCGACACAGTGAAGTCAAGCGATACCGATTCTGGCACCAACGGCACCGCCCAATCCGGCACCAACCCGGCGGGCAGCGTCAGCCCGGACACGGTCAATGCCTCGCGCAGTTTGCCATCGGCAACGATGCCATTGGCCTCAACCACAATCCCCAGATTTTTCACGCCAAAATCGCCGATCGGCGCGGCCACCACCACCGAATTGATCATGCCTGTCGACAAGATATTGTCAAAAATCGGCACGCCGTCGCGGATAATGGCTTTCAGCCCGTCTTGCTGGGCGGTAATTGCGGCCTCGGATGGGTTGGCGACGAAGAACGCCAGCAATTTATACAGCGCGTCGGGGCGCATGCCGGTGACCACAGCATCGGCAGTATAGCTTTCCGCGGTCAGCTTTAGTGGCAGCGGCGCGCCGCCGTCGCCAAGTCCCGGCAGGCCAAAATCTTCGGTAATTCCAGTGACGATATAGGACGATGTGCTGTCGACCCCGCCTGCCGCGCCCGCAACCGCCGTGGTGGTATAGGTCACGTTGTCAATGACATAGGCAACGGCACTGTCGCCCAAAACGGGGTCGGCAACGGTCTGCGACATCGCAAGATCGCTCACCTCGGTTGACGAGACAGTAAAGGCCTGCAGCGCTGTGTCAAACGTGCCGGTGCCCACCAGTTTGGCCATCGACATCGTCATATCCAATTGACCCGGCACTTTCACCATCAGCGCAAAGGCCTGATCCTGCGTCATCTCCCAGGTGCCATCGCCATTGTCCTGCAGCGCAAATTCTAGCGGTGAAATGGTGGCTTCGGCACCTTGGTCGGGCATGGCCGCGATCAACGGCGCGAAATCCAGCGTCACATCATAAACATCACCGTCGGGTGTAACGGCAACAACGCCGTCGGTGGCCCCAAGATAGGTCTGAAACATTGCGACCAATGCCGCAGCACCCTCAAGGGTGGCCGGGGTGGCAAGGGCTGTGGTTGACCATAAAACCAAAGGCAGTGCAGATAAAACGGTGGCAAGGGGCATATGGAAACCTTTCGATAAATTTCAGAAAAAAAAATCAAAGCGCCAAAACAGACATCGTCGCAGGGTGCAGGGCAGTCAGACCGCTTTGGCCCGACGTTAATGCGTCCAGGCACCCTTGCGGTCGGTGGCAAAATTTTCACCATAACCGCGCGCCCGGATCACCGGTTTGCGCGCCTTTGGTTCGGTCACGTCACAGTCGATGCCTTTGGCGCGGGCGTATTCCAGCGCATCCTCGCAGCTGTCGAACCGCAGCTTTATCTGGCTTTGGGTGTCGTCACTGCTGGTCCAGCCCATCAACGGGTCCACCGCGCGGGCGCTGGCTTGGGTAAATTCTAGCACCCAGCCTTTGGCTTTGGCCGTGCCCGATTGCATCGCGGTTCTGGCGGGTTGATAGATGCGGGCGCGCATGGCAAATCTCCGATACTGACGTGTCGGTTATTCCGAAATCCGGGTGAAATTGCAACCCCGCCCGGGTGAAAAGGCCCGGCGGAAAGGTGCTGTCGGTTGGCCACTGGGGAGTGTGGGTGGGGTGTGTGTGCAACCAACCGACAGTCTGTGCTGCTTGCCCTGTCAGGATGACTCAGCCAAACCAAAATAACAACTTAAAATTGTGCTTTTGATCTGAATTTTCGTTAAAATTGAATCTCATCCGTTCATTTTAGCGCAACTTCGGTTAACGACTCCTTTCCACACCCCTTCCCCGTGAACAAAAACAGAATAGATTGGACGCGGAAGGGAATCACCATGCCCCATAACAATACCGATGCCGTCACCCTGCGCCCCGAGGTTTTGACCCGGCCAAAACTGGAGGGCGGTCGGAAATTCGTGCTGAATACCCCGTTTACCGCCGCTGGCGATCAACCGACCGCGATTGCAGAACTGACCCGCGGCGTTTTGGCCGGCGACCATGATCAGGTGTTGCTAGGGGCCACCGGTACCGGCAAAACCTTTACCATGGCCCGTGTGATCGAGGAAACCCAGCGCCCGGCGATCATTCTGGCGCCGAACAAAACCTTGGCGGCGCAGCTATACGGCGAATTCAAAGGCTTTTTCCCCGACAACGCGGTGGAATACTTCGTTTCCTACTACGATTATTACCAACCCGAGGCCTATGTCGCCCGCACCGACACGTTTATCGAAAAAGAGTCGCAAATTAACGAACAAATTGACCGGATGCGCCATTCGGCCACCCGCGCGCGGCTCGAACGCGATGACGTGATCATCGTGGCCTCGGTGTCGTGCATTTACGGCATAGGCTCGGTTGAAACCTATTCGGCGATGACCCAAGATTTGCTGGTGGGGCAATCTTATGATCAACGTCAAATGCTGGGCGAATTGGTGGCCCAAGCCTATCGGCGCAACGATCAGGCGTTTCAGCGCGGCTGCTTTCGCGTGCGCGGTGACAGTGTCGAAGTGTGGCCTGCGCATCTGGATGACCGGGCTTGGCGGTTTTCGTTTTTCGGCGAGGAGTTAGAGGCGATCATCGAATTTGACCCGTTGACCGGGGCCAAGACTGATAATTTTAACCAAATCCGCATCTACGCCAATTCGCACTACGTCACCCCGCGCCCGACGATGCAGCAAGCCATCATCGGCATCAAAAAAGAACTGCGCCAGACGCTGGATCTGATGGTGCTGAACGGCAAATTGCTAGAGGCGCAGCGGCTGGAACAGCGCACTTCGTTCGATCTGGAAATGCTGGAGGCGACCGGCGTTTGCAGCGGGATTGAAAACTATTCGCGCTATCTGACGGGCCGCGCACCTGGTGAGCCGCCACCGACCTTGTTCGAATTCATCCCGGACAATGCCATTGTTTTTGCAGATGAATCCCATGTATCGGTGCCGCAGATCGGCGGCATGTACAAAGGCGACTTCCGGCGCAAAATGACGCTGTCAGAGCACGGGTTCCGTCTGCCGTCTTGCATGGACAACCGCCCCTTGAAGTTTGAAGAATGGGATGCGATGCGCCCGCAAACCGTGTTCGTCTCGGCCACCCCTGCCAAATGGGAGATTGAACAATCCGGCGGCGTGTTCGTTGAACAGGTGATCCGCCCCACCGGCCTGATTGATCCGGCCATCGAAATTCGCCCCGTTGACATGCAGGTTGATGATCTTTTGGATGAAATTCGCCGCGTTGCCCAGCGCGGTTTGCGGGTGTTGGTCACCACGCTAACCAAACGCATGGCCGAGGATTTGACCGAATATTTTCACGAACAGGGCATTCGCATCCGCTATATGCATTCTGATATCGACACCATTGAACGCATTGAAATCCTGCGCGATTTGCGGCTGGGGGCGTTTGATGTGCTGGTGGGGATCAACCTGTTGCGTGAAGGGCTGGACATTCCCGAATGCGGCTTGGTGGCGATTTTGGATGCCGATAAGGAAGGTTTCCTTCGGTCAGAAACGTCGCTGATCCAGACCATTGGACGCGCCGCGCGTAATTCTGATGGCCGGGTGATCATGTATGCCGACCGGATCACTGGCAGCATGGAACGCGCGATGGGCGAAACCAACCGGCGGCGCGACAAGCAGATCGCCTATAACACCCTGCACGGCATCACACCGACAACGGTGAAAAAGAACGTCGAAGACGTGCTGGCGGGGCTGTGGAAAGGCGATACTGATCAAGCACGGGTGACGGCGAAGATTGATAAACCGCTTTATGGCAATAACCTTGCGTCGCATCTGGATGCCATCAGGGTGGC
>JANPLZ010000145.1:0-11865 GCA_031422555.1 Cypionkella sp. | reverse complement strand
GCAGCTGTCGCGGGCGCATTGGTGGTGGCGGCGGTGCTGAATTTGCGCCGAATGAACGCCTGATGCGTTCGCCGGATTGCGCCGATGGTGACGGGGGTTGACATCGTTGCATCTGCAACGATAATCCGCGGATACAGTTTTTGGCAGTTATTGCGAAGGCCCCAATGAACCCGCAGAACGCATCCCAGCCCACCGCCGCCACTCTACCGCATCCAACCTATATGCCCGGATTCGGCAATGACTTTGAAACCGAGGCGCTGCCGGGGGCGCTGCCACAAGGCCGCAACAGCCCGCAAAAGTGCAACTATGGGCTATACGGCGAACAGCTTTCCGGCACCGCCTTTACCGCGCCCAGCCACCAGAACGAACGGACCTGGTGCTATCGCATCCGCCCTTCGGTGCAGCACACCCACCGATTTCACAAAATAGCCCTGCCCTATTGGAAATCGGCCCCGTGCATTGACCCGGACGTGATCAGCCTTGGCCAATATCGCTGGAATCCCGTGCCGCATGGCGCACAGCCGCAAACCTGGCTGACAGGCATGCGCACGATGACAACGGCGGGCGATGTGAACACCCAGACCGGCATGGCCAGCCATATCTATCTGGTGACCTCTTCGATGGTGGACAGCTATTTTTTCAGCGCCGACAGCGAGTTGCTGATCGTGCCGCAGGAAGGTCGCCTGCGGTTTTGCACCGAATTGGGCATCCTTGATCTGGCCCCGCAAGAAATAGCGATCATCCCGCGCGGCCTGGTCTACCGGGTCGAAGTGTTGCAAGGCCCGGCGCGCGGCTTTGTCTGCGAAAATTATGGCCAGAAATTCCAACTGCCGTCGCGCGGCCCGATTGGCGCAAATTGCATGGCGAACCGCCGTGATTTCAAAACGCCGGTGGCAGCGTTTGAAGATCGTGATGCGCCGTCATCCGTCACGGTGAAATGGTGTGGCCAGTTTCACGAAACCCGTATCGGCCATTCGCCGTTGGACGTAGTGGCATGGCACGGCAATTACTGCCCGGTGAAATACGATCTGCAAACCTATTGCCCGGTCGGCGCCGTGCTGTTTGACCATCCCGACCCGTCGATCTTTACCGTGCTGACCGCGCCCAGCGGCGTAGAAGGCACCGCCAATATCGACTTTGTGCTGTTTCGCGAACGTTGGGGTGTTGCGGAAAACACCTTCCGCCCGCCTTGGTATCACAAGAACATCATGTCCGAATTGATGGGCAATATTTACGGCATCTATGACGCCAAGCCCAAGGGATTTGTTCCCGGTGGGATGTCGCTGCACAATATGATGCTGCCGCACGGCCCCGATAAAGCGGCGTTTGAGGCGGCCTCGAACGCCACGCTTCGGCCCGAAAAGCTGGACAACACCATGTCTTTCATGTTCGAGACCCGCTTTCCGCAACACCTGACCGCCTTTGCAGCCCACGAGGCTCCGTTGCAGGACGACTATATCGACTGCTGGGAAAGCCTGACCAAGAAATTCGACGGCACCCCGGGTGTCAAGTAGACTGCGAAATGTGATCGGATGACGACGGTGATGGCTTTTGCGCTGATGGTGCCGAAAGCCAAAAGGGAGAGCGGGATTTGACATTGCTGCAAAGCTGGGTGGACAGCGCCAATTCGGCCACCACGGACTTTCCATTGAACAACCTGCCCTGCGGGGTGTTTTCCAATGGCGAAGATGCGCCGCGCTGTGGTGTGGCCATCGGGGATTTCGTGCTGGACGTAGCCGCACTTGAGGCCGAGGGTTTGCTGACACTTGGCGATGATCCGGTGTTTGATGTGCCTTTCTGGAACGAGTTTATGGAGTTGGGCCCGGATGTTTGGGCCGATTTTCGCACGCAGATAACGGCGATGCTGGTGCATGGCGCGTCCAAACGCTGGATTGTCGAAGATCATTTGGCCCCCATTGCCGATGTCACCTTGCATTTGCCGTTTATGGTGGCGGAATACACCGATTTTTATTCAGGCCGCCACCATGCGGTCAACGTTGGGTCGATGCTGCGTGATCCTGCCAATCCGCTGCCGCCAAACTGGCTGCACATGCCCATCGGCTATAATGGGCGGGCATCGTCGGTGGTGGTCTCTGGCACCGATGTGCGGCGGCCTTTGGGGCAGCTAAAGCCGGCGGGCGCGGACAGGCCCTATTTTGGGCCAACCAAGCGGTTTGATTTTGAACTTGAACTGGCCGCCATTGTGGGCCTGGCCAGTGATGGCCCGGTATCGGTGGCCGAAGCGGATGCGATGATCTTTGGCTATGTTTTGCTAAATGACTGGTCTGCAAGGGATATTCAGGCATGGGAGTATCAGCCGCTTGGCCCGTTTCAGGCCAAAGCCACCGCAACCACCATCAGCCCTTGGATCGTGATGGCCGCCGCCTTGCAGCCGTTTCGCACGCCGTCCCCCCCGCGCGAGGTGCCGCTGTTGCCCTATCTGCGCGAACCGGGACCGATGCTTTATGACATCGCGCTTGAGGTTGGCCTGACCCCCGCGGCGGGTGTGGAAACAGTGATCAGCCGCACCAATGCGGCGCAGCTTTACTATTCGGCAGCCCAGCAATTGTGTCATCATACCAGCTGTGGCTGTCCGATGACCGTGGGCGATCTGCTGGGGTCAGGCACGATTTCGGGACCAACCAAGGCGGAACGTGGCAGCCTTTTGGAACTAAGCTGGGGTGGCCAAGAGCCAGTGGCGATAGCAGGCGGCAGCCGCGGCTTTATCGAAGACGGCGACACGATCACTTTGCGCGGGCATTCGTTGGGCGATGGATACCGTATCGGATTTGGTCCCTGTGTGGGCAAGGTTCTTCCGGCGATTGACCTGCCAGCTTGGGAAAAGTGAATTTTTATTCACATATATTTGTTTTTTGGTGGCAATTGCAGCGATAAGTCAAACAAAATGCTGATAAACAAGCGCCGATCAAATATTTACTAATAATTGTTAGTCTACCAAACGTGACTTGCATTTTGATCGAAAAAAGGGATCGTAACTCTGGTTACACTGGAGCGCAGAATGGACACAAAACCGCATTTTGGGCCAACACGGGGCGAGCTGTGGTTCAGGGTTGTGGTTTCGATCGCAGGTCTTGGTCTTGTGGGCGTGATGTTGGCGGTGCGCGGCATCCCGACCGGGCCGGGATTGGTCGAGGCTTTGGGCATACCGCTGGCCCTTTTCGGTGGCACGATCCTGTGGTGCGGGCGCAAGTTGATCAAGCGCGACCATCCCGAATAACCGGTTGAAACGCCTGACCTGATCAGCGCTTTGCGCCACGCGGCGTTTGTTAATTATTTTATGTCAACTAGATGACAGCGGCACCCGACCATTAGCTGTCAGATGAAACACCGCACGACCCTGAATAACCACCACGCTTAAAGGGCCACCATAGGCGGCAGAGCTGTCGGTATTGACGCGATTTCCGTAATTCACCGGCCGCTCGATGGCGGTATGGCCGTGCACAATCAGCGCGCCGTGATCGCGGGTATCCTCAAGAAAATCTTTCCTGATCCACAAAAGATCCGTTTCAGATTGATGTTCCAACGCAATGCCGGGGCGAATGCCTGCATGCACAAAGATTGCCTGATCCCTGACAAAACTTGTCGGTAACGCTTCGAGAAACTGGCGATGTTCCAGTGGCACCGTCGCCACCGCTTCGGCATAAACCGGGGCCAACGGGCGGTCGGCGGCATTTTTCACCCCGTAAGACGCCAGCGTTGTGGCCCCGCCAATGCGCGGATGCAGATAGCTTAGATCAGCCCGCAAGCCTTCATCCTGGCTCTTCATGTTCGCCAGATATTTTGTGAACATCCGGTCATGATTGCCTTTCAGCACAACCCAATCCTGCCCGGCACGCACCCCGGCCAACAGAAAATCGACAACGCCACGGCTGTCGGGCCCGCGATCTACCAGATCACCGATATGCACCACAGGCGCAGGGCCATGTTCGGCCATATCCCGGATGATCAAATCATGCACCTGTTGCAACAGCGTCAGGTGGCCATGGATGTCGCCAATTGCGTAGGTGTGCATAAGTTTCCGCAACCAAAAGTGAAAATCCGGGGAAGGGCACCCCGGAATTTTGGATAAGTCAGCCCGCGCAAAAGGGCAAGGACACCTTAGCTGATATCGAACTGCAGCGCCTTGACCTGACTGAACATTCCAGTGCCTTCCAGCGTGGCGACCACCTTTGGATCAATCGCCTGATCCAGATACAAGATTGCAATTGCGTCTTGCCCCACGCCCGACCGACCCAGCGTAAAGTTAGCGATGTTGACGCCATTTTTGCCCATCGTCATGCCCAAAAGACCGATGATCCCCGGCACATCTTCGTTGGTGGTATACAGCATGTGACTGCCAATTTCGGCGTCGATATTGATGCCTTTGATCTGGATAAACCGCGGCTTTCCATCAGAAAAACACGTGCCCGCGACCGAGCGTTCGCGCTTTTCCGTCACCATCGTCACTTTGATATAGGCATCAAACATGCCCGTTTTCTCTTGGCGCGTGGTCGATATCTGAATGCCGCGTTCCTTGGCGATGATCGGGGCCGACACCAGATTTACATCCGGGTTGGCGGTTTTCATCACGCCCGCAATCACCGCCGAATTCAGCGCCGCAAGGTTCATGCCCGCGACGGTGCCGTCATATAGAATATTAATCGCCTTGATCGGCTCGTCCGTCATCTGACCGATGAATGCGCCCAGATGGCTGGCAAGTTTGATCCACGGGCCCATCACAGCGGCCTCTTCTGCGGTGACATTGGGCATGTTCAACGCATTTTGCACAGCGCCTGTCAGCAGATAATCTGACATCTGTTCAGCCACTTGCAAGGCGACGTTCTCTTGCGCCTCGGTCGTTGAGGCCCCCAGATGCGGGGTGCAAACAACGTTGGGCAGGTTGAAAAGCGGGCTTTCGGTGGCAGGTTCCACTTCGAACACATCCAGCGCCGCACCCGCCACCTGACCCGATTTCAACGCTTCGGCCAAGGCGGCCTCGTCGATCAAACCGCCACGGGCGCAGTTGATGATGCGCACGCCGCGTTTGGTTTTCGCCAGATTTTCGCGCGACAGGATATTGCGGGTTTTATCGGTCAGCGGCACATGCAGGGTGATAAAATCGGCCCGCGCCAACAAATCGTCCAGATCAACTTTGGTGACGCCCAGATGCTTGGCGCGCTCTTCCGACAAGAAGGGATCATAAGCCACAACCTTCATATGCAGGCCAACGGCGCGGTCACAAACGATGCCGCCAATATTGCCGGCCCCGATCACACCAAGGGTTTTGTTGAACAATTCCACACCCATAAAGCGGGATTTCTCCCATTTTCCGGCTTGGGTTGAGGCGTTGGCTTCGGGCAATTGGCGCGCCACGGCGAACATCATCGCGATGGCATGTTCTGCCGTGGTGACCGAATTGCCAAACGGCGTGTTCATCACGATCACGCCCTTTTTCGACGCTGCCGGAATATCGACGTTGTCAACGCCGATCCCAGCGCGCCCGATCACTTTCAGTCGTGTGGCTGCAGCCAGCAGTTTTTCGGTGGCTTTGGTGGCCGACCGGATGGCCAGCCCATCATACTGGTCGATAATGGCGGCCAGCGCCTCTTTGTCTTTGCCCAGTTTGGGCATGTAATCCACCTCGACTCCGCGGTCGCGAAAGATTTGCACGGCGGTTTCGGAAAGCTCATCAGAAACAAGAACGCGGGGGGCCATGATGTGGTCCTTTGATTGGAAGGGGGGGAGCAGTCCCCGATCTGATCGGGGACCTATGGCGATGATACGGGGCCCGTGATCACGTCCGGGGCGATGGATCGTCAGGCGGCGGCCTGAAGACCCGCAATTTCGGCGTGAAAGGCGTGGGCGATCCATGGCATCAGGGCCGCTACATCGGCCGCCTCAACCGTTGATCCGCACCAGATACGCAGGCCGGGTGGCGCATCGCGGTATGCGCCGATGTCAAAGGCCACGCCCGCCCGTTCAAGCCGCTTGGCCACGGCTTTGGCAAAGGCCTCACCGTCGGTGATCCGCGGGTCGTTGAATTTGAGACAAACACTGGTGGTTGACGCGATATCAGCGGTATCGGCCAAATTGGCAAGCCACGGATTTTGCGCGCAAAACTGCCAAACCGCGGTGGCATTCGCGGTGGCGCGATCAACAAGGCCGCGCAGCCCACCAACCGTTTTTGCCCATTTCAGAGCCACAAGATAATCTTCGACCGCCAGCATGGACGGGGTATTGATCGTCTCACCCACAAAAATGCCGTCGATCAGCTTGCCTTTAGAGGTCAGCCGGAAAATCTTGGGCAGCGGCCACGCCGGCGTGTAACTTTCCAGCCGTTCCACCGCGCGGGGCGACAGGATAAGCATTCCATGCGCGCCTTCGCCGCCCAGCACTTTTTGCCAGCTAAAGGTTGTGACATCCAGCTTGTCCCACGGCAGTTCCATTGCGAACGCGGCGCTGGTAGCGTCACAAATCGTCAGCCCGGCGCGATGGGCGGGAATAGCGTCGCCGTTTGGCAAACGGCAGCCGCTGGTGGTGCCGTTCCATGTGAACACAACGTCACAATCAAAATTGACGGTGTTGAAATCTACGATCTGTCCGTAGGGGGCGATCTTAACTTTGGCATCCAGCCGCAACTGTTTGACCGCATCTGTCACCCAACCTTCGCCGAACGATTCCCAAGCCAGCATCTCGACAGGCCGCGCGCCCAGCAGCGTCCACATCGCCATTTCAACCGCGCCCGTATCGGAACCGGGAACAATGCCGATGCGGTAATCCGCAGGCACGCCAAGAATTTCACGGGTCAGATCAATCGCCTCACGCAGCTTGGCCTTGCCAACGGCAGCGCGATGCGAGCGGCCAAGCGGGGCGTCCGCCAGATGATCAAGGGAATAGCCGGGGATTTTGGCACAAGGGCCGGACGAAAAACGGGGATTTGCCGGGCGCTGCGCCGGGGCGGTCAGTTCAGTCATGGTATCCTCACAGATAAATGCCCTTCGTTGGGGAAGGGTGTCCCAACGCCGCGTTTAAGGGGGGTTGCGGGGTGGCGCAAGCGGGAAAATCATCGTAAACCGCCGCAATGGCGTGCAATTGCGACGCTGACCCGTCCCTGTCGGAAATCTTTGATGTTCATCGCCACGTTGCTGACCAACCCAAACACACCCCACATTGACCGCATAACGGTTGAATCCTTGCGCAATGCCTGGGGTGGGGGCGATGCGGTATGGCTTGACCCTGCGGTTGCAGCCGAATTTGCCATAGCCGTGGTGCCCGACAATCGCTGGCAGGTGTGGGACGGCTTGCAAAGCATCGGTGTTGATCTGGTGGTGCAACCCGCGACGGGCCGCAAGAAACGCCTGTTGATCGCCGATATGGACAGCACGATGATTCAGCAGGAATGCATCGACGAATTGGCCGATGCGGCGGGGGTTGGGGCGCATGTGGCGGGCATCACTGCGCGGGCAATGAACGGCGAGTTGGATTTCGAAGACGCCCTGCGCGAACGAGTCGGTTTGTTGGCCGGACTGGCCGAAACGATGATCGACCGCGTCATCCGCGACCGGATCACCCTGATGCCGGGGGGCGAGATCTTGCTGGCCACGATGAAGGCGAACGGGGCCTATGCCGCCTTGGTATCGGGCGGCTTTACCGCGTTTACCGGCCATATTGCGGCGGTGTTGGGCTTTGACGAACACCGCGCCAATACTTTGTTGGTGGCCGACGGGCGGTTGACCGGCAAAGTAGCCGACCCCATCCTTGGCCGGGCCGCAAAAGTGCAGGCGCTGCAAGAGATATCGCAACGGCTGGGGATAACGCCGCAGGATGCAATTGCCGTTGGCGACGGCGCGAATGATCTGGGCATGCTGGGGGTGGCGGGCACCGGTGTGGCGTTGCACGCCAAGCCCAGCGTTCAGGCAGAATGTGATATCCGGATCAACCACGGCGATCTGACGGCGCTGTTATATCTGCAGGGCTACGCGCGGGCCGCGTTTTCAGGGCCGGGATGCTAGTGCGCGACGCCACGCTGTCGGACGTGGGCACCATGATGGCGATCCATGCCGACATCATTTCGATTGGCGGCACCACAGCCTATCTGACGCCGTTTGACCGGGGCGCCTTTGTTGCAAACTATCTTGGCCCAAAGACCAAAATCTGCTGCGTGGTGGCGGATGGCCCGCACGGGGTGATCGGCTTTCAATCGCTGGGGCTTTGGCCCGGATTGCCCGATGGATGGGCGGATATCGGCACCTTTGTGCGCCCCGACTTGCAGCGCAGCGGCGTAGGCGCTCCTTTGTTTGCCGCCACCAAGGTAATGGCAAAACACGCGGGCGTGGTGGTGATCAACGCCAGCATCCGGGCCGATAATGCGCCGGGCTTGGGATACTACACCCGCCGGGGGTTTACCGAATATGATCGTATGCCGGGCTATGCTTTGGCGGATGGCCGCGTTGTCGGGCGGGTTTTGATGCGGTTTGATCTGGCCTGATCGCCATATGCCACGGCCGGAGTTTTGATGTTTGAAGTTGCCAGTCACCTTGCCGTTTTGCTGATCTGTGCGGCGTTTATTGCAGGTTTTGTTGATGCGATTGCGGGCGGCGGCGGGTTGATCGCTGTGCCCGCGCTGTTGCTGGCCGGGGCGTCGCCGCTGGAGGCCTTGGCGACCAACAAGCTGCAAGGCACCTTTGGTTCAGGATCCGCCGCGATCAGCTACGCCCGCGCCGGGCACGTGAAATTGCGCGACCAACTGGCGATGGCGGCACTTAGTGCGCTTGCCGGGGCGGGCGGGGCGTTGCTGGCCCACGCAGTGCCGCTGCACTGGCTACGGGTGGTTATGCCGCTTGTTTTGGTGGCGGTGGCGCTGTTCTTTGCGTTCAAACCCGGCCTGACCGATGCGCCCCGCGCCCAGCGGCTGCGGCCAGTGATTTTTGCCGCCACCGCCGTGCCGCTGATTGCAGCCTATGACGGGGTTTTCGGGCCGGGGGCCGGGGCTTTTTACATGTTGGGGTTTGTGATGCTGGCGGGGTTTGGCATTCTGAAAGCCACGGCGCATACCAAGCTGTTGAATTTTGCGTCCAACATCGGCGCATTGGCGGTGTTTGCCACCAGCGGGGCAATGTGGTGGGCCACCGGGTTTGCCATGGCTGCGGCCCAAGTGGCAGGGGCCGCATTGGGCGCACGTTTGGCGATGCGCGTGGGGGCGGGGTTGATCAAACCGTTGCTGGTGGTCACGTCCACCGGCATGGCATTGCGGTTGTTATGGCAGGTCTGGGGTTAGCGCGATCATACGCTTATTGCCCCCACTCGGCGCCCTGCATCTCGCGCAGCCGGCTGGCGGTGCGTTCAAATTCGAAACTGCCAGCGCCTTCGATATACAGCCGCTCCGGCGCATCTGCGGCCGAACAAATCAGTCGCACCCGGGCTTCGTACAAGGCGTCGATCAAGGTCACAAAGCGTTTGGCCTCGTTGTAATTGCCGGACGAAAGTTGCGGGATGTCTTCAAGGATCAACACCCGCACGGCCTGAGCGATGGCAAGATAATCCGCCGGGCCAAGCGATTTGGCGCACAGCTCCCAAAACGAGGCACGGCCAACACCATTGGCAAAACGCGGCAATTCAACGTGTCGGCCATTGACCGGCAGGATCAGCGGCAGGCCCGGCGAGCCCCCGGTCAAATCTGACCAGATCGCCGCAATCTCGCCTTTCGCTTTGCCTGCCGGATAAAAATACACTTGCGCACCGGCCAACCGGCTTTGGCGATAATCGGTCGGGCTGCGCAATTCGACCACATCAAGCCGGGCGCGCAGAATGTCGATAAACGGCAGGAACAACGCGCGGTTCAGCCCGTTCAGATACAGATCTTCGGGCGGGCGGTTTGACGTGGTGACAATCACCACGCCCGCCGCCAGCAGCTTTTCAAACAGCCGCCCGACGATCATTGCATCGGTGATATCGGTGATCTGCATTTCATCAAATGCCAGCAATTGCGCATCATGGATCACCGCATCGGCAAAGGGCGCCAGCGGGTCTTCGACACCCTTTTTGCGGGCCGCGTGCATAGCGTGGTGGGCTTCTTGCATGAAAGCGTGAAAATGGACACGACGTTTCAGCGCAATGTCGGTGGCGTGAAACACCATATCCATAAGCATGGATTTGCCACGCCCAACCCCGCCCCACAGATATAGCCCACGCGGCGGCATCAGCGGTTTGGCGAACAGACCGGCAAACAGCCCGATTTTGCGGGTGGCATTGGCCTGCAACCAGAGGCGCAACGGCTCCATCTGGGCCAGCACAGCCTGCTGGGCGGGGTCGGCACGCAAGTCGCCTGCGGCAATTTTTGCGTCATAAAGATCGATCAGCGGCATTTGCATGGCTTTGTGTAAAGTGGTTCAGCGGTGTTTGGAATCACAAATTCGCCGGCCTTGCGTTGGGAATGTCAGCTTTGGCGGTGTGGCCTTTATCGCCAGAAAACTGCCGCAATCGTGACATTATTCGGCTTTGAGTCTGGCCCCGGCCTGTGACGACAAATCCGCTAGTCCGATGAAAGGCATGAAAAGGTTTATAATTCATTTGCATAAATCCGCCGATCCTGCCTAGGATTTGACTAATTTAAGCCGTTTTCCGCCCTCTTGCAGGATTTTTTATGATGTCAAACACCGTGGGAAGCCCGTTTGTAACCGTTGACAAGTTTTTGGTGCCATCTGGCCGCAGCATGACAATGCTGTTGACCACCACCGCCTTGGCCCTTGGGCTGGCGATCATCGCGCCGCAAATGTTGCAGGCGCAGGCGTGGGATGGCTCGCAGAACACCAATTTTACGGTTGGCCAGAATTGGGTCGGTGATGCGGCCCCAGCCGCCAACGGCGATGTGGTGCTGGACATTGCCGGCGGCAATCAACCAACATTGGGTGGCGGCGGCACAACACCAGTTAACACTGTCGCGGTCAGCGCGGGCACTTTGACGATCAACAGCGATTTGACGGCCACCAACGGTGTGGCGATAACCGGCGGAACGGTAACCGTTGGCTTGGGCGGGTCGATCATCGGCGCGACCGTTATCAGCGGGACCGGCGCGTTGGTTCAGAACGGCACTTTGACCGGAAATGTCACGACCAATGGCGGCACAGGGACCAATTCTGGCACCATCGACGGGGAACTTGCCGTAACGGGCGGCATTTTCACCAACAGCGGGGTGATTGCCAATGTGGTCAACGTCAGCGGCGGCGAGTTGGTGCTGGCAGCGGGAACAGATATCGGCGATTTAGCAACCGTTACGGTTTCGGGCGCTGGGACATTGACCGTGAACGTCGCAGAATCGATCGGTCCGTTGATACAAACCGGCGGCACCATTGGTGGATCGGCCGTTTTGACGGCAACCGATTTTGACCAGTCGGGTGGGGCAACCAGCGACACTGTAACGGTGTCGACGACGACCTTTGATCAGTCGAACGGGGCAACAATTGCCGCAGGCACGACAGTGACCGCTTCTGGTTTGCAGACGTTGCAGGGTGGCACGATTGCGGGCACTTTGAACGGCACCGGTGCGGTAACTGTCAACACAGATACCACCACGTTAAGTGGGACAATATCGAATACCTCGGGGATTACCATTGTGTCTGGCGGCACCTTGTCAACCAATGGCGGCGGCTTGGCCGCTACACTGGCGCTGACCAATGGGGGGACGCTGACTTTGACAGGCGGCGGGGATGAAAGCGTTGCCTCAATCGCAGGCGCGGGCGCTGTCAGCTTGTCCGGCGGGTCGGTTTTGACCCTTAACACCGGCGCATCAAATGTGTCGGGCGTGGTTTCGGGTTTGGGCGGCCTGGAAATTGCCACAGGCAGCACGACGACTTTGTCGGGTACGAA
>JANPLZ010000144.1:0-54764 GCA_031422555.1 Cypionkella sp. | reverse complement strand
TTTCCACCACCCGCTCATAGCCGCGATCAAGGTGATAGACCCGGCTGACCACGGTTTCACCTTCGGCCGCAAGCCCGGCCAGAATAAGGCTGACCGAGGCGCGCAGATCGGTGGCCATCACCCGCGCCCCGCGCAGGCGGTTAACGCCGGTTACCGTGGCGGTGCCGCCATGCACATCGATCTTGGCCCCCATCCGCAGCAGTTCGGGCGCGTGCATAAAACGGTTCTCGAAGATTTTTTCTTCCAGCACCGACGTGCCTTCGGCGGTGCACAGCAGCGCCATCATCTGCGCCTGCAAATCGGTGGGAAAGCCGGGGAAGGGTTCGGTCGTGACATTGACCGACGAAACCCGGCCATTCTTGCGCGCCACTTTCAGGCCACGATCGGTTTGCGTGACCGACACACCCGCCAGATCCAGCTTTTCGGCAAAGGCCGCGACCAAGTCCAGCCGCCCACCCAGACATTCAACTTCGCCGCCACAGATGGCGGGCAGCAACATGTAGGTGCCCAATTCGATCCGGTCGGTTACCACCGGGTGGGTTGCCCCGCCCAGCCGGTCAACGCCCTGAATGGTGATCGTGCTGGTGCCCATCCCGTCGATCTGCGCGCCCATCCGGATCAGGCAATGTGCAAGGTCAACGATTTCAGGCTCGCGCGCGGCGTTGTTCAAAACCGTGGTGCCTTTGGCCAAAGTCGCCGCCATAAGCGCGTTTTCGGTGGCCCCGACCGACACGAATGGAAAATCAATCACCGCGCCCCGCAGGCGCCCGCCCGTGGCCTTGGCATGGATATAGCCGTCTCGCAGATCCAGCTCGGCGCCCATCGCCTCTAGCGCCATCAAGTGCAGATCGACCGGGCGCGCGCCAATCGCGCAGCCCCCCGGCAGCGACACAATAGCATGGCCGTCGCGCGCCAACATCGGCCCCAACACCAGAATCGACGCCCGCATTTTGCGCACGATGTCATAATCAGCCGTGTGGTTGTTGATTTTATGCGACGACAGCGCCAGCACCAGCCCGTCTTGCAGGCTGGCCACTTCGGCACCCAAAGATTGCAGCAACTGCGTCATCGTGGCGATATCCGACAGGCGCGGCGCGTTGGTCAGGGTCAATGGCTCGTCCGACAACAGCGTGGCGGGCATCAGGGTCAGGCAAGCGTTCTTGGCCCCCGCGATGGCGATTGTGCCATTCAAGGGTCCGTTGCCTTTGACCAAAATCGAATCCATTACCGCACCTCACTTCGTCGTTTCTGTTGGCGGCACCGCTGAGGGATTTGTGGCATCACTGCCTGCCCGCGCCCGTGCCTGCCCTTTGCGCCGAGCCATATTCGCCTTCAACGCCGCCTTCAAGCGCGCATCCCGCACCGCAGCTTCGGATTTTGGCGCAGGCGTGGCGGTTGGGGCAGGGCGAACAGCGCCTTTTCGCGCCACAGCGCCCGCCGCTGCGGGCAAAACCGTTGGGTCCGGGCTGTGGGGATCACTGTCGTCGCTCATGGTGCAGTCCTAGCGCAGGGCCGCGAAAGGGTCCAGCGATGTCGGGCGTTTCAGGCCCAGATTGCGCTTGCACGCCGCCTCGATTGCGTCTAATCAGCCGCGACGCAGCGATGGCCTTTAGCCCGGTTGCGCACAGGCTGTGGTAGCTCAGTGGTAGAGCACACCCTTGGTAAGGGTGAGGTCGAGAGTTCAATCCTCTCTCACAGCACCATATTTTCCCAATGATTACAGATCGATGCGCGAAATCAAGGTCTTAAGGCCATCTTTGTCCTAGCTTTTGTCCTAGCTTTTGTCCTAGTTTTTGTCCTATAAATACTAGGACAAAAAATTAGGGCGCTCAATCGTGATCAAGGTCAAATACACTAAGCAGCGTAGCGGCTACTACCATTTGAACATTCCAATCCCGCCCCCGATCCGGCACGAATACGCGGGAAAAGTGGTGTTTGAACGTAGCACGGGGACTACAGACCCAAAGGAAGCCGAACGGCAAGTTGCTGCACAGCGCGTCACCTATGATATTCAGACTAGAGCTGCACAGCGAAAGGCCGATCAAGCGCGCTTGAAGACGCTGTTAGACCCCGCCGATGCGGCAACCGTGGAATCTCTTGGCGGCGCGGAAAACCTGCCCAAAGCGGTTGAAGACTTGCGCAAGCAAATGGCCTTTTTGATCGCAGGACATGGCGCGACCGGGTTTGCGGATGATGAAAACCTGCCCCCAGACGTCATGCGCGATATTCAGATCAAGGCTGAAATGGCAGCAAGCCAAGCGTTTCAAGACACTATCACTTCGGAAATTCGCAGGCTAAAAAGCGCCGCCGCTACGCTAGGGGAAGCGGTTCCCCCAGCCCCAAAATTCATTGATGAAGGGGTCACAGGAATCCGCCAACTTGCCGAAAGGATGGCTAACGACAAAAGCTACACCAAACAATTCCGGGATTCACTGCGCTACACCGTCCGCAGGTGGGTGGAACTGCACGGCGACGTGCCTATCGGTAAATGGGAAAAGTCACATCTGAGTACCTTTGCAGATGCATTGAAAGGTCTTCCCATATCCCGTGAAAAGCGGATTCAAGACCTGCCTATCCGCAAGGCCATTGAAACCGCCAAGGCTGAAAATCTGGATACCATGGGCGACAAGATCAGGCAGACCCGCATAGATCACATGAAAGCGCTGGCAACATTTGCGATGGATCAACTTGGCCTGATCAAGGCGGACCCGTTCGGAAAATATACAATCATTAAGCAGAAGGTGAAGCATTCCGATCAGGCTGAGGATGATACAAAGCCGTTTTCGCCAGCGCAGATGCGACTGATTTTACCCCACTGCGCAGCTAAGTTTCACGTAGATACACTTGATAGATGGGCACCTGTTTTCGCCGCTTACACGGGCGCGCGTCGTGAGGAAATCGGGCAGCTATATTTGACTGATGTGGTTAACCGTGGGAACGGGCTGGCAATCACGATAACGGACTCGGGTGAAGATCAGAAGGTCAAGAATAAGCATAGCTTCCGGACGATTCCCGTTCCGCAGCCGTTAATAGACGCGGGTTTTGGTGACTTCGTTTCGCGCCGCCGCCTGCAAGGCGGCAAGATGCTGTTCCTCGAAAACTTCACTGACAACCGTACAAAGATTAAGACTCCGCGAGGTGCAACTGAACGAGCGGGGCCGCTTCACCGAGACCTATGGCGAACGGTTCAGCCGATACGTGCGCACCCCGCTAAAGTTGACAGATGACGGGCTTGTATTTCACAGTTTTCGTCATTCTTGGACAGACGCCGCGCGGCGCGCAAAGATTGACCCCGAAATTCGTCGCCTAGTCGCAGGGCGACTCGACGGGGAAGACGCAACGGAATCCAGCTATGGCGGGGCTGACTTGCTGCAAGAAAAGCTAGAGGCCATGGAAGCGGTGATACCGTTCTTGACCATGGACTAGCCCGCGTCAGCGGGCTTGGTGACGCTGCAGGCCCGGATAGTCGGCATGCAGGGTGACCCGGCAGTAGGCATCGCGCGCCTGTTTGGCGGGGTACGCGATGGGGCAATGTGACGGCGGGTTGGCCAATTACATGTGCCCCGCGTCAGCGGTCCTACCTGTTACCCCCGTTAGCGGTCCTACACGTGCCCCCCGTTAGGGGGCGGTATGTGGGTTGATTCGCGTAGCCGAACTTGTGCTGACCTTGACAGAACGCGTTCTGTCAAGTATAAATTTCACATATCCCGCGAAAAACGCGTTTTCCTTCCTCCCAAACAAAGAGGCCCCCGTGCCAGCTTATATCACCACCAAAAATTTCAGCGATTGCGTAGGTGTGAATCTTACCACCGCACAATCGCGCCTATCTGAATTGCCATTTGAACCCGGCAGGGCGAGACGTTTCACACTCGCTTCTGTGCTACCCAAGGTACGCGCTAGCGAGCGTTTAGAGGCCGTGCCACGCTTGATCAAGGCTGCAGAAATCGTTCCAAACCACTACGTCGGTGACGTCATTGTGCCGACTGCATTGGCGCTTGAGGCTTGGCTTTCGCCTGATCAGGCGCGGCGTCTTTTTGAATGCCGGGTGGCGTTTACCGCTTCGCTTGCATCACTGGCCAGCGGTGATTTGATGCTGTTCCACGAACGTTTGCGTCTGGCCTTGGCGCTAAATCATGACGTCCTGTTTTTTGTCTTGGGTGCGACGTCTGCCGATACTCTGCCCGATTGGTCACGTTTTGGACCCGCCTTCGCAATCACAAACGCCCGCGAAGAGGACCTCTTGCGCGCCAACATCAAGGAGTCCGCATAATGGACGACCCCAACCAGAACTTTCGGAATGTAGTCGCAGCCGACGAACGGCTACGCGCCCGCTGGGATGCGACCTGCGACCATATCATCGGGCAGGCGCGGACCCTATTAGGTGTAACCCTGACCCGTGAAGACGTGATCCGCCTGCCAGAAGCGAAAATCTCGGTCCTGTCATCAGCAGCTTTGGGGGACAATTGGCTTGATGAAGCGCGGTCACTGGACGCCGTGAAGGCGCACGAAAAGCAGATCGAACTCAAGCACGCGCTTGAGGCCGGGGAAGAATCCTCGCACGCCGAACTCGCCCGGCTCCCTCGTGATCAGCGCATGAGCAAGGCCCGTGAACTGGGTCTGGAATCAAACGTCCAGAAGGCAGGCCCGTCCAGCATCGCAAATGAAGCGACCTTGCTGCGCCGTTGTCTGTCCCTGTCCCCGCAACAGCGTATTTCATTCGCGCGTGCAAATGGTCTGCTTTGATATGGCCGCGACAATCGAAAACATCGAAGCAATGTTGAAAGGCTGCAGCGGTCCAGCACGGATGTACTTCGCGCCCGCGCCGGGTTCTGACGGTGGATATCGTTTTTCACTTACGGGGGAAGTGATCACTGGTGATTTGTACCGGATGATATTGGCGCGGCTTAGCCCGACGCCGCCGATTACCTTGGACGCGGACGCCAAGCGGCGGAACCGCTTACGCGGTATCGCGGACGCCCGCGACGGTGGCGGGCGATGAACCTGAATAGTGACCCCGAACCCACGCCAGAAGTCCGCCGCCGTATGGCGGACAGGTCGCAAAAATGGCGGCGCGCAAATCAGGTCCGCGATTTGTGGTGTGAATCCGATTTTGAATTCGAACGGGTTCGGCTTGAAGCTGAAATCGCGGCGCACCCCGTCACCCGGATTCCGACCACGGACTATGCAGGATGGCGGCGTGTGGACGTTTACGACTTCGCTGCAGATCGCATCAAGCGCGCCGCCTGATCACAGAATGCTACGCCATGGTGGCGCAGTTGGGGCGGGGGTGCTTGTTACCCGCCCCTCTTCCTTCCCCTCAAACCGAATGATGCAAAATATGTCACGCTTTAAGATCGCGAATCCGGGTACCGTCGCAGGCGAATTTTCGCGGGCGCTGCTCGCAAAAATGTGGAACTTGGACCTTGAACACGGTCCGGGCGTTGCCGCCTACCGGATCGACGCATCCGATGTGGAAGCACTCCTCTTTCATCTCGGACAGGAAACCGCAGAAAGCGCGATGCGCGGTGCGGATTTTCACCCGATGATTCCGGGGTATTGGAAGACTCGCTATCGGACGGAGAAGGGCGGGAACAAGGTAGTGCGGCTGTTTCCACCCTACGACCTCTTGGGCGCGATAAAGCGGACCTATGGCCGCGAAGACCACAGTCTTGCCGTTATCATGCAGGTGACAACAAGCTTGCGCTTTGTCGAATCTGGAAGTGAACAATCTGCTTGTCGGCTTTAATGTGCTAAAAGCCGATTTTCTGACTTAGCGGTGTTGCGTAATTGCCATAGCTGATTGTTGCGAAATAATGCACAATAAAACCTGCAATTCAGCTTCAAGCTTAATCAAATTCAGCTTCAAGCGTAACTTCAAATTTCATTGCTATTCGTCGCGCAACCAATTGTAAGCGTAAGCAAATGTGACAAAACAAAATTCAGACCAGACAGCGTAAACCACGCAGAAAGTTGAATAATCTGGCATATTGGGCAGATCAGAAATCAAAAGGAGTCCCAAGATGAATATAGTCCAGATGACGACAAACGAAGACCGCGAAACCCAAATCATCCTTGTCTCGGACCTTCTGGCCCGGACAGCCCAAAAACCTTTGACCCATGGCAACCTTGAACGCGTCCATAACCTCGCCCGCAAGGTTGTAGAATTGACAACGCAGAACTGAAACGAAGAAAAATGAACAAGACAAACACAGAAAATCAGACGGGGTTTGACAGGCTGACGGAGTCGGATTGGGAAGCTATCGCAGCAACCTTACCGCGTGACGAAGACTGTGACGAAATGGACTGGCCAGAGCGGCGTGAGCCGCAATTGTGGATGTATGACTACAGCCGCGACGGCAACGTAATCCATTTCAACCGCCCAAAGGTCACGCCCCTCAAAGACGCCACCATCATCGGTGACCTTGAAGCCCCGCACGTAAATTCGCTGTTGAACGCGCCTGCCATCGTCGCCACCAGCAACAGCGCACCCCGCGTCGCTGCGGACAAGTGGCGTCAATTGCCGGGAACGTGGGCGAATGTAGTCCACACCTTGAGTACACACCCCGAAAAGGCGGACAAGGGCGGGAATGCGCTGTTCTTTGCGGAGTCGGCCCCAACAGGAAAGACGGTTGACGGTGTAAAGCTTTGTCACAAACTCAAGGACTCAATCCGGCGCGTCTTTGCCGTTGCCATTGATGTTGACGGCGGCGGTACGGTTGAACAGGTTATTGCCCGTATCCGCGAAATGGGCACTTTCGCCGTAGTTTACACCACCCACTCACACACCACAAAAGGCGGCGTTGGCAGTGATCGTTTCCGCGTCATCTTGCTTTTGTCCGAACCCTTTGAATTTGGTGAAGGCGATAGCCGGACCGCACGCGCCGCAGAATGGGAAGCCCGGTATGTAGGGCTTTGCAACGCGCTTGTGCCGGGTGGGGGGGAATGGGATTTCACCGCCTCTCGCCCGTCCCAATTGATGTATGCCCCCGCCCGCCCATTGGGCGCGGCATTCAAGCATTACATTGTCGCAGGTGGTGGCCTTGACCTTGCAACCGTTCCAATGGGCGACGCGACGCCTTACCGTAAGCGCGCCCCGTCCGGTAGCGCACGTGGTGCGTCGCATGATGGTGGAGCTGCAGTCTTGTCCGATGGATTTGATTTGCTGGCATGGCATGCGGATCACGGCGAAAACTTCCTGCTTTCCGTTTTCTTGGAAATGATAGGTTGGGATGTTCTTTCCGACGCTGGGGACGGGTTTGAAATTCTCTGTCCGAACGCGGCGGGGCATTCGGTTGGAACGGGTGAAACGGCATGGGTGATTGACGGCCCGGATGCCAAGAACGGCGCGGCAATTTACTGTCACCATGGCCATTGCGCTGATCTGCGTACCTGCGATTTCATTCGAATGTTGGAAAATCAGGCCGACTTGCCAGAAGGTTTTAAAACTTTGTCAGCGGTGATCTGCGACCCGATGTTCTACCCTGCCATGGTGGACGGTGTCCCGGTGGAGGTGAACCGGGGGGACTATGTTGAAGAGGTGATCACAATTGATTGGCTCAAGACGCCTGCAGCGGTGAAGCGCGCATTCGGGGCACTTGATGCCCGGTCAAGCCGCGATGCCCACGCGGCGCTATATGCAGGCGTTGCGAAGGGCGGTGGTAAGCCCGCTGTCAAAGAGGTCTTGGGCGACCTGATCAAGGAGTCCAGGAGGTTTAACGCCAATGACGCAAAGGCCCTTGAGGCGCGCGGTAAGGAACTTCTAAAGGCTGACAACGCCGCTCACGCGGCACTTAAGCAAGAACAGCGTCGCACCGAACTGGAAACAGCTCTTACCCGGCCTGATCTGGCAAATCCTTCCATGGACCCCGCCGAACCCTTAGGCAGTGATCTGCAGTCGGCGTTGGCGACGCTTGGCAAGCGCTATGCGGTTGTTGACCTTGAAGGCAAATTCCGCGTTGTCCGCAAGCCTGATCTTGAGGCGTTCAAGTCGGAAACAGATTCAACAATTGCTGTCTATCGCAAAGATGATTTTATTGACCTACACCTTGACCGGCAAGTGAAGGAAGGCGATGCGCTAGTGAATCCGGCGCGGACTTTCCTTGATACGGAAAAGCGAAAGAGCGGACTCGTCTTCGCACCCTATCCCGTTGTTGCCGGGGCAAATGATTTCAACATGTATCAGGGTCGCAAGTTGAAGTCGCAGGAAGCCGATTGGCCAACGCTTAAGGATTTCATCTTTCGTATCATCTGCAATGCTGACGCAGCCAAGTACGATTGGCTTATCTTGTGGATGGCCCAAATGGTGCAGTTTCCGGGGATAAAGCCCGGCACGGCTGTTATCTGCAGGGGTGAAGGCGGGGCTGGCAAAAGCACCTTCGGGCATTTGTTGGGTAAGCTGACATCCCCGCATATGAAGACGCTGGAAAAGGGAAGCCACGTCACAGGTCAATTTGCGGGGGAACATCTGCAGAAGTGTATTTTGGCAGTTGTCGCAGAAGCGGTTTTCGGAGGTGATCCAAAGGTGGCGAGTGAGCTTAAGGCCCTCATTTCCGAACCGACAACTCAGGTGGAAGCCAAGGGGATGAGTTTGATAACGGTTCCATCTTTCATCCGGCTTTATTTTGAATCGAATAATGCAGCCCCGGTTATGATCGAAAATAACGGGTCCGAACGGCGCTATTTCGTCATGGAAATTTGCGACTCAGAAGTGAAGAACGAAGCATTTTTCAATAGCGTAAATGCGGCGATTATCGGGGACGAAATGGCGGGGTTGCTGCACTTTCTGGAGCAGTACGACCCCGCGTCGGTGGGCCTTAAATGGGAAGCTGTCCGTACTGCCCCTGAGACGGCAGAACGCAAATTGATGGGATGGCATTCAATGCGCCCGCCTACGCGGCGGCTTCTGGACGTGTTGCGTGATGGGCAGGTGACATTGATGGTTGAAGGATCGCTTGAAACGTTCACCGCTGACGCGGTTGGGTTGCGTCTTCCCCGCGCGCCGTTCCGGGATCACATCGCGGCTGTCGGTGACAAGCGGCGGGCAGAAGACTCGGATGTTGCAGCGATGTTTGCGCGCCTGTTTCCTGATCAGGTGATGGGTGAAGGTCAAGGGCGTGTAGGTTCGGTGAAGGATGCAAGGTGGTGGTTGTTCCCGGTTGGTGTCTTGGGGGATGCTGTTGACAGTGCGGTGCTGGGGACCGCGTGAGCGGTCTTCCCGGTGATCTACCCCCAACGTCTCACAATCTGCCCCCAAGTGCCCCCAGAGGCTTGGGGGCATTTTTATCATTTATATCGTGTACTTATGCCTAAACCCCCAACCCCCCACGGAATTGGCCAGTTGCGCAGGGCAGAGGGGGGACACACACACACACACCGACCTCATAGACAGGGGTGTGTGTGTCCCTTCTATTTATTTCAACTATTCAAAAAGGGTGGTGGTTGGGGGGTTTATGGTTCAAGGTGCTGTTATCAAAAGAAAATAGTGCCCCCAAGGGGTTGGGGGTTGGATGGGGACGCTGGGGGTAGATCGCCAACTAGACGGTAGGATTATCTTGCTCGGGCATGTTATCGCGGTTTACGCTTTGCGACTGACGGTGGAGGCGATAGCCGAATGAAAGACGATTTACTTTTGGAATTCGATGGGCGCGCAGACCGCCTTTACATACATTTTGACGTAGAAGAACATTTCTTAAAACTCGAAACCTTTATAATTACGGCTGAAAGTGCCAAAAAGGTCATCAAAGCATTAGATGACACCTTTTTTGATGGCAGGCTTGAGTATGAAGTTATTGTCCTACCGCCTGAGGGAGGTACATTCCTTTCAAAGCTGGCAATTTGGGTTTCCGGCGGCACAGCCGCAGTATTTGGTTTCCTGAATACCGACGTCGGTTCGGCTTATGTGGAGGGGCTAACTGGACAGACGCCCGCAGAATGGGCGGAGTCCTTTGGCCAAGGGCATCGAATAATTATCGAAGATGCGTTAGAAAAATCCACTCTAGATGAGTTAGACGCGCCTGCTATTGAAACGCCCGAAACATACCCGTCAAGTGATGATTCTGCCTGCAATGAAGCTGCACAAATTGTTGTTGCTATGGTTCGTGGTGTTCTGGAAAAAAGCCCTGACGAACTGGCGAAAGTAGGAATGGAAGTTGGCTCGCTTCCAGATGCTATAGATGCGCGCGCCGATTTTTACACCGCCTGCATTGAGGATAAGGACGTTCGGCGGATCGGATTCACATCCGATGATCACTTTCCTATCCCAAGAAACTCTTTTCCCGAACGCGCGCAGAAACCTGCTCGAAAGCCAAAGGAGGAAGATCAACCCGAATGGGCTATTTCAATTGAAAGCATATATGTCACCTCTCCCAATTGGGACAAGGAAGACCAGAAAACCCGGCAATGGAAGGGTAAGGACCAAATAAGAAGGGATTGTTATTTCGTAATCGAAGATGCGGAGTTTTGGCACTTGGTTCAAAGAAAAGCACTCCACGTAGAAGTGTTAGACAATCTCAAAGTTCAATGGGCTTTTCAAAACATCGACGGACGCCCCAAGAACAGGCGAGTGTTGCGTGTTTTAGAATTCAACGGAGATAAACTGGCGGACCCCCTGCCGCCCCAATCGGTCCGGGCCATTCTAGGAAATTACTCAGAGTTTGAAGCCAGCATAGGGCAAAGCTCACTTTTTGACAGGTGAACTACTGCTAACGTCAAGAAGGCGAGTCCGTTTCCGCAAGCGCACTCTGGTAGACTTTAACAGCCTCTACGAAGGCTAATGCAGCGTCCGCATTCGAGACCATGAATTCCTCGGTCACGCCAGTCTGCGACTGAAAGGCGATTTGCCCATACAGGGCGATTGGGATTGAGTAGTTATCCTTAAACCGCTTGTCGGGTGAACCGTCCTTATTTGTCTTAGCCCAAGTCTGCCCAACTACTTTCGCGTCCCTTGGAACACCTTCTATTTCGTGGAACCGCACCCTCTCTACAGTAATCAGCAATTCCCGAATGTCGATCAATGCAAACACACCATCTGCACGCGTAATAACAGCAACGCCGGGATAGATCAGTATATCGTCACCATTGACGTTTTCGAACCGCATGGCGCGCCCCGCGAATTGGATTAAGTCCGTGGCACTAAAATCAAGAACTACAGGGTGACGATCTACGTTCCGACTGGCAAGGGTACGCTCTACGAATTGATTTGTGGACCGGTCTGCGGTCACATCCCATTTCTTATCGCTTTGCTTAAGCACGTCAAACCCCCGCACCATGGACGCATATGCGCGCTGTGCGGCGTCCCCGGCTTCAAAGCTGACAGCTATTTTTGTATTGTCTTCCCAATTTGCGAGTCGGTCCACCTCCGCCAACGTGATTGGTAAAGCGGCTTCCAATTCCGCGATTCGGCGCTTGTAGAACCATCGGAAAAAGCTGTTTTTCCGCCGGTTTAACTCACCTTGTTGCGTGGCCTGCTCTTCGCGCGCCTCTTTCAGGTCTGCCTTTACCTGTGCCTGTTGCTCACGTGCTTTCGCGATTAGGTCGCGTAGCGGTACTAGCGACGTGCTTGTCAGGACTTCCACCGATGCACTTGCAATCTCTTTCATACCTGCCTGTGGCATGTAGACTTTCGCAGACTCCGGCGTATTCCCCCCAGCCGGACTTTCCACAGGCGGGGGCATGAATCCATTATCCGCCGGGGAAGACTGGGGTGTAGGAACGCCACCACTTTGCCCGAATGGCATCACTAGGGCGCTGTAAGATATGCCTGTACCGGGTGCACCGACAGTGGCCCGAATACCTTTCCGCCCGATGTTCACGGTCGCGCCCGGTACGCCAATGCTTGTACTTATACCACGCTTTCCGACATTGATCCGGACGCCGGGGAATAGAGTGAATGTTTGTCGGAAACGAAGTGTCATGCAATCAACCTTTTGGATTCTCCTTTCACCTTAGACGGGTTCCCGGTCATCAGAGAACGCAAAAATATGCCATTTAGCCGCCGCGCGTCTGAATATGCGCAACGAGGACATAGTTGCACGTTACCGACACACAATGTCGCAAACGTCACATTCGGCAAATCTAGGGGCAAACGCTCAAAAGCCTGCTAACGCAGGCCCCTACCATCCCCGCCTTATCGACAAACACCCGTCTCACTAGGGACGTCCCTAAAGATAATGAGAAAGTACCTCTGAATCCGTCTCACACACCATTGACTCGCCGCCTAGTGATACTATATCAAGACCTCTAGATGCTTGTGAGAATAAGGAGGTGAGACCGTGGAAAAATGGGGATATGTACGCGTCAGCGTAAGCAAGACGGAACAGGCTGCAGGCTGGAATGATCAGATTGCCACCTTGAAGGCATTGGGCTGCACGCGGTTCTTTTACGAAGAGGCCAGTACGCGACACGAACGCCCGGTGTTTGACAAGATGCTGCAGGAAGCGAACGCAAACGCCAATGAAACAAGGCGAATCTGTATCGTGTCCGCCAAGCTTGACCGCGCTTTCCGTGACCTTTCGGCGGCTGACGCCGCCATAACTAACCCCTCCAACCGCCACGTCATATGGCTACTACCCGACCTCTCGCCTACACCTCTGGACCCGAAAGACCCTACCCAAATGCTATTGGTTAGGATGATGGGTGCGGTAGCCCAATTCGAGCGCGACAGGCTGGCAGAACGCCGTGCCTATGGCATCGTCAAGGCAAAGGCAGAAGGCAAGTATAAGGGTCGCGCACCGACTGCCCGTGCCAAGGCTGCAGACGTCTTGAAGTATCGTGAACGCGGGTTCAAGCCCGATGAAATCGCCACCCAATTGGGGATTGGTAGAGCATCGGTTTACCGGATCATCAAGGATGCTGACGCGTCGTAGCGCGGCTGTTGACGGCTTAGGGTCACACAAGCCGGATGAATTGACCCGCGCGCCGTTAGGCGCGTCAAAACACTAGATGTAGTGCCAAGGGTCCCATCCGGGTAGGGTGGGTTACCAGATATAGTGCTCGTAGTGACTAAAAGGAAGTTGCTGTGCAACTTCCCGATTTTCGACTGCAACTTCACTGCAACTTTTATCCGATTTTGCCCTAAATTCGCGTCCGGTTGGCAATAATCCAGATCGAAAATCCCAAAACAGGCCCTACCCCTGTTCCAATTAACATTTCCCGCCAAAATTTATATATTACCAGAAAAAAGTTGCATTGGGTTATGCAACAACCGCCTTGAATCAGATTCATTGGTGTTTATGGTGACCCGTTTTGACCCTCTCAAATTTGCATTTTTAGGCCAGTTGTGTAATAATTCCATTACTCCGAGTTTGCCATGACTCATTGTGGGGCGGTGTCTGCATTCGCCGCCCCACACCTTTTTAAGACCCGTCTTTAGAATGGCATAATCCCTCATAAAAGAAATATCATGGCAGAGTCTCACTCGATACAATTGAAAATTGACGCCACCGCCGCACAAGCGGGGTCCAAGCAATTCACGGCTGCAATTGCATCGGTTAAGAAGGCCGTCGCTGATCTTGATCGCGATACGACAGGCGCTTTCACCAAACTTAGAAATATCAGCCCCAAAGTGGACGTGTCCGGCCTGACAGCCGCCACACGTGAAGCAAACGCCCTGTCCGCTGCACAAACCAAAACAGAATCCGCGTCCACCCGTGCAGCCGCCGCCATACAGCGCACCGCGCTATCCGCCGCGTCCGCTCTTCGTATCTCAGAGAATGAAGCGCAGCGGCTTTCTATGCGCCTGAATTCTCTTGGCGATACGTCCGGCGTCGCCAAGCTGCAGTCCGAACTTGCACGGCTTCAATCCTCTCTGATCAATGCACAGACCCCGCTTGACGTCCGGGGTGCGCGGTCCGGCTTTGCCGACACGTCCAATGAATTGCGCCGTAACGCCGCGATGCTGTCCGAAAATGCAGCCGCCGAAGTGCAGGCCACCAATGCCGCCGCCGCTCACGCGGCCTCCCTCGATTCACTTCGCAGTAAATACAACCCGCTCTTCACCGCATCGACTCAATATGCCGCCGCCTTGGATGAAATCAGCATGGCAGAGCGGGAAGGCGTGATCACTTCCCAGCTTGCCGCATCTGCACGCGAACGGGCTGCACAGTCGATGTTGGCCGCGTCAGCGGCGAATGAGACGCTCGCCGGGACAAGCCGCGTCAGCGGCGCTGCAGTTGCCAATCTCGGATATCAGTTCAACGATATTGGCGTGATGCTCGCAGCCGGACAGTCCCCCCTTATGATGGCAGTACAGCAGGGCACGCAGGTTTCGCAGGTTTTGAACGGTTTGGGGGGCGGCAAGGCGGCACTGTCTGCAGTCGCATCGGGCTTCCTGTCTATTATCAATCCCGTCAGCCTTGTGACGGTTGGCGTCATCGCCGCCGGGGCAGCAATCTTTTATTGGCTGACGTCTGCCGGGGAAGAAACTAAGTCTTTCACCGATGCTCTGTCCGACGCCACTACCGCCGTTTCCACCATGGAATCGGCCACCCGGACCCTTGCCGACAGCACTCTTGGAAGCCTTGCCGATGGTTACGGGCGGGTGAATGCCGAACTGCAGGTCCACCTTGAAAAGCTGCAACAAATCGCAGCGATTGAGGCCACGAACGCGACCCGCGACGTGTTTGGCGCGCTGGAAAGTGAAGTCACCGGCGGATGGCTTACTACCGATGTGGATGACCTTCGAATTGCGTTTTCAACCACGAACGACGAAGCCCGCGTTCTGCTTAGCATGCTTGATCAGATCAAAGCCGCGAAGACCTTCGAAGAACAGTTTGCCGCCGTCACCCGCATGCGTACAGAAGTCGAATCCGTCACGGGTGGACTCGACAAGTCCGAAGGTTCGGCCCGTGCCTTCCTTGTGCAGTTGATCAAGGCAGAAGACGCCGGACTCCGCCTAAAGGCCACTCAAGACGGCGTTGCAGGCGCAAGCGATAATGCATCCGGCGCGGCGTCAAACCTTGCATATACTATCGGCACGGCAGCGGACGCCGCCGCAATGCTTCTTTCTAATTTGAATGGTGTTCCGGGCGCTCTCGCCCTGATGGGCAAAAGCGTTGAAGGCCAGATCGCAGGTATCCGGGCGCAAAACCGCGCCTTGAATCTTGAACTGTCCGAAGGCCTCTCAGGCATGGCAGCAAACCGCACTGTGCAGCTTGAAGATATGATCAGCACAGCGGGGACGCGCGGTCAAAAATTGAACTTTGATCAGATCGCCGCCGAATCCGGTCGTATCGCCGATTTGGACGCAGCCGCCAAAGAAACAGAACGCTTGCGCTCTGCTATCAGCGAAAAGAACCGCCCCGCGTCAAGTGGTAGTGGCGCAGGAAGCGGCGGCGGGCGGGCGGGCGCTCTCAACGAAGAACAAGCCGCGACAGAACAGCTTAACAATACCCTATCCGAACGCCTGACTTCCTTGGAAGCAGAGCGAATTGAACTTGGTTTGCTGGCCTCTGGACAGTTTGAAACTGCCGAAGGCGCGCGCCTAATGGCAGAAGCCATGGCAGCGGGTGGCGGCATGGTGGACTCTCAGACCGAAGCCATGATCCGGCAGATTGACGCAGCGGCGGCGCTAAATGAAGAGCTGCGTAAGGTTGCCCAAGACCCCGTAAAGGAATGGATGAAATCTGTTCCAAACTGGATTGAGGCCGGACAGCAAATTGAAATGGGGGCAATCAACAGCCTGAAAACTACAATTTCTGACTTTATCAAAACTGGAAAGTTTGACCTAGAATCCCTTGGCGAGTCCGTCTTGGGCGTGTTCGCTGATATCGTTGCCGACAAAGCTACAGCCGAAATTATGAATTTGTTCGGGCGCGGCAACGCAGACAGTAAAGGCCTTGGCGGATTGTTCGGCGGTCTGTTTTCTTCAACAGGTGACGCGCCTGTACCGGGCGTTGGCGGCGGCGCAGACGTGGCACAGGGTGGCGTACAGGCGGGCACTTCGATCAGCCAAGCCATGGTGCAAGCGGGTCAACAGGTCTCTTCGCAGATTGCCACGGCCATGGGGCAAGGCGGTATGCAGGCAGGCCAGACCGTACAGGGCGGCATGATCGCAGGCGGACAGTCTGCAGGATCATCGGTACGCGCTGCAGGCGTGTCGCACGCAACGCAGGTCCGGACGGCGACGAGCACTAGCGGGTCGCAGCACGCTTCCACCGTTCGCAGCGCAATCGTGTCAGGCGGTCAACAGCACGCTTCCATGGTTGGCGCGGCATCTGCAGGCGGCGGGGGTGGCGGCATCCTGTCCGGCCTTGGCGGCGTAGGTGGACTTCTTGGCATGGTCTTGGGGGCTTTCTCCGAAGGCGGCATGTCCAACAGCCCTGTAGGCTTTGCATCCGCCCCCGTATCGGCATTCCGCAACGCGCCGCACTTCGCGCAAGGCACGGCAAACACGTCCGGAATTCCCGCGATTTTGCACGATAATGAGGCCGTGATTCCACTGTCACGCGGGCGGAAAATCGGTGTTGAAATGTCTGGCGACAGCGCCGGGGGCAAGGTGATCAACATGCCACAGACCTTTAACATCACCACGCCAGACGCCGACTCTTTTCGCCGCTCGAAAACCCAAATCGCCGCCGATATGGCGCGCGCGGGGCAGAATGCACTAGGCAAGAACGGATAAAAAATCATGCCATCACCTTCCCCATTCGGCATACATGACAGACGAATCCGCGATAACGAAGCCCGCGCTGCAGGTGTGGACCCCGCCCCGGCAGATCGGGTGATCACGCGAACCAGATTGCACTACAACGCCAAGGGGCAGATATCGCGGGTCGACAAAATTAGCGGCACGACGATCAACTTTACCGAATTTACTTACGACGACGATAACAATGGACGTTTGAAAGAGACTTGGAATCCGCTCACGTGCACGTGCACGCGGAAAGTGATGGTGTACGACCCCGACACAGGGAAGTTAGAGGATACGATAACATACCGGGTTGCTGATTAGGACCGCTGACGCGGTCTTTTCGTCATTGCACACAAATTTAAGGGGCCAAACGGTCCCTTTTTCGCATCCCGCTTACGTCATTGGCAACGGTTTTTGTCCTGGTATTTGTCCTAGTGATCGCCCTAATCTGACTAGGACAAGAATTTTTAATAATGTTGTCTGTCAATGGTTTACAGTGTAAAATTGGAAAATAAGCGAAAATTCAATCCTCTCTCACAGCACCATAAATTCCTGATTTCGTTGTTTTTCATCGCTAGCGGCCAAATTTTTTGGCGCCCGGATAATCAGTGGCCGGACATTTGGTTTTTGGTCTACACCTCCTAGATTCTGCCCAACCACAGCCTTGTGTAAAAAGCTGGAAAAGCGGCGCGGTTTTCACTAGCACAGCGGACAAGCAAGGCCATTTGATCAAAACCCATCGCCGCAGGCCCGGGGTGACAGACTGAAAAGTGTAACGCCATATGAAGAGCCGCTACGTTATCTTGATTGTCGCCGGTCTTTTGGCCGCCGAATTTACGCTTCATCACCAGATCACCCGCACCCTCCGGGCCGTTGCATCAGGGCTGGGGTTGACGGAAAAACCGGTTCAACCGCGCGTGGTGCTTCCCGAGGGGGCCGTGCAATCGAACGAATTTGCGTTTGTGTTTGAAGGGATCACGACTTTGCCGGTGGATCAGGTCGCGGCCGGTGTGGTGGGCGTTCCGGGTCAGCCGGGGTTCTGGATCGCCGAAATGGGGTCGGTTGCGCCGGGGCCTTACAATCTGGAGGCGTTCATGGCCAGCAATGGCTTTGCGGTCGCCCCGGAATTCAATGGCGGTATCAGGCAGATCATCGAAGTGGAAGGCACCCGTTTTGCGCTGGGGGGCTTTAACGAAGGCAGTTGTTATTTCGCGGCCTTGATTGATCTAGATCACCTGCGTTTGGTTGACCGCTTTCCCTGTCTTCCCGATGGCACCGATGGGTTGGATATGAAGGGAATGGGTGGTGGCTACGCCGTGCGCGGCAAGACCTTGTATCTTGCGCTGGGCACCGCAAGCGATGGTGTGCAAACGTCCAAAAACGATCTTGCGCAGGATTTGACCAGCCCCTACGGCAAAATACTGCGTTATGACATCGCGACAGGCCCGGATGGCACCACCTTGCAAAATCGCCAGAATTACACCCGTGGGCATCGCAATCCGCAGGGCCTTTCCGTGGTGGGCGATTTGCTGTTGGCGGTAGAGCATGGGCCAAAAGGTGGCGACGAGATCAATCTGATCGTGCAGGACAACAATTATGGCTGGCCGCTGTATTCCGCTGGTAGCGGTTATGACGAGGTGGATATCCCCTCTTTTGCCGCCCCCGGCGCTGGATTTACCGGGCCGATATTTTCGTTCGTCCCCTCGATCGGGATCAGCGATCTTAGCGCCTGTCCAACGATTATTCGCGACAAAAAAGGCGGCAATGCGGATTGTTTGATCGTCAGCGCGTTGCGGGACGAAGCGATTTATATTGTGATGGCCGATCTGGCTGCTAAACAAGTTTATTCGGTCGAGCGTGTGCCAGTGGGCGCGCGGGTGCGCGAAGTTTTCTTGGTCGATGACACGATGTATCTGGTGCCTGATTTTTCAAATATCATCCGCGTTGCGATTGTGCCGTTGTAGGGCGGCAATCCATGGGTTTACGGCGGATCGTCTGGGCTAAACGAAGGTCTTTTAATGAATATCCGACAGTTTGGACAGCTTTGCAAAGCCATCGCCGGGGGGCACGACGCCACTGCGCTGTGGCACGCGGCGGGGGCCGATGGCACAGCTTTGGTGCAGATGGCCCGTGACCAGCGGGTGCTGCCCTTGCTGGCGGTAGGTATCAGGCAAAATCGGCTGTCGGGCGTTGGGATGCCAACGGTGCAGACACCGCTGCAGCATGTGACCAAAAACTTGCGGATCAAAGGCCAGCTTTTGGAAATTGACCGGTGTTTACAAGACAGCGACTGCGGGGCAATTCTGATCAAGGGGGCCGTTCGGCTGTTTGACGGCGTTTACCCCAATATCGGCATGCGGCACATGGCCGATGTTGATATTCTTGTTCCGGATCAAAAGTTTGGATTGGCCTTGGCCAAGATCGGGTATCGCCCTGCTGACGCCGATTGGCAGGATGAACATGATGGCACGGGGCGGCCGGTTTTGCAGCACGGGGCACATCACTTGACCCCCGTTATCCGCCCGCAGGACGCCGTGACAATCGAGCCGCACCTGCTTGCAACCGCCGCCAGGTACCGCAATCTGCTGCCCTTAGATCTGGCCAGCACCGCCTTGCTGGTGCCGGGGTGCGAAAACCTGCGGCAGCCCAGTCGCAAGAACGATCTGATCATCAATCTGATCCACACCCTGCTGCATGATCGCGATACGCTGGATGGGGGTCTTTTGCTGCGCGGGCTGGTGGAATGTGAATTGATGTTCAGCCGATTGGAACCAGAGGATCAAGCCACGGTTGCCCGGCATTTTGCGGATTGCGGGGCGGCCAAGTTGTGGACGGCGTGGCGGGCCTTGGCGGATTGGCTGTTTGAGGGCGATGATAAGGCGCAGTGGCGTTCGGTTTCGGGCTATCTTTTGATAGCAGAATTCCGGCTGCGCGCCTGCGGCTACCGGATGGTGTTTGTGATTTCCGTGCTGCACCGCATCAAGGCGTTGGCGCATTTTCGCTATTGGACCAGTGGCACCGTGGTCAGTCATGCGCGCCGGTATGGTCAGCCGGATTTCTGGGCGCGGATTTCCGACCGTTTTCGCCGGGCCTACAAAGGATAGCGGCACAGCGGTTCGCCATCAGATTACGTCTGCCAAACTGTGTCTGATAAAATGCAAATCCGCCGTTTTCAAGCTGTGGCTTGGGGCAAGCTATGCTAGGCAACCCGCAACACTGTCAATTCGGGGATCCCATCTGGTGGCCACAAATGTGCAACGCTTCAGCGCGCTGGTTGGGCGGGAAAGTTGGTCAACTTATGTGAAAACCTATGCTTTGGGGGCGGTGGCGGCCTTGCTGGAAACAGCCAGTATTGCAGCAATTTTTCCGTTGGTTGCGGTGATCCTGGCCAGTCATAAGGGTGCAGCCCCCGCATGGTTTGGCGGCGGATCGGCGGGCAGCGCGTTTGGCCTGCTGGGACTGTTGTATGTGGCTGGATTGGCCTTGCGCGCCGTGGCCATTCATCAGACTGCCAAGGTGAACCTGTCACAAGGCTATGTGTTCAGCGCGCGCTTGTTCGAAAAAGCGCTGAACCAGCCCTATGAGTGGCATTTTTCGAACCATTCTTCTGACACGCGGGCCGCGATCATCAGCGATGCGCATGATTTGATCTCTTTTGTCACCATCCCGCTGGGCCGCCTGATTTCCCAAGCGGTGTTGGTTGTCACTGTAACGGCTGTGCTTTTGGTGGTGCATCCTGTTGCAACCGCGGTGTTTGGTGGCGCAATTGTGGCGATTTACGGTGTGATCTTTGTGCTTTTGCGTGGGCCCTTAAAGCTGGATGCCGAAAGCCAGATCAGGGCGCATGCACGCCGCCACCGCCTAAGTTCCGAGGCATTTGCGGCGGGACGCGAAGTGCGCCTGTCGCATCTGGAGGCGCGGTTTGTTCAGGATTTTGAGGCGGCCAGCGATCAGCTGGCGCGGTCGGGCAAAAATCGGACAGCTTTCACAGAACTGCCCAAGTTGGTGCTGGAGGCGTTGATTTTCACCATGTTGGCGTGGGTGTTGTTTTTTGCGCTGTCCAGTTCCACGCCGATTGGCGCAAGTTATCTGCCGTCATTGGCGGTGTTTGCGGCGGCCGGGCTAAAGTTGTTTCCCATGGGTCATCAGGTGTTTGTCAACCTTGCCACGCTGCGCAGCGGTTGGCCTTTGGTCACAAAATTCGAACAGGTTTTCCAAGGGTTTCAACCGCGCGGCCCCGAACTGCCTTGTCCGCCCCTGCGCAATGGCATTGCTTTCAAGGATGTCGCGTTTACCTATCCCGGCAATGCCATGCCGTCGATCAGCGGTATCAGCTTTGCGGCGCATCTGGGTCAGAAAGTGGCGATTACCGGGCCGTCCGGGGCTGGCAAAAGCACGTTGATTGACGTGATCGCCGGGTTGCTACAGCCCACCGCCGGGGTGGTGCAGCTTGACGGGACGGATCGGCAGACCGCGCACTGCCGAAGCTGGCAAAAGCAGTTGCGATACTGCCCGCAAAGCCCGGTTTTGTTCGATGTCAGCATTGCTGAAAACATCACGCTAGGTCAGCCATGTGCGCCGGACCGGCTGCAAGCCGCGCTGCAACTGGCCTGTTTTGACGAGGTGCTTGACGGGCGCAACCTGTCGCTTGGCACCTTTGTGGGTGAACAAGGGCAGAACCTGTCCGGCGGACAAATCAAGCGGATCGGCATTGCCCGCGCCATGCTGGATGACGTTGCGGTCTATGTATTGGATGAACCCACCAGCAATCTGGACAGCGCGACCGGCAGTGCCATGATCGCCCGGGTTTTTGCAGCCAAAGCCGAGTCAATTATTTTTGTGGTGACCCACGATCACAGGCTTGCAAGCCTGTGTGATTTCGTCATTGACTTATCCCCCCAAGACGACGGTTCAGGTGTGTGATTTGTGGGTGGCAATTTTGGTCGATTGGTGTGAAGGAATGAAAAAAGGACACCAATATGACCCCCCAATCATACGAACTTTCGGCCCCTGAAGTGGTCGGCGAAAAATTTCAGGAAGGCGTGGTTATTCTTAACCTCGATACCGGAACCTATTTTGATGTGGGGGATCGGCTGGTGCCGCTGCTGGCGGCGTTTGAGGCGGGCCACAGCCTGCAATCGCTGCAAATTGGTCTTGATCTGCAAGAGCCGGGGGCGGGTGACGAGGCGGCGGGCGTGGTGGCCAAAATGGTTGGGTTCGGGTTGTTGCGCGGCGTGGCCGCGCACCTTGACGCGGCCGACCCCACAATTTGCGCGGCGATTTTGGCGGCGGGCCCCACGTTCTTTATCGAAAGCCACTCTGATCTGGCCGAATTGATCGCGGCGGACCCGGTGCATGATATTGATCCCACCACCGGCAGAATGATGAAATGAACGCTCGTCCCGGCGCAAAAAGCACGCAGTCCGACGATATGGAGCGGTTTGTGCTGCGGGCGCTGGCGCAGGGGCGCATCGGATTTGCCGCGTCGCAGCCGCAGGATCGGGTGACGGTGACCCTTGGCGCGCAGGCGTTCCAGTTTGCCGAATCCGAGGATTTTCTGAAATCCAGCCTGCGTCAGTGCCTGGCCTCGCCGCCGACAGCGACAGATCCGGTTGCCGATATCGCTTTATACGCCGATTATTCGGGCTGGCATCTTGCGCATCAGGCCGCCGCACTTTGCGTGCCGCATCAAGGCCCGCCGCCACCGGATACCTATCTGGCAGAAAACGGTGTCCGGGCCATTTACAACGCCGAGCGCAACAGTTGGGACATCTTCGATTCAAAAAATCGTTTTGGTGTCAGGCTGCAACCCGGCACTGCGGGAACGGCAGTTTGGGAAATGTCGGCCCCTTTGGCCTATTTTTGCAAATGGATTGCCGATCTTGACCACAAAACCATGGTCCATGCGGCATCGCTGACTATCGGCGGTGTTGGTGCGTTGCTGGTAGGCTATGGCGGGGCGGGAAAGTCTGGCACGGTGCTGGGGGCGTTGGCTTGTGGTTTTCAATCGGCGGGGGATGATTACACCCTGATTTCGGCGACCGACGGCTACCGCGCGCATGCCATTTACCGCAGTGTCAAACAGGATGTCGCGGGGCTTGACCGGGTGGGATTGCCAAGGCCCACCGCCTTGAACTGGCAGAATAAAGCCGTGTTCCGGCCAGAAACCCTGCTGCCCAGTGCCATCGTTGATACCGCCCCCATCCACGTTTTGCTGGCCCCCCGCCTTGGGGCAAAGCACACGAGGTTCTTTCCGATTGACCCCTTGGGCGTGTTCAAGACCTTGGCGTTTTCGACGATTTATCAGCACGCGGTGGATTCGGCCCAAGTGTTCAAGGCCTGTGCGGCACTGGTGCGCGATGTGCCATGTTTTGGCATGGAGCTGTCAGACAATCATACCGAAGTCTCTGCCGAATTGGCGAAGTTCTTAAGGCAGTTGCCGTGCTAAGCATCCTGATCCCGGCCTTTAACGCCGAAAAATACATTGGTGCCGCCATCGACTCGGCTGCCGCACAAACCGTTGACGGGGGTACGGAAATCCTTGTGTGCGATGACGGATCGACTGATGCGACCGCTGCAATCGTTCGGGAAAAAATGAACCATATTCGGGGTCTCAAGGTGTTCCGCCTTGGGGTCAACCAAGGTGTAAGTGCTGCGCGCAACCGGCTTATTGGTGAGGTTGATATGCAGGCCGGGTTTGTGACGTTTCTGGACGCCGATGATGTGCTTGTTGATCAGGCCTATCAGCCGGGGCTGAAGATTTTGCGCGACGCCCCGGATGTGCAAATGACCTTTGGCAGAATGCGGGTTGTGCCAACGCATGATCTGGACGACGGCAAGTCATTGCTGACCCAATATCCGCTTTTGCCGGGGGTGTCCCTGTCAACGGGGGTTTTTCGCAGTGCCGTGATTCGCCGCGTAGGCTTGTTCGACCTGTCGTTCAGCCATGGCGAAGACATTGATTATCTGCTGCGAATAAAGGAAATCTGCGCCGACATCGTGACGCACGATGATCTGGTGCTGTATTACCGCCGCCATACCGCGAATGCGACATCCAATCACACGGCAATGAAAAGGGGTTTCATGCGCGCCCTTTTGCTGCACGCAAAGCGGCGCAAAGCCGATCCTTGTCTGATGTCGGGCGAAGGCATGTTCAGGTTGGTGGAACCCGCTGTTTTGGAAAAGGTCTTCAAACTGTATGGAACATAATGCCTATTCGGTGGTCATTCCGGCCTATAACGCGGAAAAACATATTGCCGAAACAGTGCAGTCGGTTTTGGCACAATCCGTTCTTCCTGCGCAGATCATCGTCGTGGATGATGGCTCTACCGATGCAACGGCGCAGATTGCAGCCGGTATCAGCCCGTTGGTTTGGGTGATCTCAACCGCGAACAAGGGGGCGGGGGCTGCAACGTCTACCGGGATTGCCGCAGTTGCCACAGCTATCGTTGCGACGTTGGACAGCGATGATGTGTGGCACCCGCGCAAGATGGAAATTCAGTTGGCAGTTTTGCTCGATTCCAGCCTTGGTCTGGATGCCGTGTTGGCAAAATTGCGTCCCTTTGGCGACACCCATATCAGAACCGCCCCCGAAGAGACGTCGGGATGGGCCCGTTCCAGCCTTGTGATCTGGCGCGCGGCCTTCCACCGGGTGGGCGATGTGCGCGATATGGGCAATGGCTACGGCGAAATGATTGATTGGTTCGCGCGCGCGCGGGCCGCGGGACTGAAGTTCAAGCTGCTGGATCAGACTTTGGCCGATCGTCGGATCCACCCGGACAGCTATTCGTTCAGGGCGGGGGCGGGCATGGCGGGGGGCGGGCAGGCCCGTGACTTTTTGCGGGTGGCCATGTTGGCGCTGGAACGCAAACGGCAGCGCTGATCATGCGGGCATATCTGTTTCCGCATCGGCTGTTGGCACCCAAGGGCCTGTATGTAGCAGCGCTTCATTGTAACGATGCAGTGGCGCGTGCGGCTTGCGCGAACTGGCTGGACCGTCTGGATGTGGGCGCGGTGCCCTACCTTCAGCACAAATTGATCGGGATGATTGCAAACCGGTTTGCAGCGGATATCGCCGCGCACACCCACGGCGGTGTTATCCGGAACATCGCACGCCAAGGGCGGTTGCGGGGCCACGCCAATCTGGGCAATCTACGAAAAATGCTGATGGATCCAGCCGTTGCGGGCCTTGGGTTGGTGGCTGTTGGCGAATTGCGCGACTGGGTGCTCTCCGCCCCCGATTGTCCGGGCGACTGTGATGTGCTGGAACTTGCCGTTGATCAGGGCGGCTGGACAAAGGCCACAAGCGCGCTGTTGAACGCGGGTTGGGTGATCAGCGCGCCGCAGCACAGGCTGTTTGATTACCCAAGATCTGTGGTCCTGTTTGGCCAACCCGCCGGACCCGCCACTTTGCGCCTGTCAGCGCTGGCACTGGCACGCGCCCAGACCTGCCCGATTGTGGGGTATCCGGGATTGAACGTGATGACAATGGCCGCACATACCGGGTTCTTGCAGTCACGCAAAGCCAGCCTGCTGCGGCGGCGCGATCAGGTCTTGTTCACAATCCACTGCGCCCGCCAGATGGCCAAAGCAACCGGAGGGGCAATTGACATGGAGACACGCCACTTGCCATGGATGTTCCGCACGACGGGCCGCCAGATTCTGGGTGAATGTATATCGGTATAAAAGGCGGCGTCCGCCAACCCGGTCTGTCGACCACGGTGCATGTCGGTAAGGCTTGAACGACAGATCTTGGGTATGCGTGGCGGAGAGACAGGGATTCGAACCCTGGGTCGGCGCAAACCGACAACGGTTTTCGAGACCGCCGCATTCGACCACTCTGCCACCTCTCCGCGGTAGGGATCGTGGGCGGCGTTTAGCGGGGTCTGGCGGGGCTTGCAACCCCGATTTCGGCACAAGCGGTGGACCAAGGATCGGCGGTATCACGGCGGTTTGTGCGGCGCGGCAATCCGGCGCGGTTGGCAAGGGGCTGGCAAGGCGTTAGCCATGCGGGACAACGTTATGAAAGAAGGCCCAACCCATGCACCTTCGCGCCGTTCTTTTGATGCTGGCCCTTGTCAGCCCCGCCTTTGCCATGACCGCCGCAGCACCCGCCGCCGCGCAGGCCGTGCAGCCCGAACTGTCGCCCGCGGTTGCTGCGTTTTCGCGCAGTCTTCGGATAGCCGAGATGCTGGACGTGATGCGCGCCGAGGGCATAGCCGCCAGTTCCGAGTTGTCCGACAGTCTGTTTCCCGGCGAAAATGTGGCGGCTTGGGCAACTTTGGTCGACAGTATTTACGACCTCACCAGGATGCAAAACCGTTTTGATGCGGCTTTGGCGCAGGCGGTGGGCGATGACCCGGGCACGCTTGCGTCTGCGACGGCGTTTTTTGACTCGAGCCTTGGCCAACGCATCATGATCCAAGAAATCGAGGCCCGGCGCATCTTGCTGGACAAAGCGGCAGAGGCCGCGGCGGCGGTGGAATGGGCAGATGCAGCCGCGGATAAATCGGCGCGGGCGGAACAAATCATCCGCTTTGGCGCGGTAAACGATCTGATCGAATCCAATGTGATGGGGTCGCTGAATGCCAATCTGGCCTTTTATCGCGGGCTTTCCGGCACCGGTGGCTTTGGCGATCCGATGCCTGAAGATCAGATGTTGGCAGAGGTCTGGGGCCAAGAGGCCGAGATACGTCAGGAAACCACCGACTGGCTTTATCCGTTTCTGGCGCTGGCCTATCAGTCGTTGAGTGATGCCGAGCTGGAAAGCTATATCGCATTTTCGCAAACCGCCGCGGGGATAAAGATCAACGGGGCGATTTTCGTGGCCTTCGATGCGGTGATGGTAAAGGTGTCGTCTGATCTGGGACAGGCGGCGGGCCGGCTGATGCAGGGGCAAGATATTTAGACGGGCGGCGACCGGGCAGGCCTGATCGGGGGCCGAAGTAATTTTTGGCAATGCGCTGCCATCCAGATTTGGGCTGTAAAATCAGAACGGCACCATTGCCGACCCCAAGATCGCGCGCGGATGATGCGCGCGGTGGCCTTGCGCGCCGGGTCCACCGCGCGGCCTGCGCTTGACAGCCCAGCCGCACCCCCGTATCACGCGCCATCCCGATCAGATGCGAATCTGCGCGGGTTTTATTCATACCGCCCTTTAGGGGCGCGCTGTTCTCGGCGGGGCAACCCACAAACACCCTTAGATGGGGGCCAACGGATGCGAAGCAAAAGAAGGAAAGACCCATGTTCGCGGTCCTGAAAACGGGCGGCAAGCAATACAAAGTGCAGGCGGGTGACGTTCTGCGGCTTGAAAAGCTTGACGCGGTGGCTGGTCAAAAGATCCAGTTCAACGATATTTTGATGGTTGGCGGCGAGACGCTGACCATCGGCGTGCCTTTTGTGGCCGGTGCAGCGGTGCAGGCCGAAGTCATCGACCAGATCAAAGGCGAAAAGCTGATCCACTTCGTCAAGCGTCGCCGCAAGCACAGCTCGCAGCGCACCAAAGGCCACCGCCAGCACCTGACGCTGGTGCGTGTGACCGAAGTGATGGCAACCGGGGCTGCCAAGTCGGGCGTGGCTGCGGCCACAAACACCGCAATTGCACGTCGTGCGGCACATTCCACCGCTGCTGCGGCCCCTGTGGCCGTGGAAGCCCCTGCAAAACCCAAGCGCGCCGCCAAGGCCGCTGCTGTTTCGGAGTAACACCAGATGGCACACAAAAAAGCAGGCGGTTCATCCCGCAACGGCCGCGACAGCGCGGGTCGCCGTCTTGGCGTGAAATTGTTCGGCGGCCAAGTGGCCATTCCGGGCAATATCATCGTGCGTCAGCGCGGAACCACATGGTTTCCGGGTGAAGGCGTGGGTATGGGCACCGATCACACGCTGTTTGCCAAGGTTGAAGGTCATGTGACATTCAAAAAAGGCATGAAAGGTCGCACCTTTATCTCGGTGCTTCCCGCCGCGAAAGCCGCCGAATAAGCCGAACCGTTACAATCAGATGTAACAAGGGGATCGGTCGAAAGACCGGTCCCCTTGTGCGTTTTGAGCCCCAAATCCGGGGCGGGGCCAAACCTTATCCTGCAATTTCAGGGGGCTGCGATGACGATTGCCACGATCCCTACCGTTGAGACTGTCCAGATCGCCGCTGGCCGCTTTGTGCTGCGCGCCATGCGCAAATCCGATGCGGGCCTGTGTGCGATGTATGCCGGTGATATCAGGGTGGCCGAAGCAACCCGGTCTATCCCGCATCCCTTGCCGCCCGGCGCGACCGAATCCTTTATCGCGCGGGCCATGTCGGGGGCAACCCGCGGCACCATCTGGGTGATGGATGGCACGGCCGCGGGGTTGTCCGAAGTTTTGGGCGTGATCAGCCTGAAACCGATGGACCGCGGCCAGTCTGAAATCGGCTATTGGGTGGCTCCGGCGTTCTGGAACACCGGGATTGCCTCGGATGCGGTGGCCGCGCTGATGGCGGCGAACCCTTTGGCCAACCGCACGGTGTTTGCCGAAGTGTTTCAGGATAACCCGGCGTCGGCGGCGGTTCTGACGCAGGCGGGATTTGGCTATCTGGGCGACGCTGAGACATTTTCAGTGGCCCGCGCCGCCCGCGTGCCGACCTGGACCTATGTAAAAAAGCTGGACTAGTGTGGCAAGGATGGGCGCACCGCAAGCCATGACGCCACCGCATCTGACCTTTCGCGCGCTGCACCCGTCTGATGCGGGCGCGCTGCATGCCATCGTGTCAGACTGGCACGTGGTGCGCCAGTTGGGCAGCTTTCCCTGGCCACCCGATCCGGCCTTCAGCGCCAGCCGGGTGGTGCCTTTCACGGGCGATGGCTTTGTCTGGGGGGTTTGTCTGGCGGGTGCGCTGATTGGCACCGTGGCGGTGACCAACGGCGAATTGGGCTATATGATCGCCCCCGCCCATCAGCGCCAAGGCTTTGCCCATCACGCCTGCCGCCGGGCGATAGGGCACGCTTTTGACACGTTGGTTCTGGACCAGATCACTGCCGGGGTCTGGGCGGATAACGCAGGATCAATGGCCTTGCTGACCAAACTGGGCTTTGTCGTCACCGCCGCAACCGCCGAGATGTCGCGCGCCCGCGGCGTGGTCGCCGATGGCTTTGACATGCGACTGACCCGTGCCGACTGGAGGGCGCAAGCCTGAACCCGGCAAGAGGGCGTGCCAACGCAGCGCCCGCGCGCACGGCGCCGCGACGCAAGGCTTGAGCCTGTTGCCGCGATCGGGTATCGCACGCCCTAACCTTTGAAAGCCTTGCGCCATGAAATTCCTCGATCTGTCCAAAGTCTATATCCGCTCGGGCGGCGGTGGGGCGGGGTGCGTGTCGTTTCGGCGTGAGAAATTCGTCGAATTCGGCGGCCCCGATGGTGGCGATGGCGGCAATGGCGGGTCGGTCTGGGCGATTGCGGTTGACGGTTTGAACACGCTGATCGACTTTCGCTATCAGCAGCATTTCTTTGCCAAATCCGGCCAAGGCGGCATGGGCAGCCAGCGCACCGGCAAGACCGGCGATGATATCTGGTTGAAAGTGCCGGTGGGCACCGAAATTCTGGACGAAGACGAAGAAACCGTGATCGCCGATCTGGTGCTGGTCGGCCAGCGCGTGCAACTGGCGCGTGGCGGCAATGGCGGCTGGGGCAATCTGGCGTTCAAATCCTCCACCAACCGCTCGCCCACGCGGGCCAACCCGGGGCAGGAAGGTGTTGAACGCACGATCTGGCTGCGGCTGAAACTGATCGCCGATGCGGGGCTGGTGGGTCTGCCCAATGCGGGCAAATCAACGTTTCTGGCCGCCGTTTCGAACGCCCGGCCCAAGATTGCCGATTATCCCTTTACCACGCTGGTGCCAAACCTTGGCGTTGTCGGCATTGACGGCGCGGAATTTGTGATGGCCGATATTCCGGGCCTGATTGAAGGCGCGTCCGAAGGCCGGGGCCTTGGCATGCAGTTTCTGGCCCATGTCGAGCGCTGTAAAGTGCTTTTGCATCTGGTCGATGGCACCTCATCGACCATCACCAAGGATTACCGCACCATCGTGCATGAGTTGGAGGCTTATGCGTCGGAATTGGGCGACAAACCCCGGATTGTTGCTCTGAACAAATGCGATGCGCTGGATGCCAAAACCATTTCCGCGCGGCGTAAAGCGCTGGAAAAAGCCTCGGGTGGTCCGGTGTTTGTGATTTCGGGCGTCTCTGGGCTGGGGCTGACGGAGACGCTGCGCGCGCTGCATGCGCAGATAAAGCAAGGGTCCGCCGTGGTGGATTTGACACCTTGGCAGCCCTGACGCCACTGGTGGCCCCGGATGTGCGCGCGGCCAAACGGCTGGTGGTCAAAATCGGCTCGGCCTTGCTGGTGGACCAAAAAACGGGGCTGAAACAGGGCTGGCTGACCGCCCTTGCGCAAGATGTGGCCGACACCAAGGCGCGTGGCACCGATGTGGTGCTGGTGTCATCAGGCTCTATTGCGCTGGGCCGCAAGGTGCTTGATCTGGGCGACGGCGTCCTGACGCTGGAACAATCACAGGCGGCGGCGGCGGTGGGGCAAATCCGGCTGGCACGTGCCTATGAAGAAGTGCTGGCCCCGCATGGCATCACCACGGCGCAAGTGCTGGTCACGCTGGAAGACACCATGGACCGGCGCCGCTATCTGAACAGCCGGGCCACGATGGAAACCCTGCTGGGCTTTGGCGTGGTGCCGATTGTGAACGAAAATGACACCGTGGCCACCGACGAAATTCGCTTTGGCGACAATGACCGGCTGGCGGCGCAAATCGCGGTGACGGTGGGCGCGGATCAGTTGATCTTGCTGTCGGATGTCGATGGGTTTTATTCTGCCAACCCGCAGCAAGACCCGTCCGCACAGCGCTTTGATCTGATTGAAAAAATCACCCCCTCGATCGAGGCGATGGCGGGCGAGTCGATCTCGGGTCTGTCCAAGGGCGGGATGAAAACCAAATTGATGGCCGCCAAAACCGCGATTGCCGGCGGCTGCGCGATGGCGATCATGGAAGGATCGGTGCTGCGCCCGCTGCAAGCCTTGGCAACAGGGGCGGCGCGGACGTGGTTTGTGGCGCAAAGCGATCCGCAAGCGGCGCGCAAACGCTGGATCAACGCGATGAAGCCGCGCGGCGACGTGCGGCTGGACGCAGGCGCCGTGACGGCGTTGATGGCGGGTAAATCGCTGCTGCCCGCCGGGGTGACGGCGGTATCGGGCAATTTCGGGCGCGGTGATCCGGTGGCGATTCTGTCGCCTGCGGGGGATGTGTTGGGCAAAGGTCTGGTGCGTTACACAGCGGCTGAGGCGCAGTTGATTGCGGGGCACCGGTCTGGGCAGATAGAGGCCATTCTGGGCTATGCCGGGCGCGCGGCGCTGATCCACCGCGATGATATGGTGGTCTGACGGGGGTAGGGGGGCGAAAAATTTTATCTAAAATTTTTGGCTTTATCCTGTCTATGCAGGGATTTGCGGACATGGCGGTGCCTCCGGCGGGAGGTATTTAAGCCAAAATGAAGGGCCTGGGGATGGAAGTTGCGACATCGGATTTGATGGCCACCATGGGGGCTGCTGCGCGTGCGGCGGCGGCGGAGTTGGCCTATGTCGGGGCAGAGCGGAAATACGCGGCGCTGATTTCGGCGGCGCATGCGATCTGGGCGCAGCGCGAGGCGATATTGGATGCCAACAGCCTTGATCTGGATTTTGCGCGTGACAAAGGGTTGACCGGGGCGGCGGTTGACCGCCTAACCCTGACCGAGGCGCGCATTCGCGCCGTGGTGGACGGCTTGCGCGCGATTGCCGAGCAACCCGATCCAGTGGGCCGGATTTTGGCCGAATGGGACCGCCCGAACGGGCTGCATATTCAGCGCGTTGCAACGCCGTTGGGTGTCGTGGGGGTGATTTACGAATCGCGCCCCAATGTGACGGCGGATGCCGGGGCGCTGTGTCTGAAGGCGGGCAACGCGGTGATATTGCGCGGTGGATCGGACAGCGCGCAGTCGTGCCGCGCCATTCATGCTTGCATGGTCCAAGGCCTGCGCGACGCGGGCCTGCCCGAGGCCGCGATCCAACTGGTGCCCACCCAGGACCGCGCCATGGTCACCGCCATGGTGCAGGCCACCGGGTTTATCGACGTGATCGTGCCCCGTGGTGGCAAGGGCCTTGTCGGTTTGGTGCAGCGCGACGCCCGGGTGCCGGTGTTTGCGCATCTTGAGGGCATTTGCCATATTTACGCCGACCGCGACGCCGATCTGGCAAAAGCCCGCCGGGTGGTGTTGAACGCCAAGACCCGGCGCACCGGGGTGTGCGGTGCGGTGGAATGTTTGCTGATCGACTGGCCGTTTTTCACCAAACATGGCGCGGTGTTGATCGAGGATTTGCTGCGGGCCGGGGTAGAAGTGCGCACGACGGGCGCGTTGTTGAAAATTCCCGGCACGGTGCAGGCAGCCCCGGATGATTTTGGCCGCGAATTTTTGGACATGATCATTGCGGTAAAACTGGTGGACGGGGTGGATGAAGCCATTGCGCATATCCGCCACTATGGCAGCAATCACACCGAAAGCATCCTGACCGAAAACGACGCCACCGCCGCGCGGTTCATGCAGCGGCTGGATTCGGCTATTCTGATGCGCAACGCCAGCACTCAGTTTGCCGATGGTGGCGAATTTGGCATGGGTGGCGAGATCGGTATTGCCACCGGCAAGATGCACGCGCGCGGCCCGGTGGGGGCGGAGCAACTGACCAGCTTCAAATATCTGGTCACTGGCGACGGTGCTGTCAGAAGCTGAGACGAATTTCGGTGGCCGATAGCTCGGCACTCAGGCGGCGGTGTTGGCGGCTGATTTCTTCGGGCACCAGCAGAAACTGCACTTGCGCCGGGCCGATATCGGCAATGGCATGCGGATCGGCCAGACATTCCCAAAGGCCAGTGTCGATTTTCAGCTTGGCAGAGGTGGCATGCAGCATCCAGCGGGTGTCGCCGCGCTCAATTGTAATGCTGCCGCCATAGGGCATCGCCGATTCGGCACAAAGCAGCAGCAAGAACACCAGTTTCACATCGCGGCGCGGCAGATCGGCGGGGCTAAGCCAGTCAATCCTGACCCGGCCGCCATGCGACATATCGGCCAAAATTGCGCTGACCTCGGATCGCCCGATGCGTTGATCGGTGCCCGTCGCCCCAAAGGCCACCCGAAAAAACCGGATACGGGCGGTGGCATGCCCGACACTTTCGTTGATCAACGCCAGTTCCGGCCCCATGGAAGTGGCAGTTTCCATCACCATCAATTCGACCCCATTGCCGATGGCACCAATCGGGCTGATAAGATCGTGGCAAATGCGAGAGCCCACAAGAGCAGCAAGATCAGGCTTGTCGGGCATTGCGGGGATCCTTTGGCTTGGGGGGCGATACGAATGGCGGCGATGCTGGAACCGGGGATGCTGGTGCGCCATCCGAACCAGCCCGACTGGGGCTTGGGGCAGGTGCAGTCAGCGATCAACGGGCGGGTGACGGTGAATTTTGAACATGCAGGCAAGGTGGTGATGAACATGGGCGAGGTGACGTTGCAGCGGGATTTCACGCCACTGAACCCATGATGGATTAACATATGGTTAATTCAACCCCCGAGTGTGCCGCGCGGGGCTATTCCGTGGGTTTGTCGCGAAGGCGGGCCGCAGCCTTTTGCGCCATGACGGTTGCAATCACTTGGGCCGCACCCTAAGACAGCGCCTGATCATCCGCGTGGATTAAGTGCCGCACATGCCCGCCCAAGACGCCCCTTATACCGTGCGATTGGCGCAAAACGCGCGGGATTTGCGGGCGGCGCAGCGGTTGCGCTACGGGGTGTTCGTGGCCGAACTGGGGGCAAACGGCCCGCTGGTGGACCACGAAAATCAACTGGAACAAGATGAGTTTGATCCGTTTTTTGACCATTTGCTGCTGATTGATCCGGCGGGCGATCCGGCGCAACTGACCGATGTGGTGGGCGTTTACCGCCTGCTGCCTTTTGACCGGATGGCGCGGGTGGGGCGGTATTATTCGGAAACGGAATATGATCTGACCGCGCTTAAATCCAGCGGGCGGCGGCTATTGGAACTGGGGCGGTCCTGTGTGCAGCGCGATCACCGGGGCGGGGCTGCGATGTTCATGCTGTGGAATGCGCTGGCCGATTATGTGCTGGAGCGGGGCATCGAAGTGATGTTCGGCGCCGCCTCGTTTCACGGCACCGATGCGCAAGGGCTGGCGCAGGCCCTGTCGTATCTGCACCATCACCATCTGGCACCGCCCAACTTGCGGGTCACCGCGAGGCCCGAACAGCGTCAGGAGATGAACCTGATCGCGCCCGATCGGCTAAATCGCGCAGCGGCGATGGCGCAGACGCCTGCGTTGATCAAGGCCTATCTGCGGCTGGGCGGGTTTGTCGGCGACGGCGCTTGGGTGGATCACGGCTTTAACACCACCGATGTCTGCCTGCTGATGGACACCGAAAACATGAGCGAAAAGCACCGCGCCTATTACCTGCGCAAACAGGCGCGCGACGGATGAGCGATTGGCAAAAGGCGGTTATTGCATCGCCGCGCATGACACTTTCGGCGTGGCTGCGGGTGCTGTGGCGCGGCGGTGTGTTGGGCGCGTTGACCTATGGCGCGTTGATGGTGCTGGTGCTGGTGCGGCTTATGGAACGCCCGCTGTGTGGCCAAAACCGCCCGGTGACGCCCTTCATTACCCAAGCGGTTTGCCGCGCGGCCTTTCCGATCCTTGGGATCGGGTTGCGCACCGTCGGCACGCCAATGCGGCACAAAGGCGCGGTGGTCGCCAACCATGCGTCATGGCTGGATATTTTTGCGCTGAACGCGGTGCAGCGCGGCTATTTCGTTGCCAAAGCCGAAGTGCAGGTCTGGGCGGGTATCGGCTGGCTGGCGCGCGCTACGGGCACAGTGTTTATCGCCCGTCGCGGCATTGACGCAAAGCGTCAACAGGCACTGTTTGAGGCGCGGCTGCGCGCGGGGCACCGGTTGATCTTTTTTCCCGAAGGCACCAGCACTGATGCAGTGCGGATATTGCCTTTCAAATCAACGCTGTTTGGCGCGTTTTACAGCCATGGTCTGGATCATATCTTGCATATTCAGCCGGTCAGCGTGGTTTACCACGCGCCGCAAGGGGCGGATGCGCGGTTTTACGGCTGGTGGGGTGATATGGGGTTCGCGCCGCATCTGCTGATGATTCTGGCCAGCCAAAACCCCGGTTCGGTTGAAATCATCTTTCACCCCCCGCTGCCGGTTGACGCCTTTGGCGGGCGCAAAGATCTGGCCGCGCAGTGCGAAGCGGTGATCCGCGCGCATCACCCGGCTGGCGAGACGGGCCGGCGCGATGGGGGCGGCACGGCCTGACGCGCTAGCCCAAAGGCGCGATCAGGGTTTTCAGTGCGGACAACGGATCGTCGTGACCCCAGATTTCGGGACCAATGGCGAAAAAATCAGCAACGGGGGCGAATTTCGCCACCAAATCCAGCGTCAACGCGCCTTCGGCGATCACCGGCACTTCGATCACCTTTGACCACCAGTCGAACAGATCGAAATCCACCCTCTCACCGCTGCCCAACGGCGACGCTCCGATCGGGCCGAAAGACACGTAATCTGCCCCGGCTTCGGCGGCATTCATGCCATCGTGGCGGGTGACGCCGCAAAACGCGCCGATGATGGCATCGGCACCCAGATCTTTGCGCAGCTTGCGCACCAGCCGCGCGCCATCGGTCAGATGCACGCCGTCAAGCCCCAGCCGTTCCACCATCAGAACATGGGTTTCGATCACAATCGCCACATCGCGGGCATGGGCCACAACCCGGGCGGCATCGGCGGCACGCGCGATCAGGTCTTCGTCCCGGCTGGCCAGCGACAGGCGCAGACAGGCGATATCAACCCCGTCCAGCACGGCGGCCAATTGATCCGGAAACACCTCGAGATCAAAGGCGGGCGGGGTGATCAGGGTGATTTGCGCGCGCTCGGCGTCGGACATGATAGCGACCTTTGTAAGACCAGGGCGGTGTTGAAGTTGGGTCTAGTTAGCGCAGATTGCGCGGCTTGGCCATGCACCGCCGCCCCGCGTTCTTGTCAGGGACGCAAGCGTGGCGTATCAGGCGGCAATCCTTTGCAAACAGGCCAGATATGATCCCGCCCGCCTTTATTCTGGTGCGCCCGCAAATGGGTGAAAACGTCGGGGCCGCTGCCCGGGCGATGCTGAATTTCGGGCTGGAACGGATGCGCATTGTCGATCCGCGCGACGGCTGGCCCAACCCGCGTGCGGTGGCCCTTGCGTCCGGCGCGGGGCGGGTGCTTGACGCGGCAGGGGTTTTTCCCACCGTGCAGGCGGCGATTGCCGATTGCGATTATGTGTTTGCCACCACTGCCCGCGGGCGCGAATTGACCAAACCGGTCATGACGCCCGAACGCGCGATGGAGTATGCCCGCGAAATGACTGGGCAGGGCAAAAAGGTGGGCGTCTTGTTTGGCCCCGAACGGGCGGGGTTGGAAAACGAAGATGTGGTGCTGGCCAATGCTATCATTTCGGTGCCGGTGAACCCCGATTTTGCCTCGCTTAATCTGGCGCAATGCGTGCTGCTGATGGGCTATGAATGGCGCAGGCAAACCACAGTGATCGCCCCCGAGGTGATGGAACTGGCGCGCACCGAATTTGCCCCGGCGATTGATGTGGAAAAGCTGGGCGATCACTTTGAAGAACGGCTGACAGCTGCCGGGTTCTTTTACCCCGAGGCCAAAGTGCCCGGCATGAAGGCCAGTCTGCGCAACATGTGGTCGCGGCTGGGCCTGACCCGGGCCGAAGTGCAGACCTTTCATGGCATGCTGCGCCAGATCGCCTTTCGCTTGCGCAAACAAGGAGATGACTGAACGGCAGGCACGGCCGCCCGGATGCACCATCGCCGCAGGGCCTTGAAGCGGGCAGGGACGGGGATTACTGTCCGGCCCAAGAAGAAGGAAGCGTATCATGGCCACCAAGCGCAGTATTTTTGAAGAGGTCACGCCGGGCACAATGCAGCCCGCAGCCGCGATGCCGGGCATGATTGACGCCCGCACCAAAGGCGCGCGGCGCGGTATTCGTGGCTGGCTGATCGGGCTGTTTTTGCTGGTCGTCGTGATGATCGTGGTTGGCGGGCTGACACGGCTGACGGATTCGGGGCTGTCGATTACCGAATGGCGGCCCGTGACCGGGATCATGCCGCCGCTAACCGACGCGGATTGGCAATCAGAGTTTGGCAAGTATCAGGCCAGCCCCGAGTATCTGTTGCAAAACAAGGGCATGACGCTAGAGGCGTTCCAAACCATCTATTGGTGGGAATGGGCGCACCGCGTGTTGGGCCGGGTGATTGGTGCGGTTTGGGTCGTGGGGTTTTTGGCCTTTCTGGTCGCGCGCAAGATCCCAACTGGCTGGACGCCGCGCCTGTTTGCCATCGGCGCGCTGATCGGGGCACAAGGCGCGGTGGGCTGGTGGATGGTGTCATCGGGGTTGCAGGGGGCAATGGTCGATGTGGCGTCGTACCGGTTGGCCACCCATCTGGGACTGGCCTTTGTCATCCTTGGCCTGATTGCGGCGGCGGTGTTCCAACTGGGGCGCAGTGAAACCGATCTGCTGGTGGCCCGCCGCGCCGGTGAGCCAAGGTTGCATGGCATGGCGACGGGCTTGTTGCATTTCACTTTTCTGCAAATTCTGTTGGGCGCGCTGGTGGCGGGCATTGATGCCGGGCGCGGCTTTCCGACTTGGCCCTTGATGAACGGCAATTTCTTTCCGGCCGATGCATTTTATGTGCCCGACGGTTTGGGCGGGTCGCGGCCAGTGTGGACGGCGTTCTTTGAAAACGCCGGGTTGGTGCAGTTTATCCACCGCATGTCGGGCTATGTGCTGTTTGTCTTTGGCATCGCGGTCTGGCTGCGGGCGCGCAGATCAGCGTCAACTGCCACCAGATCAGGGTTCAACGCAGTGATGGCAATGATGGTGGCGCAGATGGTGTTTGGCATCACCACCGCCTTGGTGGCCGCAGCACCGCATGTGGCGATCACCCATCAGATCGGTGCGATCATCCTGTGGGTTCTGATCATCCGCGCGCGCCATCTGGCGGCGTTCCCCATCGCCGGTTCCATCCGAAAGGGCACCGCATGACCGCATCCGCCGCCCCCACCGCCGCCTATGCCGACCTGATGGCCCATCAACGCCAGACCGAGGCGCTGTCCTCAGTGATGGACCGTTTGGGCTGGGATCAGGAAACCATGATGCCGCGCGCAGGCGCGGATCAGCGCGCCGAGGAAATGGCGGCACTGGAAGGCGTGTTGCACGCGCGCCGCAGCGACCCGCGCATCGGCGATTGGCTGGCACAGGCGGTGGGCGATAACGATATCGCCCGCGCCAATCTGCACCACATTGGCCGCAGCCATGCCCGTAGCGTTAAAGTGCCCGGCGATCTGGCGCAGGAATTGGCGCGGGTGACCTCGACCGCCCAAGGCATCTGGGCCGCCGCCCGAGCCGCCGAAACGGTGGCGGATTTTCTGCCCACTCTGGCGCAAGTGATTGATCTAAAGCGGCAGGAGGCGGCCTGTCTGGCATCGGGCGGCGATCTTTATGACGCGCTGATTGATGATTATGAACCGCAGGCAACGGCGGCCAGTCTGGGTGGCATGTTTGACCGGATGCGCCCCCGTCTGGTGGCCTTGCGCACAGCGATTCTGGCGGCACCAGCCCCGGCGGCGATCACGGGTCAGTTCGCGCCAGACCGGCAACTGGCCTTTGCGCATGATCTGGCCGCCGCGTTTGGCTATGATTTCAGCCGGGGGCGTATTGATCTCGCGGTGCATCCGTTTTCATCGGGCGGCGGATCCGACAGCCGTATCACCACACGGGTGGTGCAAAGTGATCCGTTCAACTGCATCTATTCCACCATCCACGAAGTTGGCCATGCCAGCTATGAACTGGCGATTGACCCGGCCTATGCGCTGACGCCGTTGGGGCATGGCGTGTCGATGGGGGTGCACGAAAGCCAAAGCCGGATTTACGAAAACCAGATCGGGCGGGGCCGCGCATTTGCGTCGTGGATGTATGGCCAGATGCAGGCCCGGTTCGGCGATATCGGCGTGGACGGGCCCGAGGCGTTTTATGCCGCCGTCAACCGGGTGCATGCTGGTTTCATCCGCACCGAAGCGGACGAAGTGCAGTATAATCTGCACATCATGCTGCGCTTTGATCTGGAACGCGCGCTGATCCGGGGTGATCTGGCGGTGGGCGATCTGCAGGCCGCGTGGAACGACCGGTTCTGCGCCGATTTCGGGGTGGCGGTGGATCGCCCATCGCATGGCCTGTTGCAAGATGTGCATTGGTCTTGCGGCCTGTTTGGCTATTTCCCGACCTACAGTCTGGGTAATGTCTATGCGGGCTGTCTGCACCATGCGATGCAGGCGGCGCTGCCGGATTTGCAGGCGCAATTGGCGGCGGGGGATACGTCGGCGGCCACCGGATGGCTGCGCGACACTTTGCAACGCCATGGCGGCTTGCGCGACCCCCGCGCCACCATCCGCCACGCCTGCGGCTTTGAACCCGACGAAGGCCCGCTGCTGGACTATCTTGAAGCCAAGTTCGGCGCGCTTTACCGGCTGTGATGTCAGGTGCGAAATGGGGGGCCGGGGCCGCGATCTGGTTGCTGTCGGTTGGCCAAACCCTGATTTACGCCGCAGTATACTATGCCTTTCCAGCCTTGCTGCCGGATTTGCAGGCGGCAACCGGGTGGAGCGTGGCGCAATTGGCGTTGGGCCCGACGCTGGGGTTCCTGATCATGGCGATGCTTACGCCCTTCACCGGGCGCTGGGTGGATCGCGGCTATGGTGGCGAGATGCTGACCTATGCGCCGGTATTGGCGGCAATCGGCGTCGCAGGGCTGGCCTTTGCCCCGACACCTGCGGCGTGGCTGCTGGCATGGGCCGTCATCGGCGTGGCGCAGGCGGGGTGCCTTTACGAGACCTGCTTTGCCTTTATCACCCGCCGTCTGGGCGATGGCGCGCGCGCGGCAATCACCCGGGTCACTTTGGTGGCTGGATTTGCCGGCACTTTGGCGTTTCCGTTGGGCGATGTGTTGGGGCGGCTTTTGGGCCGGCAAGGGGCGCTGTTGGTGTTTGCCGCACTGGTGTTGGTGGGCGCTGCGCCGGTCAATGAGCTTGCGGTGCGGGCACTGCGCCGGGGCCAGCGTTTGGGTCAGGCCCGGCCCATCCCCGAGCCGGGGGCGCTGCACCAAGCGCTGCGCCAACCGATGTTTTGGGCGGTATCGGCGATGTTCGGGTTGGTGATGCTGAACCACGGCATTTTGCTGACCTATGTTTTGTTGCTGTTTGAACAGCGTGGCGCATCACCGGCGGCGGCGACGCTGGCGGCGGCCTGTATCGGGCCTGCGCAAGTGTTGGGGCGGTTAGCGCTGCTGATCGGGGCGGCGCGGGTGAACAACCGGCGGGCAACTTTGTGGTCGTTTGGCGCGGTTGTGGCGGCGGCGGTGGTGCTGATGATGGCGGGGGCGGCCCCCGGCCTTGTATTTGCGGTGGCGGGCCTGCAAGGCGCGGGGCTGGGGCTGGTGTCAATTTTGCGCCCGGTGTTGGTGGCGGACAAGCTGGGCCATCGTGGCTTTGGCACCATATCGGGCGCGGTGGCGGTGGCACCGATCCTGTCGGCGGCGGCGGCGCCAACGGTGGGGGCTGCCCTTTTGGGCTTGGGCGGTGCGGGTTCGATTTACGCGGCCTGTCTGGCGATGGCCATGGCCGCGCTGGCGATTGCGCTGTGGGTGGTGCGCGAAGCGTGACAGAAGCGTGCCTTAGGGCGTACGGTCGCGCGGTGTGCAGCCTATGGCCGGGCCGTGCCGGGTGTGGCCGTGCAGCCTGCGGGCGGGCGTCAGCCGCCGTTGCGGCGCGCGAACAGCCCGGCGTCTTCGGCGGCGCGGCGCAAGGCGCGGGATTTGTTGACGGTTTCTTGATATTCCGCCTCGGGGTCGCTGTCATAAACCACACCGCCCCCGGCCTGTATATACAGCACCTCGTTTTTCAAAACGGCCGTGCGCAAGGCAATGCAGAAATCCATCTCGCCGTTGCCGGCGAAATAGCCGACGCCGCCGCCATAGACGCCGCGCTTTTCGGGTTCCAACTCGTCAATGATCTGCATGGCGCGCACTTTTGGCGCACCCGATACCGTGCCCGCAGGCAATCCCGCCAGCAGCGCCGACAACGCATCCTGACCATCCGCAATCTGCCCCACCACGTTGCTGACGATGTGCATGACGTGGCTATAGCGTTCGATGATGAATTGTTCGGTCGGGCGCACGGTGCCGATCTTGGCCACCCGGCCCACATCATTGCGGCCCAGATCCAGCAGCATCAGATGTTCGGCGCGCTCTTTGGCATCGGCCAGCAAATCCAGCTCCAGCGCCTTGTCCTGTTCGGGGGTGGCACCGCGCATCCTTGTGCCTGCGATGGGGCGCACGGTTACTTCGCCGTCGCGCAACCGCACCAGAATCTCGGGCGAGGCGCCAATCACCTGAAAGCCGCCAAAGTTGAAAAAGAACATGAACGGCGACGGGTTGGTGCGCCGTAAGCTGCGATACAGCGCGAAAGGCGGCAGATCAAACGCTTGGGCCCAGCGTTGGCTTGGCACCACCTGAAAGATGTCGCCGGCGCGGATGTAGTCGCGGGCGCGTTCAACCGCCGCCTTATAGCCGTCATGGGTAAAGTTCGACACCGCATCGCCCACGCCCGCGGCCTCGCCCAGATCACGCGGGATGGCGGCGGCGCGGTCAAGATCGCGCAAGGCATCCATCACCCGCTCGGCCGCCTGGGCATAGGCGGCACGGGCCGACAGGCCCGACGCGGTCCACGCCGGAGCCACCAGCGTGACCTCGCCCTTGACCCCGTCCAGCACCGCCACCACCGACGGGCGCAAAAGCACCGCATCGGGCAGGCCAAGCGGGTCTGGGTTCACATCGGGCAGATGTTCGACCAGCCGGATCATGTCATAGCCCAGATAGCCAAACAGGCCACTGGAAATCGCGGGCAGGCCTTCGGGCAGATCAACGCGCGACTCCGCGATCAATGCGCGCAAACTGTCCAACGGCGCTGCGGGTTCGGTGACAAAGGCCAACGGGTCAAACCGCGCCGCGCGGTTGATCTGTGCGACCGTGCCATGGCATTTCCAGATCAGATCGGGCTTCATCCCCACCACCGAATAGCGCCCGCGCACTTCGCCCCCGGTGACCGATTCCAGCATGAAGGTATCGGTGCGGGCTTCGGCCAGTTTCAGCATCAGGCTGACCGGCGTGTCCAGATCGGCGGCAAGCCGGGCATAAACCAACTGGTTCGCGCCCGCAGCCCAGCCGCGTTCAAATTCGTCATAACCGGGTTGCAGGTTCATAGCGCGTCGGCCCTAGTTGCCAAATTGCGCATGCACAGCGTTGATGGCATTCTGATCCAGTGTGATGCCCGCCTCGGCGGTCAGCGCGTTGGTAAACAGGGTGAACGCATCACCGGAAATCGCCTGGGTGGCTTGGGTGACGATCGCTTCGCGCAGTGCCACTGCGTCGTCACCCGTGGTCAGCGCTGGGGCGATGCTGTCCAACACCATCACGGCGGTGAAACCAGCCCCTTCGATCACCCGCACATCGCCCGCTGCCATGTCAAAGATCGCGGGCATCAGGGTGTCTGGCGCACCTTCGACAAAGCCTTGCCGGTCTGTGGCCGCGGTGCGTTGCACGATGCCGTAAACCCCCAGCGACGTGCCAGCCTCGACCGCAGATTTCACCACAACCGCGTGGTCAGACAGCGCTTTGGTCAGCAGATCGGCGCGGGCGGCGGCGGCAACTTTGTCGCGCACATCGGCAAAAGCCAGCGGCGTCGGCGGCACCACCGCATCCAGCCGCATCGCCACCACGCCGCCATCATCCAAAATCACCGCTTCGGCAAAATCACCCATCGCCAGTTTTGCCGCCGCATCGCGAAAATCGGTATAGCCTGCGATGGCCGCGTTATCTTCGGCCCCGACCGCGTAATCGATGGTGGCGATGGTCATGCCCTGTTCTTTGGCAACCTCTTCCAGACTGGCCCCGCCTGCCAGCAGATCGTCAATCGCCTCAACCTTGTCGGCAATGGCGCGGCGGGCGGCGTCTTGTTGCATTTCCGCTGACAAGCCTTCGCGGGCTTGCTCAAATGTGGTTTCCTGGGCTGCCAGCACGGCATTCATCCGAAACAGCGCCGGCCCAAGGCTGGATTGCAGCGGGCCTGCCACGCCCGGACCCGCCAGCGCGAACACCGCGTCGCCTGCGGCACCAAGCTCTGCCTTGGACACATCGCCAAGGTCGATGTCTTCCAGTGTCAGCTTGCGTTCGGCCACCAGATCTTCGAACGCAGCGCCTGCGTCCAGCTTGGCTTTGGCCGCGGCTGCCTCGGCATCGGTGGGGAACACCAACCGTTCCACAAGACGCTTTTCGGGGATGATGTAGTCGGCGATCTTGGCTTGATACAGGTCTTTCAGCTTTTGCTCGTCGACCGGCATATCCTTGGCCAGATCATCGGGCAAAAGCGCGGCATAGGTGATGCGCTTGGCCTCGGGGCGGGTAAAGGCGGCGATATTGGTGGTGTAATAGGCGGTCAGGCCAACCTCGGTCGGCTCGGACACCGGCACCGGCAGATCGGCCTCAGTCAGGCGCAACAGCGAATAGCCGCGCCGCTCTCCGGTATAGGCGGCGATGGTATCGGTCAGGGCGGCAGGCGCGGTAAAGCCACCGACAACCGCGCCTTGGATCAGGCTGCGCGCGATGTCATTGCGCAAGGTCGCCTCAAACCCGGCCTCGTTCATATCGTTCTGGCTTAGGGCCAGCCGGTAGGTTTCACGGTCAAAACTGCCTGCCGTGCCCTGAAACGCGGGCATCGCCGACAATTGGCTGGCCACAACCGCGTCGCCCGCCGACACGCCGACGCGCATCGCTTCGCCGTCCAACGCGGTGCGGGTGATCACACCTTGCAGCACTTGCTTGTCCAGACCCAGCGCCTGCGCCTGCGCCAGATTGACCGTCTGGCCGAACTGCGCCGAAAACGCGTTCAACTCTTGCCGCAAGGCGCGGGCATAATCATTCACCGCGATGTCGCGATCACCGACAGTGCCGATCGAGGTGATCCCACCACCAAAATTCGTCACGCCAAAGCCGCCCAAGCCCCCCACCAGCATGGCCATCAGCACCCAGACCATCACCGATGCGCCACGGCGTTTCTTCAGGGGGGCATCGTCAGAGTGCGGAGCTTTGGCCATGGGGTCTGCCTGTCGAATAAAGGGTTGCGCGCCTGTCTATGCGGTTGGCCAGCGCGGGGCAAGATGTGGATGCACGGCGCGGCCCATCAGCCGCAAAACGGCGGGGGGCGGCACATCAGCCGCGAAACGCCGAAAGGCGGCGAAACACCTCGGCAATGCCGCGGGTATCGGCGTTGGCAAACGCAATCCTGATCTGGCGCGCCCCCTCTTGCGACCCTGTGGGTTGAAACATGGTGCCGGGCAGCATCAGCAAACTGGCCTCGGCCACCAGCCGTTTGCACAAGACGTCGGATGCAATGGGGTAGGGGTGGGCGACATAGGCGAAATACGCGCCGCAGCCCAGCAGCGTCCAGTCCGGCAGGGCGGCAAAGCCCGCCACCATTGCGGCCTTTCGGGCCAAAATCTCGGCCCGCTCTCCTGCCACCCACTGGGACAGGTTCTGCATCCCCCAAAGCGCCGCAATCTGGCCCAGCTGGCTGGGACAAATGGCGACGGTATCGAGAAATTTCTCGATCTCGGCCAAACGGCCCTGCGATGCCACAACCGCCCCAACGCGGTGGCCGGTCAGGCGGTAGGTTTTGGAAAAGCTGTAAAGATGGATAAAAGTATCGGCCCAGTCAGGATCGGTGAACAGATCATGCGGGCGCCCGGATCGGCTGTCGAAATCGCGGTATGTTTCATCCACGATCAGCGCAAGCCCGTGGCTGCGTGCCAGATCGCGGAAATCGGCCAGCGTTTGCGCCGGATACTCCACGCCGCCCGGATTGTTCGGGCTGACCAACACAATGGCGCGGGTTTGCGGCGTGATCAGACGGGCGCAATCTGCGGCCAGCGGGATCAGCCCGGCACCCGTTGCCAAGGGCACAGCGGTAACCCCCTGCATATCCAACCACATTTTATGGTTGAAATACCAAGGCGTTGGCAAGATCACCTGATCGCCCGCCCCCGCCAGCGTGGACATCACCGCGCAAAAGGCCTGATTGCACCCTTGGGTAATGGCGACCTGATCTTCGACAATCGCGCCACCATAGGCCTGCGACCATTGCACGGCGATTTCGGCGCGCAAGCCGGGCAGGCCCAGCACGGGGCCATAAAGATGCGCCGCAGGATCATGCAACGCTGCATCCGCCAGCGCCTGACGCAGCGCCAATGGCGGCAGATCAACCGGTGCGGCCTGACTGATGTTGATCAAAGGGCGCTCGGGCGGAAACGTTACCCCCGCCAACCAGCGCCGCGCCTCCATCACCGGGGGCGGATCGGTGGCGCGCATCGCGGGGTTCAAAGGATGGGTCATGGACATGACGGGCCTGCCGGATCAGTCTTTGCCGCGAAACGGTTGCACATATTGCAGCGCCATGTCCCAGGGAAAGAAAATCCACGTGTCTTGGCTGACTTCGGTGATATAGGTATCGACCATCGGCTTGCCGCTGGGCTTGGCGTAGACGGTGGCGAAATGCGCCATCGGATACATCCGGCGCACCAGTTCCAGCGTTTTGCCGGAATCCACCAGATCATCGACGATCAGAATGCCGGTGCCATCGCGCATCAGATCGGCTTGCGGGGCTTTGGTCATCACCGCATCGCCGCGATCCTGATGGGCGTAGGAAATCACCGATATGGTGTCCACCACCCGCACATCCAACTCGCGCGCCACGATCATCGCAGGCACCAGCCCGCCGCGCGTGATGCCCACCACCGCGCGCCAGATGCCGCCATCGGGGCCTTTGCCATCCAGCCGCCACGCAAGCGCGCGGGCATCGCGGTGCATCTGATCCCAACTGACGTGGAAGCCTTTTTCATGGGGTAAGCGGTCGGTCATGGCAGGCTCCTGTTGCGGGCTAGGGACGGGGGGCTGGCCCCCTGCCGGTTTGCCGAAGGGCAAACCGTCTGGCCCCCAGAGTATTTAGACCAAAATGAACGCGACATCGGCAATCACGTCAGCGCAATCTTGATGCCAAGCGCTGCCAGCAAACCGCCGAAGGCACGGTCGATGACGGATTTCAGGCCGATATAGGCGGCTTTGCTGCGGTTGAACGAAAAGATGCGGGCGACCAGCGTGCACCAGACGGCGTCATTCAGGAACACCACGGCCAGCAGGGCCGCGTAAACCCATGCGGCGGTGCCGGGTGGCACGGTGCCGATAAAGATGGCGCTGAACAAGACCGCGGGCTTGGGGTTGGAAAGCTGCGTCACCACCCCCAGCCGGAACGCCGAAGCCGCCGAGCGCGGCAGGTTGGACGCTGCCATATCCAAGGGCTGATCGGCGCTGCGCCACATGCCCCAAGCCATGTAAATCAAATAGGCGCCACCGATGATCTTCAGCGCCCACAGCAGCGCGGGGGCTGCCTGAAACACCAGATTAAGCCCAAACAGCGCCGCCGCTGCCCAGACCACAGCCCCAAGGCCAATGCCCATCGCCAGGAACATTCCGGTGCGCAACCCTTCGGTGACACCCGTGCGCGCCGCCATCAACACGGCAGGCCCGGGGCTGATGGCGGCCATCAGATGCAAAAGTGCCACGGCGATAAAAGCGGTCAGGGTCATGGATCAATCTTTCTTTGTGGCATCAATATCGGGCGCATCGACGGCTTTCATGCCGACCACATGATAGCCCGCGTCGACATGCAGATTTTCGCCCGTGGTGCCCGATCCCAGATCGGACAACAGATACAATGCCGCCTTGCCAACCTCTTCTTGCGTCACATTGCGCCGCAGCGGCGAGTTCAACTCGTTCCAGCGCATGATATAGCGAAAATCGCCAATCCCGGATGCCGCCAGCGTCTTGATCGGGCCGGCGGAAATGGCGTTCACCCGGATGCCGTCCTTGCCCAGATCCTCGGCCATATATTTCACCGATGCCTCGAGCCCGGCTTTGGCGATGCCCATCACGTTGTAATGCGGCATGACCTTTTCCGCGCCGTAATAGGTCAGCGTCAGCAGCGACCCACCGTCGGGCATCATCGCCGCCGCACGGCGCGCCACGGCGGTAAAGCTGTAAACCGAAATATCCATCGTCATCAGGAAATTGGCCCGGCTGGTATCCACATAGCGGCCCCGCAATTCGGCCTTGTCGGAAAAGCCGATGGCATGCACCAGAAAGTCGATCTTGCCCCAAAGCCGCGACAAATGGGCAAACAGCGCGTCCATCGAGTCTTCGGACGCCACATCGCATTCGACGAACTCTGACATGCCAATAGAGGCCGCCAGCGGTTCGACCCGTTTTTTCAACGCCTCGCCCTGATACGAAAACGCAATTTCGGCCCCTTGGGCGGCAATGGCCTGCGCAATTCCCCATGCGATGGATTTGTCATTGGCAAGGCCCATGATCAGTCCGCGTTTTCCTGCCATCAGTCCGGTTGACATTCGCAACTCCCCGCCCACCCTATTCATTGAAAAACTGTGTAGGCGAAAGGTTGGCCTGCATCAAGGGCGCGGCGCGGGCTGCGGGAAAGACGGGATATGGACAGAACGGGAATTTTTGCGGGCGATGATCCGTTTGTGATTGCAGCGCGCTGGCTGTCCGAGGCGACGGTGACCGAGATCAACGATCCCAATGCCATGGCACTGGCGACGGTTGACGCGGACGGCATGCCAAATGCCCGCATGGTTTTACTGAAAGACATCGAACCGGCGGCTTTTGTGTTTTACACCAACTACACCTCGAAAAAGGCGCAAGAGGTGGAAGGCGCGGGCAAAGTGGCCTTTGTGATGCATTGGAAATCCTTGCGCCGCCAATTGCGGGTGCGCGGCACGGTTGCGCGCGAAGACGGGGCGGCGGCGGATGCCTACTACGCCTCGCGCAGCCTGAAATCGCGGTTGGGGGCCTGGGCCAGCGCGCAGTCACAGCCTTTGTCGTCACGCGGGGCCTTGATGGCCGAGGTGGCAAAAATCACGGCAAAGCATGGCATTAACCCCAAACGCCCGCCATTTTGGGGCGGCTTTCGGGTGTCACCGCTGGAGATTGAATTCTGGGCCGACGGCGAGTTTCGTTTACATGACAGGTTTCAGTGGACTCGCGCAGCGGTAGAAAAACCATGGGAAATCAAACGCCTAAACCCTTGATTTTCACGCTTCGTGAATTATTTTCTGCACAACACGTGCATTAATCATCTTGCAACAGCCGTCAATTTGCCATCTTTGGGAAGTCTATGGGCTTTATCTGGGGAAACGGTCCTGAAGATGACGGATGATAACATCGACCTGCAAATCCTGCAGGGGCGCGTGAAGTGGTTTGACCCTACCAAAGGGTTCGGGTTTATCGTGGCAGAAGAGTCTGCGGCGGATATCTTGTTACATGCCAATGTGTTGCGCAATTACGGCCAAAGTTCGGTCGCGGATGGTGCGACGATCACGGTCAAGGTGCAACACACCGCCCGTGGTATTCAGGCCGTTGAAGTGGTGATGATCGAACCACCGCCCGGCGTGCCGTTTCCGTTGGACGAAGAAAGCGCCAACACGACGCCCGAAGAATTGGCCGCGTTGCCACTTGAACCGGCACGGGTCAAGTGGTTTGACAAGGGCAAGGGTTTTGGCTTTGCCAATGTGTTTGGCCGCTCGGAAGATGTGTTTGTGCATGTTGAAATTTTGCGTCATTCCGGGTTTGCCGATCTTTCGGCGGGGGAAGCCGTGTGCCTTCGGATCATCGAAGGCAAGCGCGGACGGATGGCGGTGCAGGTGTTGTCATGGGAAGCGTCGGTTCGCGGCTGATCTTGTCTTTGGTGTTTGCCGGGTTGGCGGGCACGGCGCAGGCCGCCTGCGCGCCTGATGCGGTGGAATTGCGCGGACCGTCCGGCACCCATCGCTTTAGTGTTGAAGTGGCGGACGAGCCTGCCGAACAGGCCCAAGGGCTGATGTTTCGCGAAAAGCTGGCCTCGGCGGCGGGCATGCTGTTTGTGTTTCCCAAGCCCAAACGCGCGCAGTTCTGGATGAAAGACACCCTGATTGCGCTGGATATGATCTTTATGGATGCCAAAGGCGTGGTGACGCGGGTGCATTCCAACGCCATCCCGCAAGACCGCACCGGAATTGATGGCGGGCCTGATGTGGCCTTTGTGCTGGAGATCAACGGCGGTCTGGCACAGCGGATGGGCATCGCGGTTGGCAGCGAAATGCGACACAGCGCAATTGACCAAACGGCAGCCGTCTGGCCCTGCAGCGATGGCTAAGGGGCTGTGCCGTTCGACAGCGGTGCGGGCGCCTGGCAGAAAAATATGCAAATTGTGAAAAACTTTCTGCAACTTGATCGGCAAAGCCTTCTTGCGTCTTTTCAATCGGGAAAATACGCGCTAAAGACGCCGAAGTCGGGGTGTAGCGCAGTCTGGTAGCGCGCCTGCTTTGGGAGCAGGATGTCGGGAGTTCGAATCTCTTCACCCCGACCATTTATTGAAATGCTTATTAACTATGCGCCAAGATACGCAGGATGTTTGGTTGTCCTGACATCTGCCACCAAGTGGCGCTGATGGCACGGTTTTCTTTCGCGCCCGGGCAAAGGCATGTCATTGTCAGCCTCGATGGGCACCCCATATCCAAGGGATCACCCAAGATAGGGGCAGTGCCATGTCGATCGTGTTTGACAACAGCTATGCGCGCGACTTGCCCGGAACGCATCTGGCGTTGGCCCCCGATATTGCCCCCGATCCACATCTGGTGCGGCTGAACGGCAATCTGGCGGCGGCATTGGGGTTGGACCCGGATGATCTGGCGCAAAAAGCCGCGACGTGGTTTTCGGGGGCCGAAGTGCCGCCTGGGGCTGAACCCATCGCCCTTGCCTATGCCGGGCATCAGTTTGGCGGCTTTTCGGCGCAACTTGGCGATGGGCGGGCGCATTTGCTGGGTGAATTTCTGGACCCGGTCGGGCGGCGCTGGGATATTCAGTTGAAAGGCTCGGGGCGCACGCCGTTTTCGCGCGGCGGTGATGGCAAGGCCGCCTTGGGGCCAATGCTGCGCGAATACCTGATATCCGAGGCGATGCATGCGCTGGGTATTCCGACCACGCGGTCGCTGGCGGTGGTGGCCACAGGCGAGACGGTAATGCGTGAGGCAGGCCGCCTGCCGGGGGCCGTGTTAGCGCGCATTGCTGCCAGTCATATCCGGGTTGGCACCTTTCAATTCTTTGCCGCCCGGCGCGAAATGGATAAGCTGCGTGCGCTGATGGATTATACCATCGCGCGGCATTTCCCCGATCTGGCCGGATCGCCAACCCCGGCGCTGGCGCTGTTTGATGCGGTGGCGGCACGGCAATCGCGGCTGATCGCGCAGTGGATGGGGGTGGGGTTCGTGCATGGCGTGATGAACACCGACAATATGGCGCTGTCGGGTGAAACCATTGATTACGGGCCTTGCGCCTTTATGGACGCCTACAGCCCCGGCACGGTGTTTTCGTCAATCGACCATCAGGGCCGTTATGCCTATGCCAATCAGCCGCTGATATTGGCGTGGAACCTGATGCAGCTGGCGCAATCGCTGCTGCCGTTCATGGACGCAGACGGCGACCGCGCGGTGGATCTGGCCAACGCGCGGCTGGACGGTATTGCCGCGATGTATCGCGCCGATTGGGTGACAGTGATGCGGGCAAAACTGGCTTTGCAGGACGAAGATGCGGGCGATGGCGCGTTGGCGGATGGGTTTCTGGCGGCAATGGCGGGGCAGAACGCCGACTGGACACTGTGCTTTCGCCGCCTTGCCACCGCGGTTGACGGCGAGGACGGCCAACTGGCCCCGCTCTTTGCCGATGCAACGGCCTTGCGGGCGTGGCTGCCGCTGTGGCGCGCGCGCTTGCATCCCAACGCGGTGACGCTGTTGTTGGCGGCCAACCCTGCGATCATTCCGCGCAATCATCTGGTCGAGGCGGCTTTGGAGGCGGCAAATCTGGGAAATATGGCGCCGTTTGCGGTATTGTTGACGGCTGTAAGCGATCCGTTTCGCCCCGAAACCGGCCGCGAGGCCTATGCGCTGCCCGCGCCTTCCAGTTTTGGCAGCTATGTCACCTATTGCGGCACGTGATACCGGGTTGTTTCAGACGGGGCCGTTGACGGCAGGGTCGCGCGGGCCTTAACTGCGGCGATGAATCCGCAAACCGATATCCATGACCGTCTGGCGCAGTCGTTGCGCAATGCCCGCAAAGCGCGCGGGCTAAGTCTTGATGGTGTGGCTAAACTGTCGGGCGTCAGCCGGTCCATGGTCAGCCAGATTGAACGTGGCGAATCCTCGCCCACGGTGGCGACGCTATGGAACCTGACGCAGGCGTTGCAGGTCGATTTTGCAGGGTTATTGGAAGACCGCCCCGATACTGGCATCGAGATCATGCGCGCCGACGCCGCCCCGGTGATTGCCGGGCGCGGGCAGGGACTGACCATCCGCATTTTGTCGCCGGCGTCATCGGTGGGCGACCACGAAGTCTATGATCTGCGTTTTGCTGCCGGCGGGGTGTTGCAAAGCGATCCGCATTCGCCGGGGTGCCGCGAGCATGTGACGGTGATCGACGGCCATATCCGGCTGCAATCGGGCGACGAAGTGTCCGATCTTGGCCCCGGCGATACCGCCCGCTATGCCGCCGACCGGGCGCACGCGCTATGTGCCATCGGCGGTGCCGCGCGGGCGGTGCTGATCGTGCAAGACAGTTAAAGGCGGCGGTGCCGCGCCCCGGATCAGGTGCGGGGCGGGACCGGACGGTGTGATTATCTACGTTATAGCGGATTTTATTCCGTTATATTGACATTTTGAAGCCAACCGGTAAACTCCATCTAACCGAAGGAATTTGTGCCATGACGGATAAATCCCGCTTTCTTGACCATCTGCGCGACACGCTGGCCGGGTTGGACGGCGAAGGCCTGATGAAACACGAACGCCTGATCGCAGGTCCGCAGGGCGCGCGGGTGGCCGTTGCCGGGCGACAGATGTTGAACCTGTGCGCCAACAATTATCTGGGGCTGGCCGATGACCCGCGCCTGATTGCGGCGGCCAAGGCGGCGATGGATGGCTACGGCTATGGCATGGCCTCGGTGCGGTTCATTTGCGGCACGCAATCCTTGCACCGCCAGTTGGAAGAACGACTGGCAGCCTATCTGCACTGCGACGATGCCATCCTGTTTGCCGCCTGCTTTGACGCCAACGGCGGGCTGTTTGAACCCTTGTTGACCGAAGCCGATGCGATTGTCTCGGACAGTCTGAACCATGCTTCGATCATTGACGGGGTGCGGCTGTGCAAGGCCAAACGCTATCGCTATGCCAACAACGACATGGTCGATCTTGAGGTGCAACTGCTGACGGCGGTGCAGGCTGGCGCGCGGTTCATCATGATCGCCACCGATGGGGTTTTCTCGATGGATGGCAGTTTTGCCAACCTGCCCGCGATTGCGAAACTGGCGGCGAAATACGGGGCCATCACGATGGTGGATGATTGCCACGCCACCGGCTTTATCGGCCCGGGCGGGCGCGGCACGCCAGCGCTTGCGGGGGTGTCGGTGGATATTCTGACCGGCACTTTTGGCAAGGCGCTGGGCGGGGCGCTGGGCGGCTATATTGCCGGGCCGCAAGCGGTGATTGATCTTTTGCGCCAACGCGCGCGACCCTATCTGTTTTCCAACGCGCTGCCGCCTGCGATTGTGGGCGCCACCTTGGCCGCGATTGATATTGCCGAAAGCGCGGATGATCTGCGCGCAGCGCTGGATCACAACGCGGAATATTGGCGCGCGGGGCTGGAATCTTTGGGCTTTCGGGTGTTGCCCGGATCGCACCCAATCATTCCGGTGATGCTGGGCGACGCGCCGATGGCCCAAGCCTTTGCGCGGGCGCTGGACGCGCGCGGCGTGATGGCGTCGGCGTTTTTCTATCCCGTTGTGCCGCGCGGGGCGGCGCGCATCCGCACCCAGATGCAGGCCAGGCTGATGGTGGATGATCTGGACATGGCCCTTGATGCCTTTGCGGCGGCTGCCAAAGACGTAAAGGCAATCCGATGAAAGCACTGGTCAAGGCCCGCCCCGAAGTGGGGCTCTGGATGGAAGACCGGGCCATCCCCGATATCGGCCCCGATGATGTGCTGATCAAAATCCGCAAGACCGGGATTTGTGGCACCGATATTCACATCTGGAACTGGGATGACTGGGCGGCGCGCACGGTGCCGGTGCCCCTGATCACCGGCCATGAATTTGCCGGCGAGATTGTGGCGATGGGCGCGCAGGTAGACGGGCTGACCATCGGGCAGCGCTGTTCGGGTGAGGGGCATCTGATCGGGCGGCAATCGCGCCAGGCCCGGGCGGGCAAGTTCCATCTTGATCCCGCCACCCGTGGCATCGGGGTGAATGAACCGGGAGCTTTTGCCGAATATCTGCGCCTGCCCGCGTTCAATGTGGTGCCGCTGCCCGACAGCATCGACGATGATGTCGGCGCAATTCTTGATCCGTTGGGCAATGCGGTGCATACCGCGCTGTCGTTTGATCTGGTGGGCGAAGATGTGCTGATCACCGGGGCCGGGCCGATTGGCATCATGGCCGCCGCCGTGGCGCGGCACGTCGGCGCGCGCCATGTGGTGATCACCGATGTCAACCCGGCCCGGCTGGCGCTGGCGGCTGACGTCGCCGATGTAACCCCGGTGAACGTGGCGACGCAGGATTTGCGCGATGTCATGGCTGGGCTGAAAATCGTGCAGGGCTTTGACGTTGGCATGGAAATGTCGGGCAACCAACACGCGCTGGATCAGATGATCGAGGCCATGGTGATGGGCGGGCGCATCGCCATGCTGGGCATCCCGCCGGGCAAAAGCCCGGTCGATTGGAGCCGGATCGTTTTCAAAGCCATCACCATCAAAGGCGTCTACGGGCGCGAGATTTTTGAGACATGGTATAAGATGATCGCCATGCTGGAAAACGGCCTTGATATGCGCCGGGTGATCACCCACCGCTTCGGCGTCGATGATTTCGAAGCCGGGTTCGACGTGATGCGGTCAGGGGCATCGGGCAAGGTTGTGCTGGATTGGGGCTGATCTGGGCTTCGGCAAAGCTGGAGGCGGGTACCGGAATCGAACCGGTCTACATGGATTTGCAATCCAGCGCATAGCCTGCCTGCCCACCCGCCCCTGTGTTGATTTCACTATGTTTTCCCTTTCCTGCCGTCAAGGCCTATCAGCACTTCTATCAATTCGCGTTTTGTGCCGTATCTGTTCCCGCCCGCTTATCGCGCGCTGATCTTGCTTGGGTGACTTGCCGCGCCGCGCCTGCGTATTGCCTGATCATCGCTTTTGACGCATGGCCGCTATAGGCCGCAATTTCGTCATCGCTGCACCCTGCCCATGCCAATTCCATCACGCCACGATAGCGCAACCCATGCAAATCAAACGCTTCCAACCCCAAGCGCCGCCGCTCTGCCCGCATGATTGCACCCATCGCGGTGTAGGTCATAGGCTGGCCAAAGGTGTTGCGCAGGATAGACAGGCTTTCGTCGCATGGGTCAGGGCGCGCGGCGTTAAGGGCGTTGCGCAGGGCATCGGTGCAGGGCAGTGTAAGCGCCTTGCCGGTCTTGCCCTGCACCACGGTCAGGCTATCGCCGTCATAGTCTGACCAGCAAAAGCGCGGCCAGTCGCCGGGGCGCTGCACCGATCCAACACCGATTTCAAAAATCAGGCGGGGCAAAGGCTTGGCCCGCTCTCGCCAGATCGTGACCGCCGCATCGGTCCAAGGCAAATGCACCCGCCGTTTTTCGATAGGCGTCTTTATCCGCCGCGCGCCTTTGGCCGGATTGGTTTCCAGCCATCCCAGATCAATCGCATGTTCGCAAAGAACCGACATCACTTGCGGTATGTA
>JANPLZ010000143.1:0-48482 GCA_031422555.1 Cypionkella sp. | reverse complement strand
GCCCCCGATGCCGCAACCATAATCGCCTTGCACCACGCCGCGCATGACGAATGTTTCATCGCCAATTCCGTCAAAACCGAGGTGCGCATAGAGCCTGCTTAAGCCCCAGAAACACGCACCCCGCTAAAAGATGGGGGCGATTAAATGACACGATAGGGAGATATCTTATGGTCAAAGACCTTGCCAAATATGCCGCATCCAAGGGCATCAAGTATTTCATGGTATCCTATACTGATCTGTTCGGCGGCCAGCGCGCCAAACTGGTACCGGCACAAGCGATCAACGATATGGCCGTCGATGGTGCCGGTTTTGCAGGTTTCGCCACATGGCTGGACCTGACCGCCGCCCACCCCGATATGATGGCGGTGCCGGATGCGTCATCGGCGATCCAACTGCCGTGGAAGCCCGAGGTGGCATGGCTGGCGTCGAACTGCGTGATGGAAGGCAAGCCGGTCAACCAAGCCCCCCGCAACGTTCTGCGCCAACTGGTTGATGAGGCCGCAAAAGAAGGTCTGCGCGTCAAAACCGGGGTGGAGCCGGAATTTTTCCTGCTGAACCCCGAAGGCACCGCCGTATCAGACCCCTACGATAACGCGGTGAAGCCCTGCTATGATCAGCAAGCCGTGATGCGGCGCTATGACGTCATCGCCGAGGTTTGCGATTACATGCTGGCTTTGGGGTGGGAAGCCTACCAGAACGACCACGAAGACGCGATCGGCCAGTTTGAGATGAACTGGAAATACGACGATGCCCTGCAAACCGCCGATAAACATTCGTTCTTCAAATTCATGATGCGCAGCGTGGCCGAAAAGCACGGGCTTCGCGCCACCTTCATGCCAAAACCGTTCAAGGGGCTGACGGGTTCAGGCTGCCACGCGCATATTTCGGTCTGGGATCTGGACGGAAAGAAAAACGCCTTCTCCGATGACAGCAAAGAACTTGGCCTGTCTGACCGTGGGCGCAATTTCTTGGGCGGCATCATGAAGCACGCAAGCGCGCTTGCCGCCATCACCAACCCTACGGTGAACAGCTACAAACGCATCAACGCGCCGCGCACCGTCTCTGGCGCGACTTGGGCACCCAATACCGTGACGTGGACAGGCAACAACCGCACCCATATGGTGCGCGTGCCGGGGCCGGGGCGCTTTGAACTTCGACTGCCGGACGGGGCCGCCAACCCTTACCTCATGCAGGCCGTGATCATCGCCGCGGGCCTTGACGGTATTCGCACCAAGGCAGACCCCGGCAAACGCTATGATATTGATATGTATACCCAAGGTCATACGGTAAAGGGGGCGCCAAAGCTGCCGCTGAACCTGCTGGACGCTTTACGTGATTACGACCGCGACACCACGCTGAAGGCGATGATGGGCCTTGAGTTTTCCGCCGCCTACCTGAAGCTGAAGCATCAGGAGTGGAACGACTACACAGCGCATTTTTCGCAATGGGAGCGTGACAATACGCTGGATATCTGACCCCCAAAAGCCAAGGCGCCCGGCGCAAGCCCGACGCCTTGGGCACGCCCTTGAAAACCCGCAACCCCAGCCAAAATTTACGCGGCTCGCCCGGTCATATCGGTGATCCGGCGCGCTGTTTTGGCCGCCTCACCGCGCAGCCATTCGACAAATCGCAGTGTTTGCGGGCGATTGGCGGCATCGGGGCGCAGCCTCATGCGGTATGGGTGCGGGGCAATCAGGTGCTGGGCCACTGGAAACGGCAGCACCACCGATCCTGCATCAAGGTCTTGCAACACCAGCGACAGGCCGCAAACCAGAAACCCCGCTTCCAGCCGCACCGACTGCACGCCAAGCCGGGCATTGGGATAAATCACCCCCCGGTCCGGTCCGGTGCGGCGGTGCCCGAACGCGGCGAACCATTGCACCCAGCCGGGATGATCACCGTCATCCTTTTGCGATTTCAGATGCAGCAGCGGCAGTCCCTCCATCTCCATTTCCGCATCCCATGCCGCAATGCGACGGATGTTATCCGGCCCGCCGACGGGCAAGATTGCATCGGTAAAAAGGATCTCGCCGGTTTCGGGGCCATTGCTGATCCGCAGGTCAGGCGCACCGAGGCGAACCGGAATGTCACCAACGCCGTTGATGCAAAACAGAATATGCGGATGATTTTTGCGAAACTCGGGCATCCGCGGCAACAGCCAAAGCTCTGCCCAGTCGGGATCGGCCACAATGTGAATTTCGCTGACGCGCTGAAAATCCAGCGTCTCGGTCACCCGGTGCAGCGCGTCAAACGCCAGACGCAGATCGCCAAGCGCCAGATCCAGTTCCGGCGTGGGTATCAGCCCCGACCGCCCCCGCATCAACAGATCGGTGCCAAGATAATCTTCCAGCGCCCTGATCCGCTGCCCGACCGCCGCCGGAGTGATCCCCAGCCGCACCGCCGCACGTTTCAGCGACCCTTCCCGGATCGCCATATCAAGCGCCTGTAACGACCTGAGATGCGAAATCACCGTCATTGGTAAAGATTATCTTTAAGACGCAAAAGATCAAACAAATTTGCGAAAGGCTGGCTTTCGGTCAGTAAGGAAAATTGCGTTTTGATTCCGAAAGCCAAGCGCGCACCATAGGCGTTCCATGCAGCAACCCCTCTTTCGCACAAGGAGCCAACACGATGAAACGTTTCCTGATTGAACGCGACATTCCCGGTATCGGAGAGTTTTCGCTGACTGAACTTTGCGGGGCCGCGCGGGCGTCAAACAATGCGCTGGCGACCATTGGCCCCGCCATTCAGTGGCAGCATTCCTACGTCGCGGGCAACAAAACCTTCTGCATCTACCTTGCCCAAAGCGAGGACGAAATTCACCAGCATGCCAATATCAGCGGCATCCCGGTGTCGCGCATCACCGAAATTCCGCAGATCATTGATCCGCTGACAGCCAATAATTAACGGCCTTTGCGCCAGCGGGCCAAAGGTTGGGTGTCGCTGGCAAAGGGTTGTGCATGCCGCAGGAATGGGGTGGCCAAAACCGGCTGCACCCCTTGGGGCGCATTTTTAGTCCACCGTCACCTCTGGCCCCGCGATGTGAACCGCCAACAAACAGCCGTTCGGGCTATAGGAATTATGCTCGGACCCGTCGTGATAAAACACCAGATCGCCCGCGCGCAGGATGGTGCCATCGCTTTCGTGCAACTCGCCCTCAAGGATCAAAAACTGCTCATGCCCATTGTGGCGATGCCCGCGTGTGGTCATGCCGGCAGGCATGCGGTAAACGTGAAACCCCTCGCCCAAAGCGCGGCTGTCATCCAGTTGCAACACCGTATCGCCCAACGCCATCCCATCGGGGTAGGCAAAGGGCACAAAGGCCGCCGCGTGAATATTGGCGATGCGGCGGTCTGATTTTGTGATCGGGCGCAAGGGAAATCTCCGGCATTGGGGCAAGGGAGGTTTGATAAGGGGCATAGGTGTTGACGCCAGAATAGGGGTTTGATTGTGTTCGGGTCAACCTGCACACTGACCGCGCAAAACTGCGCGAGGGCGTCTATGATTTGCCCGCACGCGGCGCTGGCCAGTGGCAATCTTTCGCGCTAGCCTGCCTGCAAATGGGCCGAAACCTTAGGGACACGCAGACACATGGCGCTTATCCAACTGACCTATGCGTCGCGACCCTTTGGGTTTGACGGCCCAACCCTGTCGGGCATTTTACTGGACGCGCGGCGCTGCAATGACCGCGATGGCATCACCGGCGCGCTGATCTGCCGGGATGATCTGTATCTGCAAATGCTGGAAGGCCCGCAAGACGCGGTTGAGGCCACCTATCGCCGCATCGGTCGGGATGACCGCCATCTGGAAGTGCGCCAGTTATCGCACCGCACCATTGCTGACAATGGCCGCCTGTTCAGCCGTTGGGCAATGCGCGATGATCCGGCGCAGTCGTGGGTCTGGTCGCGCGCCGAGATCGACAACGGCGCGCTTGAAACCGTTGGCCCGGACGAGGTGATTGCGATTTTCACCCGCTTGGCCAGCATCCCGGTCTGATCGGTCAAGCCTTTCCGATCTCGGTCCATTTCGGCAGCCAGAGGTCCCGGATCAGGTCCGGGACGCATTGGATTCAGCTTTTCAGATAGCTGTCCAAGCTGTCTTCCAGCGCGTCTTTCCACGGCGTGTGGTGCAAAGGGGCCATCGTGCCCGTCATCACCGACGCATAGGCATTATCACGGAAGGTCATGATATTCTTGACCTTGTGCTTTTTCCACGCATAAAACGCCGCGTTTGATCCCGGAATATCAAAGCTGGGATAGTCGGTCAGATCGACCAATTCCTGCACATAGGCGCCCTGATAGGCGATGGCACCATAGCTGTCGGCGACCGCGTCTTCGGCTGCCACCCGCACCACAACATCGGCGGCGCGGTCAGCCTCGGAGGTCGGAACCGCCAGCCGCCCCATGATCACATCGCGGACATACCACGCCTGTGCGTCGAACATGTTAAAGGTATACCATTGATCTTGCATGCCTAAATAAAACAGCTTGGGATTTTTCACCCACGCCACGCCCCGGTAAAGATCTGCCGTGGCCAGCCGGTTTTTGGTGCGCAACCGCAAGCCATCGGGCAGGAAGGGGAAATGATGCTGATACCCGGTGCACAGAATAATCGCATCAATATGGCCACTCGAACCATCCTTGTAGGTTGCGGTATTGCCCGCAACTGACGTCAGCAGCGGCACCTCTTGCCAGTTGTCGGGCCAGTCATAGCCCATCGGAGCGGTGCGGTGCGATACGGTCACCGACTTGCAGCCGTATTTCCAGCATTGCGATCCGATGTCTTCGGCGGAATAGCTGGTGCCAACGATCAACACATCCTTGCCGGCAAATTCGCGGGCATCGCGGAAATCATGGGCATGCAGGATACGGCCGTTAAAGGTGGAAAACCCGGGGAATTCCGGCACGTTCGGGGTGGAAAAATGCCCCGAGGCCACCACCACATCGTCAAATTCTTCGGAATAGGTGTGGTCTTTGACCAGATCATGCACCGTCACCGTGAACTTTTGCGAAGCGTCATCAAAGGTTACCATCCGCACCGGCGTGCGAAACCTGATCCATGGCCGCACATTGGCCTTGTTCACCCGGCCTTCGATGTAATCAAACAGCACCGCGCGCGGTGGATAGCTGCCGATCTGTTTGCCAAAATGCGCCTCGAAACTGTAGTCCGCGAATTCCAGCCCCTCTTTCGGGCCGTTCGACCACAGATAGCGATACATCGAGCCGTGCACAGGTTCACCGTATTCATCCAGACCGGTGCGCCAGGAATAATTCCACAGCCCGCCCCAGTTGTCTTGCTTTTCAAAGCACACCACTTCGGGAATATCGGCCCCTTTTTGCGCCGCTGACTGGAACGCCCGAAGTTGCGCCAGACCCGACGGCCCCGCCCCTATAACCGCGACACGCTTTTTCATCCTGCCCCCCTTGATTGGTGAAACCTTGTCCCTTGCCAGATTTTGATCCGATGTGTTTCAAAATAACAAGCACTCTATGTCAAGTATTCTTCATGGGATGAAAAATAGGCCGCCAAAATATCGGGGCCGGGGCAGGTTCTACCTGCAGCGACGGCGGCTTAAAGGGCCCCTTTTCACTCTGCCGCGTAAAAATCGACTAAAACTTGGCCACCAAGTTCAAAAACAGCCCCTGATCGTCTTGGGAAAGGTCGTTCAGATCATCCGAGAAAGAGCCGAAGTTATAGCCCAAGCCAACCATGACATTCTGCCCAACTTGCCGGTATACCGTGGCCAACCCGCCAAATTCCGCCACCCCGGCCTGCGGGGCCTGCAACGCGCGGCCCTCCAGCAGCACATCCCATTGATTTGTCAGATGATAGCGCGCGTTCAGCACCACCAGCGACGCATCATTCTGCACCAAGGGCAGCACCGAATCCGGGGCTGATTTGCCCAACCGGACCCCCAGCTTGCCGCCAAGCGTCCATTTCTGCGAAATGTCATAGCTGGCATCAAGACTGAACACATGGCTTTGCTGGCGCGGGCCGGGCTGATCTGAACCGTCTATTCTTTGACCATACATATCATAAAGATAGGTATATCTGATCAACATATTAAAGCGGTCATCTTCCACCGGGCGCAGGGCATAGCCAATACTGGCCTTGGCATATTCACCGCTTAGGATAGATGATCCATCGGTTTCGGTATCTGCGGCATCAAAAGACAGCAGCCATCTGGCAGACTCTGATACTTTATATGCCGCGTCCAACCCGAACAGGATGGTATCGGCATCGCGCGATGACCCGGCCAATGTGCCGCGATCCTGGCGCAGTTCCAGCCGCGCTTTGGCCGTCAACCCCGCCTCATTCTGGTAGTTCAACCCCAAAGACAGCGCGCGGCGGTCAAAATCGTCAACCGGGTCTTCGATACGGCCCAGCTCTATCGACCCCGACAGTGTCAGCGACTTGTTCGCGGCATAATCAACACCGTAAACCGAGGTCAGTGCCCGGTGCTGACCAAAAAGATCATAGGTGTTTTCGCCGTAAATCGTCGTGCTAGCGCTGACGGCCCTGCGCCCGCCGGCAACGATTTGACCATTATCGCGCCCGTTCAGGGTTACGCCGTTCAACGCGCGCCCGGGATCAAGGGTATAGCCGAAATAGGCGGTGCTGCCTGCGGCTTCATACGACAGCAATGCGCGCCCGCCCGCCCCGGCGGTGCCACCCGAAACCTCACCCTGAAGGCGCCAATTGTCGGCAAACCCTATTTCCGCGCCAAGGCCCGCGCGATCATTGCGGGCCAAACCGCCGCTGCGGGCAACCGTGGCCTGACCAAACGCATACCACAGCAACGCGTCGCTTTGGGTGATCGTGGCCTTCACTGCCAGATCGGTGCGCGCGCCGGTTTTGCTGGCATCGCCCAATTCGACCCGGTCTTCTGACGCCAACCCCAGTTCCCACGCCAGGCGATCACTGGATTGATAGGTCAGCGTGGCAGTAGCCTTGTTCAACCGCTTGCCAGCCGCGTCCTGAAAGGCATCATAGGCCACGCGATAGCCAAGCCGGTCTGATGCCGCGATATCGGCGGACAGGCCCCAAGACCGCTCATCAATCGACGTGTTGGCATCAAGGGTGGAAAAACCCGCCGCCTTGTCTTCAAAATAGGCCCCTACCGATCCTTGGGCCGCAAGCCCCAGATCGGCGAGGTCAATTTGCGTTTTGAACCGCACCGCCTGACCGCTGCCCGCCCCGGCAGCGGTTGACGTGATGATCAGGCCACCATCCGCCGAATAGGTCTGGCCAAAGCCGGGGCCATCGGTGCGGGCAATTTCGGCTTCGGCAAAACTGTTGGTGCCAAATTCATAACGAATATCAGCACCAACAGCGGTTTGATCGGCGGTGTCGGTTTGTTCAACCATCGCCGTTACCCCCAACCGCAGTTGATCGGTGACCCAACCCTGCACCCGCCCACCATAAGCAAAGCCGTCGATGTCGCCGCTGGTGGGCGTGTATTCATACTGTGCGACCAGCCGGGCCTGCGGGGCGGTGCCTGCGGGTGGCGTGATCAAACCGGGCGCTTGCGCCGCAGACAGCGGCGCGGTCAGCGTGATCAGGCCCTGAATATAGTTGATCGCATAATCCCGCCCCGCCACCAACACGCGGCTTTGCAGCACCCGCCCGGTGATCGGATCACGCAGTTCGATTGTCAGAGTTTCGGTGCCAATCGCTATATCCTGACGGCGCAGGAAATAGACCGAACCGCCGGTGCCCAGGAACACCTCGCGCTCCGGCAGCATATCGGGTTGGGCGGCGTAAACCGTGGCATCAAGGCGCGCCTGTCCGCGCGTGGTTTGGGCGGGCGACGCATAGACGCCCTGCAATCCATACAGCGTGCGTTCATTGCGCAGATACCCGGCCCCGGCCACCCGGCCTTTGTAATTGCCCCATAGAACAAAGCTGTTGTCCTTCTGAGCCTTGAAATAAAACTTTCCAGCCGTCGGCGCGTCATTTTCGATCGCTGAATCGTCGCCATAGACCGGATAGGCCAAATCAGGGTCCAGCCGTGACAACACACCCAGCGGGTCTTTGCGATCAAAATCGCGGAAGATGTTTTTCAAATCATCCTCGCCGGTATCGGCGGACGAGGTGATCTGCCACCCGGTGACGGTTTTGCCTTTGGTGTAATAGGCAAGGCGGCCCAAAGTATAGGCCGCGCCTTTGCGTGGCCCGGCAAAGATCTTGCCAAAGGTCAGATCGGCGGTGGCCAAGGTGAACCATTCCGATTTTGGAATGCTGACAAAGGGTTCGATATAGATGTTCTCGCCGCCGCCGGTGATACGCACCGGCACGGCACGGTCTCCGGGGGGTAAAATCCGCTGGATCACGAAATCACCCGACGCATCTGGCCTGATCACCTCGCCCAGGGTTTGCACGCTGGCCCCCGGTGCAAGCCCGCTGCCCGAAACCGTCACCGCACCGCCTGTCACCGGAATGCGGCGAAGGTTGGCGCGGTCGATGCCTTGTTCTGGCGATGCGGCATGCACTTGCGCCAGCGACACCGGGGCTGTTTCATCAAACCGCCCACTGGCATCATAGACCCGGTGGGCGGCCGCAAATTCGCCTGATGGCACCGCAATTTCCGCCCGGCCATTGGGACCAATCGCCACGACCTTGATTTGCCGCCCGGTTGCCAGATTGATGACACGCACTTCGGCCCGCGTGATCCATGCCGGATAATTCATCCGGCTTTGCACCACGACCGTGCCGCGCCCAACCGACACCACTTCCAGATCAAGACGCGGACGCACCCCCAGCCCATCGGCCTGCACCCGCACATCCGCCGCCGATCTGGCCACATTGGTGCGCCGCGCCGCATCGGCGACAATGCGGTCACCAGCCACCGGGGTGCCGCCGATGGAGATGGCAAAGCCGTCATCCTGGGCGTTGGCGGCACTACTCATCGCCAGCACCGATACCGCCGCCAGCAACGCGCATCTTCTGCATTTCAACGCCATCATTCGCATCTTACTGCACCCGCTTGATCGATTTCTCGATCGCTAATTCATACCCGCCAACGCCGCGCCACGCATCACGGATCAGCTTTTCCGCCGCCTTCAGCCGGGCTTCGGCCCCGTCCCGATCTTCGCCAGATGCCAACAGATACCCCAGACGCAGCACCGATGGGGTTGATTTGATGGTTTGCACCAGCGACGCCACCGCAGTTGCAAAGGCGGGATTGGGTGTGGCCTTGCCCGGCGCAAAGGCCTGCGCGGTCAGATCAATTTCCACCACATTCGACAAGGTGGCCCCAAAGTTCATCTTGGCGACCTTACCCGCCGTCAGCCGCAGCACACGCGGGTTTTCGGTAGTCAGCATATAGCCCGATGGCAGGCTGCGCAAATCCACCTTCAAGGTAAAGTTCGATCCGATATCGCGCGGCATCGCCGCACAAGGCACATGATAGCGGCCATAGTCATCGGTGGTAATCAACAACCCGTTCACCGTTGCCAGCCGCACGCCCGGCAACCCCGGCTCGCCTTTGGGTTCGCGGCGGGGTGGTGCAAGTTTGTTGCCGTATTTACCCACATAAATATCATCATCGGTCAGCGCCGAGCGGTCTTCGCGGTCCTGATAGCCGTTGCGGTTTTTGTCATCAAAGACTTTGCCAATGACGTCTGAACAATCAAACACCGCTTCGGGCACGATGCGGATGGTCGCCGCAGCCACGTTGGATTGCACAGCCCCGCTGGCATCTTCCAATTGCGCGCGGTTGGTCAGGCTGCCCGCACTGCCACCGGCCACCACGCGCGCCGACAGTCTGATGGTAATCCTGTCGGCGGGCGGCACATCGCGCGGCCCCCAGACCAGCCGTTTGCCACTGATCGCAGGCTCTGCCGCAGCACCGTTCAGGGTTGCACTGCCCGGCGTGTAGACCAAACCATCCGGCAACAAATCCACCAAGGACGCCCCGGGATAGGGGCGCGAAGTGTTATTCTCAAACACCAGCGTAAAGGTCACCGTCTCACCAAAGCGGGCGGTTGTGCGGTCGGCGGTTTTGGTCGCCCGCACATCCGGAGTATCGGCGCAGGCCGTCAGGGGGATGTTGTTGTTGATGATATGCGGATCGCCCGGTGCGACCACAAAGGTGGTATAGAACTGATTGCCGGCCGCTGCAAAATCCACCAGCCGCCCCAAGGTGCCATCCTCGTTCGATCCGATGGACCCCGGATTTGACGGCAACAGCGATGTCGCATCCAGTGCCCCCAACGTCCGCCGCGCGGTCGACGCCACACCGCCCGGCGGATAGCTGATGTTCAGCGTATAGCTGCCCGCCGCCGTGACATAGAACTGGAACCGCCCGTCGCTGCCATCACGCACGATTGTGATGTTGTTCGAGGTGCCAACGCCGCTTTGGCTGCCCGACGGCCCGGTCACCGAAACCCGGCCACCCGACAGCAACTGTCCGGTATCTTCACAATAAAAAGCGCCGGTTGGATCATAATCCTGCGCATCCAAAATGCCATCACCGTCACGGTCGCCAGTGCCTTCCAGCGTATCCGGCACGCCGTCAGCATCGCTATCCGGGCTGATCACCGTGACCGGGTTGGACGGGGTCGGCGTGGTCAACTGATCCGAAGCGGCGCGGCCAATGTTCTGCCCGCCCGGCTGGCCCGCTACGGTGGAATAAACCAGATCAATTTCCACGCGGCCCGTCTGCCCCGGCAACAGCGTTGCATTGCCGCTAAGGGTTTGCGTCACCGACGTGCCGTTATAGGCGGCATTTGCCGCACCTCCGGCAAAGCCTGTTGCACGCACCACCACAGGGATATCTGGGCGCAACACCGCCGGCGCGATGAATGTCGCCAGATCATCGACCAGTTGAATGCCGGTTTGCGTGGTGTTGCCGGTGTTCTGCACCGTCAGGGTAAAGGTCACCTTATCCACCGTCGGGAACTGCATCTGCACCGGACTGGCCGATTTCACGACGCCAAGCGATGGCCGTGCCAAAATCGGGGCAGGCGTCGGATCGCTGCTGTTTGTGCCATCCTTGTCCGAGGTATCGCGAATCACTGCCCCCAAGGGTGTGTTGGCCGAAACCAGCGCGCTGTTGGTCAACCCGCCTGCGTCTATATCAGCTTGGGTCAACACATAGCGGGCGGTATAGCTTGCGGTTTCGGCCAGTTTCAACGTGCCCGCAGTCGATGGCGGCGCACCCGAGCTTGCGGCAAATGTCACGCTGACCGGGGCCACCGCACCGCCGCCATCGCGGGTCAATGTGTCCTCAACGGCGATGCCCGACAGGGTAATATTGCCCCGGTTTGTCGCGGTGATGGTAAACACCGCCTCTTCGCCCGCAAGGCTGCCGACCGATACCAGCGTCTTGATCACCTCAAGCGCAGGCGCGGGCGTGATCACCACAACGGTCGGATCATCGGTGATATTGCCATCGCTGCCGTCCCCGTCGGTGGACACATCGCGCACCGGCGCGCCGGTTGGTCCGGTGCCAGTGGCGATGGCCACATTTTCAAACCCGCCCGCATCCACGTCGGCTTGGGTCAAAGTGTAGGTCAGCGTCCAATCGGCCTGCGCACCCGGGATCAGCGACGTGCCGCCGCCGGTTTGCACCGGTGCCAGCGTCAACAGCGCGCCATCACCCCGTCGCAACGTATCGCTGATATCCACATCGGTGATCGTGCTGTTGCCGGTATTTACCGCCGTGATGCCAAAGGTCACGCGATCGCCCGCCGCCAACCCAGTTTGTGCTGTGACGGTTTTGGTCACTGTCAACGCCGGGGTGCGGGCGATTTCAAACACCGTCGGATCATCCACCGTGTTGCCATCGGTATCGTCGCCATTGTCGGCGGTGTCGCTGACCGCAACCCCGTTCGGGCCAGTGCCGGTAAACTGCACCATGTTGCTAAGACCGCCTGCGTCAATATCGGCTTGGGTCAGGGTGTGGCTGGCGGCATAGGTCCAGGTCTCGGTGACATCCAGCAAACTGTCGCCATCCGTATCGCCCGAAATCAGGGCAAAAGGTGCGTCCAAAGTCGTGGGCGTTGCATCAAGGCGGATCATCGTATCCACCGGGGGGGCCACCGTCAGCGACACATTGCCGGTGTTGCGCAGGATGACCCGGTAACCCACGGCGCTGCCCAAAGCAGACCCCGAGGGCAACAGCAGCTTGACGGCCTCAAGCCCGCCCAGTCGCGCCGGACCCGCGGTGACCAGGGTGGATGTATCACCAACGGTGGTGTCGAACGGATCACGGCCAGTAACCGACGCGGTGTTGGTGATCGACCCTGCATCGACCAAAGCCTGACTGACCGGCAGGCTAAAGCCACAACGCGCGTCGCGCACGCCGGGGGCAAGAGTGGGAATGACGCAGCGCAGCGCAGGGTCCATCGGATCGGTGACCACCACATCCGTCATCGTCACATTGCCGGTGTTGGTCACCGCCAGAAGATAGCCAAGGGTGCTGCCTACCGCGCCAAACGGCGTGGGCGATGCGGTTTTGACCAGATCAAGCGCGGGCGCGGGGGGTGGCATCCGGGTGGTTTCGGTGGCGGTTTCACCCACACCGCCACCTTGCGGGGTGATCGCGGTTGCGGTGGCGGTATTGACCAGACTGCCGCGATCAACATCGGCTTGGGTCACGGTCACGCTGCCTTGGCAAGACAGGGCCTGCCCGCGCAGCAAAACGGCGGTCGCACAAACAAGGCCCGGCAGCTTTGGATCGCTGATGTCAACGCTGCGCAGGGTCTGGTTGCCACTGTTGGTGGCCGACAGCGCATAGGTCACAATCTGCCCGACCGCGGCCACTGGATTGGGCCGCGATGTTTTGGTCAGGGTCAGGCCGGGCCGCAAGGTGGCCACGACGTCGACCAAAGCGAGGCCGGACACAACTTCGACCGACCCTGCACCAAAGGTCGTGCGCGCAAAGGCTTGGTTGACGATCCGCTCGGCATCCAGATCGTCTTGGGTCACCGTATGGGTGGCGGCGCACGTCACAAATTCGCCCGCAATCAGATCGGGATCGGCGGGTGTCGGGGCAAAGCAGGCGATGGTGCCCAGCTGGTCATCCACCACCGAAACGGCGGCGGCAAAGGCACGGGTGCCGCTGTTGGTAACGCGGTAGCTATAGCCGATGGTATCGCCAACCTCGTCAAACGCAGCCCCCGGGTTGGCGGTTTTGACGATGGCCAAGGCAGGCACACCCGCATCCGGGATGGTTTCGCTGGCCAAAGGGCTGATGGTGCGGCCATCGGTTGCGGTCGCCAGATTGGTCACCGACCCCAGATCAACATCTGCGGCGGTGACAGTATAGCGGGCGATGCACACCAGTTCTGCCGCAGGCGGCAGCCCCGCCGCAGGCAGCGCCGGACAGCTGATCGCCGCTGCCGCGATACGGTTGTCACTGATGCGGACCGGCGCGGTCAGGGTGATATTGCCACTGTTGGTGACGGTGTAGCGGTAGTTTACCACAGCCCCGGTCACAAAATTCGCCGGCGGGACCGGGTCGGCCAGTTTCACCACTGTCATCGCCGGCATCTGTTGGGCAGGGACAACGCGGCTGGCTGGGGCTGTTACAGTGGCCCCCGACCGCGCCGTGGCCACGTTGGTGACCTGACCCGCATCCAGATCGGCTTGTGTCACCGCATAAGACCCGCTGCACATCAGTTGCGCGCCCGGTGCCAAGGGGGGGGCGGCGCAGATCACCGCGCCACCCGCCGCCGTAATCAACGGATCGTCAACCGTAACGGGGGCGGTGATAATGACGTTGCCGGCGTTGGTCACGTCAAAGTCAAAGGTCAAGACCTGACCAACCGCGCTGTAACTTGGCCCCGATCCTGCCGCCAGACGCTTGACCAAGGCCAGCGATGGCGCAGCCGCAATTGGCAAGGCGGTGGCGTCATTGCTGGTATTACCATCAGTGTCGTCGCCATCATCCGTCACATCGGTAACAGCCCCCCCGAATGGTGGCGTGCCGGTCACCGTGGCCGTGTTGGCAATGCCGCCTGCGTCAATATCGGCCTGCACCAAGACATAGGTGGCGGCATAACTGGCCACTTCGCCCGGCTTCAGAACCCCCGGTCCCGACCCCGCACTGGCCCCGACAAAGGTTGGCCCGGTGTTCAGCGCCAGATCGGTGCCATCCGCCCGCGTCAGCGTATCGCGGGCCACGCCAACCGATGTCAGCGTGACATTACCGGTGTTGGTGGCGGTGATCAGAAACGCGATTGTGCTGCCCAGCGTCGGCGATCCGGCGACGATGGTCTTTTCGCCTGCAATCGCCGGGTTGGCGGGAATTTGCACCAAGGTCGGATCGTCAGCGCCGCCCGGCACACCATCATCCGACAAATCGCGCACCGCGGTCCCAGAAGGCGAGCGCGCGGTGGCGTCCACTTGATTTGATACGCCGCCGGCGTCGATGTCGGCTTGGGTCAGGGTATAGCTGGCGGAATAGGTCCAAACCTCGCCCACCTCGATCGCGCCTATAACGCCATTGTCGCCGGTGGTCTTGACCGGCCCAGAGGACAAGGCCAGCACGGTGCCATCAATACGGCGCAAGCGGTCTTGCAGCGCCACGGTGGTCAGCGTCACATTGCCCCGGTTCGCCAAAGTAATTGTATAGCTCAACACATCGCCCGCGACGGGCGGCTGCGACAGAGTGGTGCGATCCACCAGCTTTATCGCCTCCAGCACCGGGGCTGCGGCGGCCAGCGGCACCGAAACCGTTGCCGACGCAGCAGGCGGCGTGGTGCCGGGCGGGCCGGTAGCCTCTGCCGCTGCACTGTTCGTCAGGGCTGCCCCCGCATCAACGTCAGCTTGGGTAACAGTATAGCTGGCGGTGAACGTCACCTCGTCACCGGGGCCAAGCCTGTCCCAAATGCCATCCGGGGTGGTATCGGTGGACGTGCCTTGTTCGGCGACATCGGTTTTCAGCGTATCCGCGGCGATGGACAATCCCACAGTGCCCGCTGCACTGCTGTGGTCATCGGCCATCGTCACCGCCGTCAGGGTGGTGTTGCCGGTGTTGCGTGCGGTGTAAGTATAGGTGATCACATCGCCCAGCTTGGCCCCCGCCGCAATCGACGGCACTTTGGTCAGCACCAGCCCCGTCACCGGCGTGATGGTGATGGTGACACTGTCGGTGACCGGGGTTGTCACCTGATCCGACACAACGCTGGCAATATTGGTCACACCGCCTGCGTCAACATCGGCTTGGGTGACGCTGTAGGCCCCGGTGCAGGTCAGGGTGGCCAAAGGCGCAAGGCCCGCAGGGGGCATCGGCGCGCAACTGATCGCCGCGATCTTGTCATCAAAAACGCGCGGCGCGTCGGTCAGGGTGATATTGCCTTGATTGGTCACGACATAGCTAAAAGTGATCTGATCGCGAAACGCCGCCGCCGTGGCCGCGCTGGCGGTTTTGTCAAAACCAAAGGCCGGGGCCTGAACCGGGCCTTTGACAAACACATCGCCGGTATCTGTCACCGGGGCAGCCCCCGGATTGGCGGGTTGTGCGGTGACCGCAGCGATATTGGTAAAGCCACCCGTGACCGGTGCCGCGCCGTTGACGGCGTCCATATCGGCTTGGGTTGCGGTATAGGTAAACCGGCAGGTGGCATCCGATGCGCCCGGCGCAAAAGTGTCAATCACACAAACGCCGGGCACCCGGTTGTCAGTCACGTCAAGGGCGTTCAGCGTGATGTTGCCGGTATTGCGCACGGTAATGGCAAAGGTCAGCCCCTGCCCCGGCGCGGTAAACGCCGCAGCCGCGCCCGGATCGGGCAGCAAGGTTTTGGTCACCTCAACGCCGGGCGCTGCGGCAACCAATGGATGATCATCGCTGCCCACCGCCGTCACGGCCACGCCTTGGGGATCGTTGCCAACGGCGGTTGCCGTGTTGGTCAGCACTTGGGCGTTCACATCGGCTTGGGTCACCGTGTAACTGCCAAGGCAGGTCACCACATCGCCGGGGGCCATCACCAGATTTGACGGCACCGGGCTGCCCATCCGCGAACATGCCAGACTGGCAATCGCCGGATCAGTCACGCCAACGCCGTTGATGGTTTGATTGCCGGTGTTGGTGACGATGATGCGGTATCCCAAGACATCGCCCACCGCCGCAGGGGATGGCCCGGTGGCCACATCTTTGACAACCGACAATTTGGGGTCGGGCACGCCGGGCACGCTTTTGGTGGCCACCGGCGAGGTGACCGTTATCTCGTTCTCCGTGCCCGGCGCAAAGATCGAAATGGCGCTGGCTTCGTTCACGACGGATTCGTCGTCAAGATCGGCTTGGGTGACGGTATAGACCGCCTGGCAGACAAAACTGTCGCCAACGTTAAACGTGCCCAGCAATTTGGGCCTGCACACAAAGGCGTCCGCCAATTTGTTATCGCTGATCGTGATATCGTCCGAAAACCCGGCCCGCCCGGCGTTTGTCACGGTATAGCGGTAGGTGATCTGCTCGCCCAAAGTTGCAAAACTGTCGGTCGCCGGAACCACCTCTTTGACCACCGACAACACCGGGGTGGCCGAGACCGGATAAATCGCGCTGTCGCTGGGCGATGTCACGGTGGTGGCGTTAAAAAACCCGCTGGCTGTGGCCACGTTGGTGGCGGCCCCTTGGGCAATATCGCCGGGCTGCAGCCGGTAACTGGCGGTGCAGTTCAGCGTGGCCTCTGGCAGCAAACCGCCAACCGGTGTGGCATCGCAGGCAACGGTGGTGATGCTGTCGGCCACCGTGATCGGGCCTTGGATCGTTACATTGCCATCGTTGCGCACGACAAAGCTGTAATCCAACCGCGCGCCTACGTTAAACTCATCCGGCGTGGCGCCGATCAGGGTCTTGTCAAAGGCCAGCGACGGGTTTTGCACCGCCGTAATGGTAACGCTGTCAGACGGCGATGCCACCGTTGCACCATCAAAACGGCCACTGCCAACGCCTTGATTGGTCACCGATCCTGCGTTCAGATCGGCCAAAGTGGCGGTCCAATTTTGTTCGCAGGTAACCGACGCCGCCGGGGCCAGATCGGCCGCCGAACAGGTTAGGTTTCCGGCGATTTTGTCGTCTGCAACGGTGATCGGACCCGCAATCGTAACATTGCCCGCATTTGTAACCATGTATTCAAAGGTCACGATATCGTTCACCGCCGCATAGGATGTGGCGGATCCGGCTTTGATCCGTTTGTCGATGGTCAACTGCGGGCTGCGCGTGGCGGTGGCAGTCACGTCAGACGCGGGCGTTGTCACCACAACGCTGGTCGGGCCGCCGGAGGTTGCGGGCGCAACGGGCTGGGTGACGCTGGCGGTGGCGGTGTTCAGCACCGACCCGCGGTCAACATCGGCTTGGGTTACGGTATAGGTCGCCGCGCAAATCCGCGTCGCGGCAGGGGCAAGCGTTCCGACCGGGCAGTTGACCACCCCCCCTGCAGCTGTCACCAGCGCATCGGTGATGGTGATGGGTGCGGTCAAGCTGACGTTGCCTGTGTTGCGCAGCGCCAGATCAAACGCCAGAACCTGCCCGGCGGTGGTAAACGGCACAGGTGATCCGGCCGCCAGCGACTTGACCAGACTTAAGGCAGGCACGGCGGCGAAATTCAGAACCGTGGGGTCGTCAACCGTGTTGCCATCGGTATCATCGCCATCATCCGAGCGGTCCTGCACCGCCACATTCGACGGCGATCTTGATCTGGCCAGCACGGTATTGCTGATGCCACCTGCATCAATATCGGCCTGCACCAAAGTATAACTGGCGGTATAAACCCAGACCTCGCCCACCTCCAGCCTGCCCGCCACACCCAGATCACCCGATGTCAAAACCGGCGTCAGGGCCAGCACCACACCATTGCGGCGTGTAAAGGTATCGGTCAGCGCCACTTGGGTCAGCGACACGTTGCCGGTATTGGCTACGGTGACCCGGAACGGCACAACGTTGCCCGCGACGGGCGGCGCACCAAGGCCAGACGTATCTGCGGTTTTCACCACTTTCGTCGCAGGCACCCGGCTAAGATTGCTGATGGTGCGATCACTGGTGCCGAAGCCGTCATTGTCGGACGTATCGGCCACGTTGTTGTTGCGCAGATCTTTTGCGGTGATCACCGCCGCGTTTGAGACGCGCCCGCTGTCAATCGCCGCCTGTGTCAAGGTAAAGCTGCCGGTATAGGTCCAGGTTTCGGTGACCTGCAAAAGCCCGTCGCCATCATCGCCGCTGATCAGCACCAACACCGGCGGATTTGGCAAAACCTGACCCGACCCGTTGCGCAAGTTGTCCGAAGGCACCAGCGTTTTCAGGGTCAGGTTGCCGGTGTTTGCCACCGTCACTGTATAGCTGATGACATTGCCCGCCACAGGCGGCGTTGCCAGTGCCGACACATCCGCCGTCTTGATCACTGTCATCGCCGCCGCGCGCGGCAGGGCTGTAGCTGTTGCGGTGTTGTTGGCAGCCGTCGATCCGCTGCGATCACTGCGGGTGATGTTGTTGGGGTCTTTTGCCGTTACAGTTGCCTGGTTGGTCACCGTGCCTGCGTCAATATCGGCTTGGGTCAAAACATAGGTGGCGCTGTAAACGGCGGTTCCGCCGACTGCCAGATCAATGATGGTCAGATTGCCGCCCAGATTTGCCCCGCCCGACGTGCGCACCGGCACAGGCACCGGGCCACTGCCGGTAAACCCGGTTTCCACCAGCGCCACATCAAACAGCGTCACATTGCCGGGGTTTGTGACGGTGTAAGTATAGCTCACCGTATCGCCCGCATCTGCGCGCGCGTTGCTGCCAAAGGCGGTGACCGCCGATTTGACCAAGGCAATCACCGGATTGGCCGCCAATGGGGTAACGGTCGGATCGCTGGCGCCCGTGCCATTGTCATCCGAGATATCGCTGATCGGGCGATCTTTCAGATCAAACGCCGACACCAGAACCGAATTTGTCACCCCACCTGCATCAATCGCAGCTTGGGTCAGCGCAAAGCTGGCGGTGTAGATCCAGGTTTCACCAACCTCCAACAGCGCGTCACCGTCGTCGCCACTGCCAAGTGTCGGTCCACTGGTCAGGGTCAATGAGCCGCCTTTGGCATCGCGCAACGTATCGGCTGGCGTGACGGTTCTAAGCGTCAGGTTGCCAGTGTTGGCGACGCTGATCTGGTAGCTGATCGTATTGCCCGCCACGGGTGGGCTGGCCAGCGCGGTCACATTGGCCGTTTTTATCACCAGCAGCGCCCCCAACGGCGCCAGGGGTGTCGAGGTGACGGTATCATTGCCAGCCGCCGATCCGCTGGCATCGCTGACGGGGGCACCCGTGGGGTCTTTCGCAGCGGAGGTGGCCTGATTGTCAACTTTGCCATCGTCCACATCGGCTTGGGTCACCGTATAGGTCACCGCGTAAACCGCCGTGCCGCCGACGGCCAGATCAATGATGGCCGGATCGCCCCCCAAATTGGCCCCGCCGGATGTGCGGACAGGCACGGGCAGCGGACCTGTGCCGGTAAAGCCGGTTTCCACCAGACCCAGATCAAACAGCGTCACATTGCCGGGGTTGGTGACGGCATAGCGATAGGCAATCGTATCGCCCGCATCGGCGCGGGCATTGCTGCCAAAAGCGGTCACAGCGGTTTTGACCACCGACAGTTTGGGATTGGCGGTCAGGGCGGTCAGCGTCGGATCGCTTGCGCCAATTCCATCATCATCAGAGATATCGCTGACCGGCGTATTGAACGGATCAACCGCAGCGGCCACCACCTGATTTGACACGCCGCCCGCGTCGATGGCCTGTTGGTCCAGCGCAAAACTGGCGGTGTAAGTCCATGTTTCAGTGACATCCAGATCGGTATCCCCGTCGGTATCACCGCTGATCAAAACCGGCACCGGCCGCGGGGTCAGGGCCACGCCTTTTGCATCCAGCAGCGTATCGGTCAGCACAACCGTATCAAGCGTGACGTTCCCGGCATTTTTGACCGTGATCGTATAGGCAATCTGGTTTCCCACCGCGGGCGGCGTTGCCAGACCGGCGGTATTTGCGGCTTTTATCACCAACAGCGCCGGTGCCGCCGTGGCCACAGGAACCGTCACGGTTTGCCGGTCGGTTGGCGGCGTTGTGCCTGCGGGGCTGCCTGCCGTGACCGTCACAGTGTTCGACAGCGCCGCCCCGGCATCCAGATCGGCTTGGGTCACGGTATAAGACGCAGCGAACGAAACCGTATCGCCCGGCCCAAGCGACGACCATATGCTACCGCCCGCTGCATCAGTGCTGTTGCCTATCTCACCACGATCCGCGACCAAAGCATCGCCGCCGATCACCAGCGCCGACGTGCCCGCCGCACTGGTCTGGTCATCGGCCACGGTAACCGCCGTCAGGGAAACATTGCCGCTGTTGGTTACCGAATAGGCATAGTCGATCACATCGCCAACTTTGGCATTGGTCAAAATTGACGGCGTCTTGACCACATCAACACCCGGCGTGCGGATGCCATCGACGGTCACCGTCACGATCGGCGAGGCGGTCACCTCGGTTGACGAAACGCTGGCGATATTGGTGACTTTGCCCGCGTCAACATCGGCTTGGGTCACCGCATAGCTGGCCGCACAGGTCAGGAACTGTCCCGGAGGCAGCCCGCCCGCAGGGATTGGATCGCAGGTCACTGCGGGTATCTTGTTGTCGGCGACCACTGGCTGCGCAAAAAGGGTGACGTTGCCGGTATTGGCCACAACATAGCGATACGTCAGTATATCCCCGATGGCGTCGAAATCCGCCGTTTGCGCCTCTTTCACCAAGGATAGGGCGGGTTGCTGGGCGGGGCCTTTGGCAAACACATCGCCCTGATCGGTCACCGTTGCCGCCCCGGGATTGGCGGGTTGCGCCACGCCGGTGGCGGTGTTGGTAAAGCCCGCAAAGAAATCGGGCGCGGTGCCGAACCGGCGATCAAGATCGGCTTGCTGCACCAGATAGGTAAACGCGCAACTGCTGTCACTGGCCCCGGGCGACAGCGGGCCAACGGTGCAGGGACCGGGCACCAGATCATCGGTCACTTTGGTGGATGTCAGGGTAACATTGCCGGTATTGCGCACGGTGACCACAAACCTTACCGGCTGGCCAAGAAGCGAAAACGCGTCGTCAGGGCCGGGGGGCGGCGTGATGGCTTTGCTCACTTCGACCAATGGGGCCGCGGCCGCCACCGGATGCGTCACCGCATCGCTGCCGGTGACTCTGCCACCTTGCGGATCTGCGCCACGCGCCGTGGCAGTGTTGGTTAGCACCTGCGCGTCAATGTCGGATTGCGTGACCGTATAACTGGCGGTGCAAACCACACCACCATTGGGGGCCAGAACCACATTCGCGGGGGCGGGCGATCCGCCAACGGTGCAAACCAGCGGCCCGACCATCGCATCGCTTACCGCCACGCCACTGATGGTCTGGTTGCCGGTGTTGGTGGTTGTGATCCGGTAAGTCAGTATATCACCTGCCAAAGCCGGGCTTGGCCCTGCCGACACAATTTTATCTACCGTCAACGCAGGCGTTGTGATTGCCATCACGGTGGCCGCCGCATTGGGTGACACCACGTTGGTTTCCGACCCCGGCGCGCCGTATACCGTGCTGACGGTGGCATTGTTGGTCACAAAACCCCGATCCACATCCGCCTGCACAACCGTGTAGGTCAGATTGCAGACAAAAGTGGCCCCATTGCCAGCGCCCGGCGGCGAGGCCGAGGCAAACGGCCCAAGGCTGGCCGCACGACACAACTGCGGGCCGCTGAATTTGTCGTCTGCCACGAAGATATCGCGCACCAAACCGACATTGCCAGAGTTTTTGACTGTGTAGCTGTAGATCAAGGTATCACCAACGCCGTCAAAACTGGATCCCGGCGCGGCGGCCTTGGTCAACGACAGCGCTGGCTGGCGATCCACCGGATAAATCGCCTCATCCGACGGCGATTGCACGGGCTGCGCGTTAAAGCTGCCCGTCGCGAATACAACGTTGGTCGCAGCCCCCAGATCAAGATCATTTGCCGTCACCGTGTGCGTGGCCGTGCAGGCCAGAACCGCCCCCGGTGCCAACTTGAAACCGGGGGCTTGGGCGGGGCAGTTTGGGGTGGTCAGGCTATCGGTCAAGGTGATTGGACCATCAATCGACACGTTGCCAGTGTTGGTCACGTCGATGGTATAGCTTAGGACATCACCCGCGTTGAACGCGCCGGGGGCCGAGGTAGACACAAAGGTTTTCACCACGGCCAGTGCAGATCTTTGCACCGCAGTCACCGTCGCGGTATCGGCGTTGGAATTGCGCACGCTGCCGCCAAACACGGTGCTTGCGACCGCAGTGTTGATGACCAACCCCGCGTCCAGCGCCGCCTGATCAGCGGTCCAGATCTGTTCACATATCACCGACGCCCCCGGAGCCAACCCGGCGGGCGCACAAGTTAATGTGCCGGGGATTTTATCATCGGCGATGGTGATGGCGGCGGTGGTTGTCACATTGCCCGTGTTCGTCACCACATATTCAAAGGTTACCGATGTAAACACGCCATTGATCGCCGAATAAGACGAAGGCGAGCTGGCCTTGATCCGCTTGTCCAGATCAAGCGCTGGCAATTGCGATGCCGCCACGGTTTCATTCGCCGGGGCCGAGGTGACCGTGGCCAGCGAAGGATCGCCCGGGTTGACCGGAACAACCGGCTGCGAGGTATTCGCCGTGGCGGTGTTGGTGACCGATCCTGCGTTCAGATCGGCTTGGGTCACCCGATAGGTGCCGGTGCAGGTGATGCTGGTCAAGGGCGGCAATCCAGCGGCGGGCGACGCCGGGCACGTGACCAAGGCAATCTTGTCATCCACCACGGTAATCGGCGCGGTCAGGGTGATGTTGCCCGTGTTTTGAACCGCATAGCTATAGGAAATAACTTGATCGACGGCGGTAAAAGGCACCGATGCGCTGTCTTTGACCAATGCAAGCGCTGGCGATTGCGCCGGGCCGGTCAGGGTAAGCTGTGCTTCGGCTTCAACATCAGTTGCCCCGATCAGGCTGCGCCCCGTCACTTTGGCGACGTTGGAATAGGCCCCTGCATCGACATCGGCCTGAGCGATGGTTTTGGTGGCGCTTAGCGGGCCGGGTGGTGCCGAACACAGCGCCGTGCTGTCACCGGGCGCCAGATCGGCGACCAGACAATCAAACCCCAGCGCGGTATCTTGCACCCGCAAACCGGTCAGGGTGACGTTGCCGGTATTGCTGACGCTGAAGGCATAGGTTTTGGTGGTGCCAACCGCGCCATAGCTGGTGCCGCTGGTGGTTTTGGTGATCGCCACTTTTGGTGCCGACACAGGCCCGTTTGCAACCGCCGTGGCGGTTTTCGGCGCTGGCGCTGCAACACCGGAAGGGGCGTTTGCCGTGGCCGAGGCAGTGTTGGTGATGCTACCCGCATCCACATCGGCTTGGGTTACCGTATACGTGGCGGTGCAAGTGCTATCGGTTGCGCCGGGGGCCAAGGTGGCAATGGCGCAAGACAGATCGGGATCAAAGAACGCATCGGTGATGACCAGATCGGTCAAGGTGGTGTTGCCGGTGTTGCGCGCCGCAAGCGTGAACGCCACCAGATCACCCGCAGCGCCGTAACCGGAACTTGCACCCTTGGTGAACACGTAATTCGACGTCCGGGCGGGCCCCGTCACCGTGCGCGTGCTGGTCAGGGTGGCAAAATCGGCACTGGCGGCCGAGGCAAGGTTCACCACATTGCCCCGGTCCAGATCGGCCTGCGTCACCCGGTAAGTCAGGTTGCACAGGCTGTTGGTGGCCCCCGGTGCCAGCGTTGGAATTGCACAGGTGAAACTTGAATCCAGCGCATCGGTCACCGTGATGCCGCTAAGCGTCCGCGTGCCGGTATTGGTGACCGCCATGGTGTAGACAACCCCATCGCCTACGGCGGCAAAGGTGGTGCGGTTGGCGGTTTTGGTCAGCGTCGCTGTCTTGGTGGCATTGGCCGGACTGATCGGCACGGTTGCGCTGGCGGTGTCATTGGCGGTGCCGCCTTGGGCAGTGCGGCCTTGGCCCGCGGCGGTATTGGTGATCACGCCTGCGTCAACATCGGCTTGGGTAACGCTATAGGCTCCGGTGCAGGTCACCGGCGAAGGGCCGGGTGGGATGCTGGCGATAGTGCAAGACAGGGCCGGGATCAACGGATCGGTGATCACCACATTGGTCAGCGCCACGTTGCCGGTGTTGCGCGCGCCAAAACTGAAGGTAACCGTCGATCCCACGGTGGTAAACTGCGCTGGTCCTGATTTGGTAATATCCAGCCCCGGCGTTTCAATCACCGGCACATTGGCGGTAGACGATGGCGCGCTGACGGTGGTTTCGGCATTGAACGGAAACGACGCCGTCGCGGTATTGCGCACCACCCCCGCGTTCAACTGGGCTTGGGTCGGGGAATAGGTGGCGGTGCAAGAATAACTTGCGCCCGCATTCAAGGTGGCAGGCTGGGCCGCCGCACAGGCCGCCGTGCCGACCGCAGGATCGGCAACGGTGATGGGCTGCGAGGCTTTGACGATCTGCGAGTCGCCCGAATTGGTAAGGGTAAAAGTATAGGTGATCACATCGGTGGTGGCATCGACATCGGGCACATCCGCCGATTTCACCAAGGTCAGCCCCGGCCGAAAGGTTGGTGCAATTGTCGCCGTCGCCTGATTTGACGTGGCAACCGTGCCCGCGTTTGCAGTGGCTTTGTTGATCACAAAGCCTGCCGCCACATCCGCCGCCGTCAACGTGTAGCTCTGTGTGCAAACCCGGCTGGCACCTTGCGCCAACATGCCGCTGCCGCAGGTAAACGTGCCCGCCTTGTCATCGACAATGCTGATCTGATTGGCGGCAAGAATTTGCACATTGCCGATATTTTGCACTGTATAGCTGTAGGTTACGACCGCCCCGACAATATACTGCGCCGGGGTTACGGCGGGGGTCGGCGCGGCTTTGGCCAAACTGATCGCTGGCTGTTGCACGGCGGGAACCGAAACTGTGTCACTATTGGATGCCACCGCGGCGTTGGTGCCAGCCGCCGTTGCATTAGCGGTGGCCAGATTGACCACGGACCCGTCATTTAGATCGGCCTGGGTCGTTGCATAGGCCGCCGACGTGCAGGTGGTGGTGGCCCCCGGTGCCAAGATGGCAACAGGGCACGTGACCGTCACCTTGTTATCTGCAACGCCAACCGCATTCAGCGTCACGTTGCCGGTATTGGTCAGATCATAGCTATAAACCAAGGCAACCCCGGTGGCGGCATAGCTGGTGGGCGATGTTAGCGACAGGCGTTTGTCCAGCAAAAGCGTTGTGCGCCGGATGGCAGGAACGGTGGCGCTGGCGGTGGTATTGGCCACAACGCCGCCAATCGTGATGGTCGCCGAGGCGGTGTTATCAACCCTGCCCGCATTCAAATCCGCCTGCGCGACGGCATAGTTTGCCAAGCAGACAACAGACGCACCCGGGGCCACCGCACCGGTGGGACAGGTGACGGTGGCCAGCGGATCGGTCACCCCGGGCGCTGCGGGCCAAGTGACGTTGCCACTGTTGGTCAGGGTGATGCGGTATGGAATGACAGTGCCGACCGCATCAAAACTGGCCACTTGCGCCACTTTGGTCATCGTGATCGCGGGGGCAGCCGCCGGGCCGGGCAGTGACACCGTCAGCGAGGCTGGCGTCGTGTCCGTCACGGTCATATTGCGCGGATCGCGTGACGTGGCCGCCGCGGTATTCACTAACCTTGTGCCGCTGGCGAAAGCGTCGATATCAGATTGCCGGACGGTATAGCTGCCCGCACAGTTTTGCACCACACCGGGGGCAAGCGCGGGGAAACTGCACGACAGGCCGGGTATTTTCGGATCCGTCACCACAACCGATGTCAGCGTTGCGTTACCGGTATTCTGAATCCTGAAATTATAAGGCACCGTCGTGCCAACCCCGCCAAAAACCGACAGGCTACTGGTTTTCAACACCTCAAGCGCCGGGGCAAGCGGGGGGCCAGTGACTGTAACCGTCGCGGTCCGCTCTCCCAAGGTGCCGAAGGAGGGCGTGCCGATGGCCTTGGCAATATTCGTCACCGCTTGGGCGTCAAAATCGGCTTGGGTCACGGTGTAGGTCTTGATGCACGTGGCTTTGTTTGGCGTTTGACCGGGGTTCACCGCGGCGATCACCGAAGGGGAGCAACTGATCGCCCCAACGATTTTATTGTCTGAAACCTGCAGGTTGCTGATCGGCACCGAGCCGATATTGGTGACCTCATACGTATAGGTTATGATATCGCCAACGGCCGCAAATGTCGTGCGATTGGCAACTTTTGTCAGGGTATATCCGGGGGCCACTGTCACAATACTGTTGTTGGACAGCGTGTTACCGATCCGAAAATCCCAATAGTTATCGTTGGGGTCCCGATCAAACACCTGCGACGTCGTCCGACCGGTGCTTAGAATATTCGCCGCCAACGCCGCATTCGTCGAGGTAAACCAGCCGGTGTTCAGAGTGTTGTTGCCAAAGCCTTGCTGCGTGCCAAAACTTTGGCTGCCGTCGTTGTTGGTGATTTCCGTGGTGATGTTTGACCAGTTGTTGACATCAAACCCGTTCAACCGCAGCGTGATATCGTTCTGGTCGAACCCGCCTGCCTGTGTATCACCGTCATAGGCGGAAAAGCGGATGTAGATATTGGCAATCGCGCCGCCAAAATAATCGGTGCAAGGCGAAAACCCGCAATTCAGTGCGATGGGATTGTTGATGGTAAACGGGTTACCGCGAAAAGCCGCCGGATCGCCCGTGTTCTGAAAGCCCTGAAATGCGCCGGTCGGATTGGAAAACTGGAAATAAGCGTTGCCATTTACGCCAACCAGAACAATCGCCACCCCACCCGCCGCCGGGTAGTCGGTTGGCAAGGCCAGACTGGTGCCCGGCACGTTCATCGTAAAGGGCGTGGCTAGGGCGGTGGAAAAACTGGTCCAGACAGCACAAAAAACCAGCGCAATCGTCAAGCAAAACCGCTTTGCCTGACGCTGACTGCACCGAAAACCCGTCATACCGCCTCATATGTCATACATCACGCGTCAGAAACATCCGCATCGCTGCCCCGCGACATCCCTGATAGGTTGAGCTTGGGCGAAACGACGGTCAGGATCAAGGTTAAGAAACCGAACGTCCTGTGTTGGTTATAGAAGCCGTTGCATAAAAGGCGTCAGGGGAATTTTAAGCGCATGACCTCAGCCCACCGCAGAAGTAGCTGGATCGCGCCGATTGTCTGCAAATGGGTCTTCGGCGGCGACAGCACCCGCGCGCGGAACACGCCACTCAGGCGGGCAGCCCGCAACACAGCAAGTCCGATGACAATCACGCCCTAGACAACGCCGTAAATTTCATTAGCCAAGACATGGCAGACCATCGGCAAGGCCGAGCACTATTTCAGGATTATCAAGTGTGCCAAAGACCAGATTGAACGTTGGCGTCCTTGGCTGCGGCCCGATTGCCCAAGCCGGGCATTTCGAAAGCTGCACCAAGGCCGGCAACGCCCGCCTTTATGCGATTTGCGATGTGGCGGCAGATTTGCGCGACCGGATGGCAGCCACCCATGCGCCACAAAAAAGCTATGCCGATTATGATGCGATGCTGGCCGATCCTGATCTGGATGCGGTGATCATCGCCACGTCGGATGCGTTCCATGTGCCCGCCTCGATCCGCGCACTTGAGGCTGGAAAGCATGTGCTGTGTGAAAAGCCGCTGGCGCTGGGGTTGGCGGAATCCGAACAGCTGGCGCAGGTTGTGGCAAACAGTGGCAAGCTGTTTCAGGTCGGCCATATGAAGCGCTATGATATCGGCCTGCAGGCGGCAAAACGCTTTATCGACACCGAAATGGGAGAGATTGTTGCACTGAAGGCGTGGTATTGCGACAGCACCCACCGCTATGCGATGACCGATGCCGTGCAGCCTTTGATGGTGAAATCAACACAGGCGCGCAAACCGCTGGAAGACCCGAAAGCCGATCTTGCACGCTATTACATGCTGGCGCATGGCAGCCATCTGATTGATACGGCGCGGTATTTTGCGGGTGATATCGTGGCGGTCTCGGCGCGGCTGTCAAGGGCCAAAGGCATGTATTGCTGGTTTGTCGATGTCGAATTTGCCTCTGGTACTTTGGGGCATCTGGACCTGACCGTGGCCGTGCGGATGGATTGGCACGAAGGGTTTCAGATTTATGGCCAACACGGATCGGTCATCGGTAAAACCTATAACCCGTGGTATTTCAAAACGTCCGATGTCGACATTTTTTGTGAAAAAGACGGCACGTCGTATCGCCCCTTGGGGGCGGACGGGCATTTTTACCGCCGCCAGCTTGAAGGCTTTGCCGAAGCTGCCCTGAACGGCACCGCGCAAACCGGGGCAACCATTACCGATGGCATTGCATCTGTGCGCGGCATGCTGGCCATCGCGCGGTCGGTAGACCTTGGCCGCCCGGTGCGGTTGGATGAGGTATCGGGAAGCCTGTGATGCAAATCGGTATTTTCGCCAAAACCTTTGCCGGAACCGGACCCGCGGCCGTGTTGGCGCAGGCAGCAGCGGCGGGGTTTGACGGCGTACAATACAACATGGCCTGTTCAGGACTGGCCGCCATGCCCGACGCCATCAGCCACGCGCAGGCCCAGGACGTTGTGCAGGCGGCGGCGCACAGCAATCTTGCGATCTATGCCGTCTCGGGCACGTATAACATGATCCATCCTAACCCGGCAGTGCGCGCCGATGGGCACCGCAGGCTTGACGTGCTGGCCACCGCTGCGGCCGGGTTAAATACGCGGCTGATCACTCTTTGCACCGGCAGCCGTGACCCCTTGGATCAATGGGCGCATCACGAAGACAACGCCAGCTCTGACGCCTGGCGCGATTTGCTGGTATCCTTCGAGACGGCCATCGACATCGCCGAGCGGCACGGTGTCTTGCTGGGCATCGAGCCGGAACTGGCCAATATCGTCAACTCTGCCAGCGCCGCGCGGCGTTTGATGGATGATCTGCAATCTGACCGCCTGCGCATCGTGCTTGATCCGGCCAATCTGTTTGAACGCGCCAGCCCGTCTGATCAACGCGCCACCGTCGATCAGGCGGTGGGGCTATTGGCTGACCGCATCGTGATGGCCCATGCCAAAGACCGCGATGCAACAGGCGGGTTTGCCACGACAGGTTGCGGCATCATCGACTTTGACCATTTTCTGAAAACCCTGCACCGCGCCGGATTTGCCGGGCCGGTGGTGACCCACGGATTGCAGGCAGACGAGGCGGCGCAAGTGGCGTTGTTCTTGCGCCAAAAGTTGCAGGCTTTGGACCGATGAACGGCTATGATCCCTTCAATGTATCGCGCGACGGCGCGGTCCTTGGCGGGTATATCCAGCCGGGCACCGCACCGGTTGTGGTTTTGCAACACGGGCTGTGCGGTGATGCCAGCCAACCCGCCGGGCTTTTCCCAACCGGTGCGGGTCTGCGCCATGCGGTGCTGAATTGCCGGGGCCATGGCGATACGGCGGTGGGGCCGCAAGACCAGTTGTCCATCGCAAGTTTCACCGATGATCTGGCCGCGATGATCTGCACTTTGGAAGTGCCGGTGGCGGCGGTTGGTGGCATTTCCATGGGGGCCGCGATTGCGTTGCGGCTGGCGGTGCTGCACCCCGGTCTGGTGCCCGCGCTGATCTTGGTGCGCCCGGCTTGGGGGCTTGAAAGTGCCCCCGCAAACATGATGCCCAACGCGGTTGTTGGCGGCATGATTGCGGCGGGCCACACCAAAGCCGATTTTGACAAAAGTGCTTTGGCGCAAACCTTGGCGGTGCAGGCCCCCGATAACCTTGCTTCGCTGCGCGGTTTTTTTGATCGCGCACCGCTGGCGGTTACCGCCGCGTTGTTGCGCCGGATTTCGGCGGATGGCCCGGACGTGACCGCGCCAGATTTGGCCACGCTGACCATGCCGGTTTTGATCCTTGGCTGTGCGGATGACATCATCCACCCGCTGGCCCATGCGCAACGCCTTGAAATGCTTATCCCCGGATCGCGGCTTGTTATCGTGCCACCAAAAGGCCAAAATCAGCCTGCGCACAGTGCTGCCGTGCAGGCGGCCATTGCCGCGTTTATGAAAGGACTTGCCTGATGCCGCGACCCAACTCTGGCTGGCTGAACGCCCTGCCTGCAGATCGCTGTATCGCGGAATATTCCGTCTGGTCGGCAAATCTGTTGGCGCTGCAGGCGGATATCGCCCGCGTCGGTGCCCATGCGGATATCTATCATATCGACGTCGCCGACGGGGTTTTCGCGCCCAGCCTGTTGTTTTTTCCCGATCTTGTGGCGGCAATGCGCGACCAGACCGACATTCCGTTTCACGTTCATCTGATGGTGGATGATGCCGTGCTGATGGCGCAAATCGACCAGTTTGCCCAAGCAGGTGCCGACCTGATCAGCGTGCATGCCGAAAACCGCAATGCCGCCGATGCGATTGCCCGGATCCGTGCCCTTGGGCTGGGCGCGGGCGTGGTGCTGCGCATCGAAACCCCGGTGACCGAAGTGGCAGACCATATCGAAGCCATTGATATGCTTACCTTGTTGGGAACCCGGATCGGCGTAAAGGGTCAGGGGTTGGACCCCACCGCCACGCACAGATTGCAACAGGCGGCGGGGCTGATCGCGGCGCGACATTCGACACAGCGGTGCGTTCTGGCGGCAGATGGCGGCATCCGGGCGCAAACTGTGCCGCTGTTGTATGCGGCAGGGGCGCAAACGGTGGTGATGGGGTCGCTGGCCTATGGGGCGCCGGATTTGGCTGACCGTATGGCGTGGCTGCACGGTTTGAAAAAGGCCTGAGCCATGGGGCAGAACGCGCTGGGAATTGATATTGGCGGCACCCGGATGCGGGCGGCGATTGTGGCCGCCGATGGCACGGTTTTATCGCGTGCTGACTGTCCGACCCCCGCTTCCGCTGCGCCCAATACCATCGTCGCCCGGCTTGCCACGCTTGTTTTGCAGGTTGGTCAAGGCCATGCGCCCGGCACTGTGATTGCCGCAGGCGTGTGCGCGCCGGGGCCGCTGGATGTGACGCGCGGAATGGCGATTGCCACGCCAACCATCGCGGGCTTTGTGAATTATCCGCTGCGCGACAAGATTGCCGCCGCAATTGGGCTGCCAACGTATCTGGAACACGACGGCCACGCCGCGGCCTTTGGTGAATGGACGTTCGGGGCCGGGCGCGGCCATGCGAACATGGTTTACGTCACCATCAGCACCGGCATTGGCGGCGGCGCAATTGTTGACGGCGCCTTGCAGCGCGGTCGGCACGGCATGGCGGCCCATGTCGGCCATATGACGATTGATCCAACCGGGCCGCGCTGTGCTTGTGGCAATCATGGCTGTTGGGAGGCGTTGGCCGCAGGTCCTGCCTTTGCCATCGTGGCCCGCGCCGCCGGATTCAACGATGGTGCAGACGTGTTCGCGGCGGCCCGCGCGGGCGATGCGAACGCCGCCGGTTTGATAAAGGATCAATCGCGGTGGCTGGCCATTGGTTTGGTCAACCTGATCCAAATCTACAGCCCCGATCTGGTGGTTTTGGGCGGCGGCGTCACCAACGGTCTTGACCTGATGCGCCCACATCTTCAGTCACAGATCGCACTGCGCGCGATGCCGCCTTTCCGTGATGTGCCCTTTGTGCAAGCGCAGTTGAGGGACAACGCGGGCCTTGTGGGCGCGGCGGCCCTTGGGCGTGCGATGTTTTTGTCGAAAGTTGCTTCCCCGGCTGAAGGGGCTACGATCTGACCGCGGTGTAATCCAAGGTTTTAGGTGACCCTGCCGCGCTCTTTTGGCGAGAGTTTGGAAATACCGCACAACCCTTGACAGAATCAGGGCGCAGTGACACTGTTTTCAGATTAGAATATGCTTTTACAATAAACCTTGCGCATTTTATCCCCGTCAGTATCGAAAATCCAGTTTTTCATCCAGCACAGCACATCCGCTGTTTTCTTTTCAATACCCGCTACACCCGCGCATTTGCCTCTCTGCCTTTTGTAATTTCACATGGCTTTTGGCCATTTTTTCAGTATTTTATCGCAGGTCCCCACCATGCAGTTTACCAATAACTTCAACGTCCGGGTTGTTGTTTTTATCTTTGATATCACCGACCATTTTTTCTATTCCTGCATACGTAATCCGGGAATGATTTCCCCAATTCTGCCATTGGCGCGGTCAGAGATGGGTGTTGATCCAAACAGCCAGATAACCGTTACCCATCCAACCGATCGCAATTGGCTGATCGGGGTAAAGCCGGATACGATCTGGGGGCGATTGGGCCCGTTTACAGCGCCGCTGACCGATACGTTCTACACCGCAACCTCTTTGGTTGAGCTGACCGCGCTTGGCGAAGTGATCCTGCGCAATCCGGTGGTTGCGCCGATCCCTACGCCCCGGTTGACCATAGCGGACATCAGCGCGCCTTTGCCTCTGATAAAGGGGCATCTTGTTGGCGTTGGGCGCGCGAATGTCACCGATCTGGCGGTTGAAGATCCATCAAGCGCGCTGCCGATGCAGGGCTGGGCGTCGCCTTCGCAACTGTCCAAGACGTTGGATAAAGATAGCATTGGCGACAAGCTGCCGCTGATGGCACGGGCGTTTATCCTCACTGATCCCACCAGCAACACCCGGGCGGTGTTTGTGGTGGCCGATATCTGGTCTTGTTCAATTGCGGTCAAACAAGAAGTGGTGCGGCGGATTTCGTTTGGCTTGGTTGAAATGCCCTATCAGGCCGCAAATATTACCATTGCCGGAACCCATACGCATTCCGGCGCCGCCGGGTATTTGCATCACTTTCTTTACAACGCGATGGCCATCGGATTTGATCCTCATGTGTTTGAAAGCCTGGTCTCAGGCATCGTGCGCGCGATAGAGCTGGCGCATATCAACCTTGCCCCGGGGCGGGTTTCGGTTGCGCAAGGATTGTTGGGCGATATTACCCGCAACCGGTCCATGCCAGCCTTTGCCAATAACCCCACGGCGATGACCGCACGATTTCCCAACGCAGTTGATGAAACCATGACCCAGTTGTTGTTTGAACATGAAACCGCGGCTGGGTCGGGAAAATACACGCCGATTGGTCTGTTGAATTGGTTTGCCATCCATCCGACCAATATGGGCAAACAATCCACCGCCATCAGTGGCGATAACAAAGGCTGGGCTGCCCATATCGTTGAGCGGGATCAGGGCAAGGGCTTTGTCGCCGGTTTTGCCAATGGCTGCGCGGGTGATGTTTCTGGCAATTTTATCCCGGGCCAACCGGGGTTTAAGTCGGTCGAAGTGCTGAAACTGCCCGATCACCGCGACCGGATGATCTTTGCAGGCGAACGACAAGCGGACCATGCCAGCCGGTTGATGCGGCGCAAAGGTGCTGTGATGACCGGGCCAATCACCGCTTTGGAATACCGGATCAACCTTGCGTCGCGCACCGGGGCGGTGGCTGCGCTGGGAATTTCAATGGCGGCGGGCAGTGTCGAAGACGGCGGGCAGGGTTTGGTGTCCGAAGGCGTCACTTTGAAAGACATCACGGATCCCACCAGCACGTCGCATGGCAGCAGCCTTGCCGCAGCGTTGGCGGCGGGCAGTGTCGAAGACGGCGGGCAGGGTTTGGTGTCCGAAGGCGTTACTTTGAAAGACATCACGGATCCCACCAACACGTCGCATGGCAGCAGCCTTGCCGCAGCGTTGTCGGCGGGCATTGCGATGCACCTTGGTCATATTCTGTCGGCTGTGTCGGCGCTGTTCAGCGGCAACGCTTTTCACGTCTTGCACCGGGCGCTGACCTTTACACCGGTCACCGATGCCCAGATGATTGCCGCGCATTTTCCAAAGCCGATCATGCTGACCCCGGGGGCGCAGTATCCTGACCCATGGACGCCTGAAATGGTGCCTTTGCAATTGGTGCGCATCGGGCGATTTGCGATGCTGGGGGTGCCCGCCGAAGTAACCACCGTTGCGGGCCAACACTTGCGGGACGCGGTTGCAGACGGATTGGGCCAAAGCGGTGTCGAGATGATCGCCATCAGCACCTATACCAACGGCTATGCGCAGTATGTGACCACCGCCGAAGAATACGATCTGCAGCACTATGAAGGGGCGTCAACGTTGTTTGGCCGCCGCACGCTGGGCACAATCGTCAACGCCACGACCGAACTTGCAAAGGCGGTTCAAACCGGCGGGGTCTTGCAACATGACGGCGCCTTGGTAGACCTGCGCGCCCGGGTTTTGACCAAGCGGCGGATGACCTTTCGCAATGAAACCGGGGCCCCCCTGCGGTTTCGTCTCTATCACCCAAACGACACGGTCTATGCGTTTCCGCTCTGGCAGGACGCTGATTTCACGGTGGCCAACAACGCCGACCGCGCCATCGTCTTGCCGTTTCCGCATTCGCTGGCAGTCGAGGCCGTGCAAGTCATCTGGGGCCCGGGCCGACCCAGCGCGCGCCGCCCACCACGCCAGCAACTGTTTGCTTTGTCATCTGATCTGATCCTTGCGCGATCAATGTCAGATGTTGTCCACACCCGATATTTTCCAACCGAACGTTAGCCATAACCCGCTGTTTTAGCATCCATTTTAACCCATGAGGTCCTTTATGCCCGGCCCAGCAATGCACCACATGATCGCCGACCGTTTGCGCACGCAACTGATGAACAGTTCGGGTTTGGGCGGCGCGGTGCCGACTGCCGACTATGTCAGCATCGCCGCGACGCTGAATGATCCCGGCAGTTCACCCTATTACTTTTTGGGCTGTCAGGGCCCGGATTTTCTGTTTTTCAACACCAATGACATGCCGGCCCCGCTGAAAGATTTTGTCACCGCCTATTTTGATGTCACTGATTTTATTGAAACCTTTATCCGTGATGTGAAATCTTTGGTGCCGCAGCCGGTTTGGGATGCGCTGACGGCGCTGGATGAGGCGGCAAATGCGGTGGTGACCTCGTCTTCGACCCTGACCGAATTGCAGCAGTTGTTTGGCGATATGAAAAACGTGGTGAATGCGTTGTCATCAACCTTGCTGGAAGCCGTCCAGCGGTTTGTAGCAGAATTTGCGCTGTTTGATCTGATCGCGCATCCATACCGCGACGGCGTTCCCGAGGGGCAAAAACCCGGCGGGTTTTCGGTGGCAACCCAGCGCGCAACCGGCGGCAATGAATGGTGGTGGTTTGATGCCATGCACTACCGTAAAACTGGCAAATTCGCCAAACGGTTGCTGGAAAAGACCAGTCCCGGATCGCAACTGCATCTTTATGCCATCGGCTATCTGACCCACGTTACCGCCGACACCGTAGGCCACCCGTACGTCAACGCAATTTCGGGCGGGCCGTATCGGTCGCAGGCGCAAAGGCACAAGGCCAGCGAAAATTTTCAGGATGTGTTCAACTTCAAAAATGTCCGCAATGACGACTGGAATTTTTCAGCGCTGCACGCGCTTTATAATTTCAACTACAACGGCGTGACCGACACCAAGAACAACCTGCCCGATCCGTTCACGCAACTGCCCGACGATCTGGCCGAATTGATCACCGAAACCCTGAACGAGGTGTACAACGAAGACGCCAATCCGCCCCGTCCAGACTATGCCAAACCAATCACCAAAGCCGATATCAACGACACCTACCGTCTGTGGTATCGCTGGTTTCGCAATGCCACTGACACCGGCACCCTGCCACCGCCAGTGCCCTATTCGCTGACTGCCGAACTGCGCGAGGTATGGGAAAAGGCGTTGGATAACCTGGGCGATATCGGCGATTTCATCAAAGACGCGGCAGGCAAAGCGGGCAGCATGGGGATATGGGGCATATTTCTGTTGCTGGGTGCCGCCATTCTGGGGGCACTTGCGGCGGCGGCGGCGTTGATTGATGCGGTGTTGGGCGCGCTGACAACGCTGGGGTCGGCCACCATCCGCTATGCCGCCAGCCTGATTTATGAACAACTTTACAACGCCTATGAAACCTTCCGGCTGGCGGTGGCAATGAACGGGCTGGCGTTTCCGCTGACCCAGCATTTGACCGACCCCCGCATCGTGCATTTCGCCAACCCGTCGTTGCCCGATATCAATGGCACCAATGCGCTGGACATCCGAAACCTGCTGCCGATGTTGCGCTTTAGCCAAGGCGGGGTTTTGCACAATGAACGCCATCTGGTCTATCCGCCGACAGGGGCCGAAGCGCCCGCGGTTTTTGCCACCCCCGCCAGTTATTTCGACAAGGATTCGACTTGGTATGGCTGGGGCGACATTCCTCAGGCGGGCGGGGTGTTGCAATCGCTGTTGGGGCTGACGCCCAGTGCCAACCCGGCAGGCAATGATGACGGCACGCAACTGGCGACCATCCTGACGGACAGAAACCTGCTGGGCAACGCGCTGATGCTGACCGAAGCGATGTATGACCAGCACATGTCCGGCAAACCGCTGCCCGATTTCAATCTGGACGGCGACCGCGGCTATGGCTTTTTGTGCTGGTCACAACAGGGCGATCCGGCGGCGGATTTTCCAAATCCATTGGTCAGCGAAACCAATCCCGCCGCCGCCATTCCGCTGCATTTCATTCGATAACAGGGAATTTGATCATGCCAGATACCGCATTGAAAGACATTGAAACCTATATCGCCGAGTTGCGCGCCCGGGCAGATAAATCACAAGCCGACGCACGCGCCACGTTGAACCCGCTGTTTCGGGGGCGTGATGATCGCAAGGATGGTCCGGGCGATTTCATCGACAGCTCTTATCTATACATGCGCAGTTGCGACGCCGATCAGGGCAGCCGCCCGTTGCCCTGTTCGGTGTTTTGGTTGTCGCCGGATTTGCAGGTCGCCCCTTTGTCCAATCTTGGCACGCCAACCCGGGTGCTGCAGGGCGGACACAGCTATCGGTTGACCGCCACCTTGCGCAACAAGGGCGATCTGATGGTGCCTTCGGCCAAGGTTGAATTTTGGCTGACCACGCCGTCACTGGGGTTTGACACCCGCTTTGCCACCAAGATCGGCGTCGCCGCCGGGCGGGTGCAGGCGCATAGCGCCACCCAGATCGGTCTGGATTATACCGTTCCGCCGGCGCTTGGTGGCCATCGCTGTTTGTTCGCGCGGGCGTTTTCCTTTGCGCCCTTGGACATACCGCTGGATGATTTTGCGCTGAACCCGGTGATTGACCGCCATGTTGCCCAGCTTAACCTTGATTTTGTCGCCCAAAGCAGCCTGTTCCGGCTGGAGTGGATACACCACCAGAATGCCGCTGAACGGATGGAAATCGTGCCAATGACGCTGGCCACCATTCAGGCCCTGCGGGCCGAGACGTTGACGCCGCTAAAGTTGATGTCGGGGGCCAGATTGGCCGGGGTGATCGGCAAGATTGGCATCGGGCTGGTGCCGGGGCCAGAGGGCAAAACGGCGGTGACGACCGCACAGGACGACCGCGGCATGACCCTGTTCAGCAAAAACCAAGACGCGGCTTCCACCCGGCAGCAGGCGGAATTGACCGGGCAAGTGCAAGAGGCGATCAAAAGCACCGAAGTGCGGCGTGGCAGGGCAACAGAGTTTCGCGACCTGTTTGCGGCCTACCGCGCCATGACCGCGCAATCGCACCGCAGCACGATTGATCTGACCATTCCTGATCTTGGCCTGCGCAAAAACCAAGGCGTGCCCTTGCAAATCCTGCGCCGCAATGCGGCTTCGGGGCAGGTGTTAGGCGGCATTGGGCTGATCATCACCGCAGGCTAGACAGCGCACCGGTGCGGCGGGTGGTGCCCGCGTGCGGCGCGATGGAACCAAGACCGCTTTTGCGGCGTTGTCGGACGCAGCAAAAGGACCGTCCGCATGGCGCAGACCCGTTTAGACAGTGATCATCCGATGGGGGGTGGCACACAATCGCGCCCGATGCCGCAAAATTCTGCCACCACCCTGCTGACCGCCATTCTGGTGGTAGCCGCGTTGAAATACGGGCAGGATGTGTTTTTGCCGCTGGCCATTGCGATGCTGGTTGCCTTTGCGCTGTCGCCGCTGGTCACGCTGTTGCGCAACGTCGGGTTGCCGCTGATTGCATCGGTGCTTGCGGTGGTGACGCTGGCCTTTGCCGTGATCAGCGTATTTCTGCTGTCTGTCATGGGTCAGGTTGGCCAATTGGCGCAGGAATTGCCGACGTTTCAGGGCAATATCGTCTCTAAACTGGAAACCCTGCAAAGCAGCGGCACCGAAAACGGGCTGATTGCCCGACTGACCACGATGGTGGCGGCGATCAACGCCGAAATGTCGATGGCCCTGCCGCAAACGGCCGCGGTTGCAGGGGCAGCGCCAGCTGGCCCGATTACGGTCGAGGTTGTGGAACGGCGCGGCGCGTTAGAGACGCTGAAAGACATCGTCTTGCCGCTGATCACGCCGATTGCAACCGCTGGTCTGGTGGTGGTGGTGGTGGTGTTCATGCTGTTAGAGCGCGGAGAATTGCGCGACCGCTTTATCCGCCTTGTCGGCGCAAACGACATCAACCGCACCACGCAGGTGATTGAAGAGGCTGGCATCCGGGTTGGCAGGTATTTGCTGATCCAACTGTTGGTGAATGTTATTTACGCCGTGCCGATCGGGATTGGCTTGTTGGCCATCGGGGTGCCGAACGCGCTGTTGTGGGCGATGCTGACGCTGGTTTTACGCTTTGTGCCCTACATCGGCCCGTTGCTGGCGGCGATCTTTCCGCTGTTTCTGGCTTTTGCGGTATCCCCGGACTGGTCCATGGTGCTGTGGACTGCCGCGCTGTTTGGCTGTGTTGAATTCATCAGTTCCAACATCGTCGAGCCGTGGCTTTACGGATCACGCACCGGTGTCAGTCCGCTGGCGATTATCGTGGCGGCAATCTTCTGGACTTGGGTTTGGGGGCCGATGGGGTTGGTGCTGTCGACGCCCTTGACGGTGTGTCTGGTGGTGGTCGGCCGCCATATTCCGCAGTTGCAGGTGTTCGACGTGCTGTTTGGTGACAGGCCGGTGCTGGCCGCGCATTCGCGGCTGTATCAGCGGCTTTTGGTGGGCGACACGGTGGAAAGCACTTTGCGCGCCGAGGAAATGCTGGAAGAAGAATTTCTGTCCGATTTCCACCGAGATGTCGGCATCCCTGCCCTGCTGTTGGCACAGGTCGATTATGAACGCGGCGTGTTGTCAGCCGATCAGCAAAACCGCTTTGCCGACACCGCCAACCATCTTTTGACGGAATTGGATGCCGTGGTGGACGAAGAGCTGGCCTTGTCGCAAAGCGCCCCTGCGGACTCTGAGACAGCCTTGCCCGATTTGCCCGCAAAAGAGCCGCTTGCGGGGGCGGCAATGCGCGTGGCGGTTTTGGGCGGGCGCACCCGGTTGGATGATGTGGCCGCCCGCATGTTCGGACAGGCCGCCGCCACCGCAGGCGCGAATGTTCTGGTGCTGTCGCACACCGATCTGACCCCCAGCCGGTTTGCAAACGTAACGTCCAGCGCGGCAGATTGCGTGATCCTGAACTTTCTTGACACTGCACCGTCGCGCGCATCGCTGCTGCATATCCCCCGGCTGAAACGGGCCGCGCCAAAGATACGCATCGGCCTGATCTTGTGGCAGTCGGACGGCGAGACCACAGCGCTGCACCGGGTATCGGCGGAAAAGCTGGCAGAGATCATGGATATCGGCGCTGATTTTTGTGCGACCTCGATGGCGGATGCGCTGCGGCTGGCGTTTGATGCAACCCCAGCCCGCCCGGCAATCCCCCCCAGCAAAAAGCCACGCGGCAGCCTTGTGCCACGACCCGCCGGGCCCCAACCGGCGGGGCAAGGCCCAACGCCTGTCTGACTCCAAAGTTTACACGTAAAAAAGGGCCGCAGGGCGAACCTGCGGCCAAGTGCTGCCCCAACAGGATGGGGCCAGGAACCGTGGGGACATGTCGTCTAAATACACCCGAGGGAAGCAGGCGATTCTGACCGGTTCGCAGCATCAACGCGGAAATCCGCCAATCGTTCCGGTGGACCTGACAGTTTTTTGCCCCCGGGCCGGGAACCCGTCGCCCAACCGTCGCGTTGGTTCAGCAACAACGCAACTGCAAGAGGATCAGCTGATGTCATTGTTCAATACTCCCGCCGAACCTGTCGATCTTGCGGCCACAAACAGCCTGAGCACTTTGGTTGATCTGCACACGCTTTGCGTGGATACGCTGCAAGGCTTTCAGAAAATGTCCGAAAAGGCGGAAACCGAATTTCGCCCCGTGGTAGAGCGGTTTTGTGCCCTGCATGCCCGGCATGCCGCGCGTCTTGACGTGATGGTGCGCGAAATGGGCGGTGTGCCCGATGCCGACGGGTCGTTTATGGGCACGGTAAACCGTGCGGTGATCAGTCTGCGCGCGGTGTTTGACACCATAGATACGGACGTGATGAACAACGTCCGCGCCGGTGAAACCAAAGTGCTGGCAGCCTTTGACGATGCTTTGCAGGCCAGCTTGCCACAAGGTCATCTGAACGCCATCGCGCAAATGCATGCCGAATTGTCGGCTGTGCTGGACGATACCCGCAGCCTTGGCTGACGCCCTACCATCCGAACCATTCCCTTAACCCCACCGTCTGGCCCGAAGGCCGGGCCTGACAATCGGAGCTTACCATGTCTACAGATTTCAAAAACATCAAAGCCAACCTTAATTCAACCGCCGAAGCCGCCCGTGACACGCTGACATCGGCTGCGACTGCCACCAAAAACGCCGCGCAATCCATGGCCACACAGGCGTCATCGCACGCCTCGGACGCCTTGGCCTCGGCGCGCGATGCGGCGACCGAACAGATGGACACCGCCCGTGACGCGCTGGGTGACAGCGGCGATCGGTTGGCGGAAACGCTGCGCCGGGCGGCCGCGGAACCCGCAGAAGGATCGGCTCAGGCGCGCGTGCTGCATGCCGTTGCAGGTGGTGTGTCGTCTGTGGCAGAAAAGCTGCACAGCCGCAGCGTTGGCGACATTGCCGCCGATGTGCGGGATCTGGCCCGTCGCAACCCGGCTGCCTTTGCCGCCGGCGCCGCTGTTGCCGGGTTTGTTCTGGCCCGGTTCCTGCGCGCCTCGTCGCGTGCACACGGAGACGGAGGCCGGTCGTGATGCCCAACGATACCGGCAACGACAGCACCACCGGCCTGCTGGGCGATGTCATCTTTGGCATCACCCGGCTGGTCAAGGGCGAATTGAACCTTGCCCGCGCCGAAGCACAGCGCAGCCTGCAGGATGCCGCCTTTGCCTTGGCCAAGCTGGCCCTCGCGGCGGTGTTTGGCATTGTTGCGCTGAACCTTTTGGCGGCGGCGGCGGTGGCTGCTTTGGTGGCCGCGGGCTTGTCGGTGATCTGGGCCAGCCTGATCGTTGGCCTTGGCCTGTTGGTGGCAGCGTTTGTCATCATCCGGGCCACGTTGCCACTGCTGGCGGCCGCAAATCTTGCCCCAAAGCGCAGCTTTGCGAATTTGCGCCAAGATGCTGAAATCCTCAAATCCATGGTGACCCCGCATGTTAGATCAGACCTTCGCCCCTGAAACCGCCCCGCAGATCGAAGCCCGCCTTGAGGCCGACCGCACCGCCCTGTCACAATCACTGACGGCGTTGGGGGCCAAATTCACCCCGGACGCGCTTTGGTCGGGGGGGGTTGCATTGCTTAAATCCAACAGCGTGCCTTACACGCAAGCGGTTGATCAGGCGATCCGAGCCAATCCGATTGCCGTGGCGTTGACGGCTGTTGGATTGGCTTGGCTGATCCTTGGGCGGCGGGGGCCTTTGGTGCCCAACGCCATTCCCCTGCCCGGCACCCATGTCGAGGCCGTGGCGCGCTGGGAAGATGAAGGTGGCCCCGTCACCGAAACCCTGACCGAAACGCCCGGAACCGATGATGCGTGGATTGCCGAGGCGGATCAGCTGCGCCGCCGCGCCAACGTGCTGCTGGCGCAGATCGACACAGCCCTGCGCACAAACACCGCCCCGACAGCCGCTTTGGAAGGGCACCGCGCCGATATCATAGCGGCCCTGACCCGCGATGTGCGTCGGGCCATGGCGCGCGGCATGGACCACCTGTCGCCAGAGGCCCGCGCGCTGGCGCTGACGGCCCGCGAGGATGCGTATGCAGCCCATGTGCCGTCCCGGAATGCAGGCACATTTGCCGCGCTGACCATCGGCGTGGCCTTGGCAACCGCAGGCGCAACCATTGCTGCACTGTTGCCGCAATCGGGCGCGGAAAACGATGCCTTGGGAGGGCCGCGCGATCATTTGGTTGACGCGGTCAGCAGGGCGCTGCGGATGGAACGCCAGCGGCTGGCGCAATCAGTGCAGCAACTGGCTGTGTCGCTGTTGGCCGACCCGGTTTCACCCTCCAAGCCCGCCACTGCGTGGGCGAAACAGCGGTCGATCTGAATTGGCGGCGGCAGCGGCGGGCAGCGCCCTGCCCTGCCCGCGCCACCGAAACGGGATCGGGCGTTACAGGATCGGGCGCTTTTGTTCGTATTCGTCCGATACCCCTGCCGCCGCAGCAAGCCGGGCGGTGCTGGCGATGCTAAGCCGCCCGTTTTGCCATTGAGCCAGCCCAAGGCTGCGCAATCTGGCCACCGTCTTATTGGTATGCACCAACGACAGGCCAAGCGCGTCGGCGATATCTTGCTGACGAAACGGCAAGGGCACTGACCCGTCGCGCAACAACCCAACGGCGGAAAGCCGCCGCCAGATCCGCAAAAACGCCCACGCCATCCGCTCGGACGCATCCCGCTGGCCAAGGGTGGCGATGGTCTCGCCCAGAAAATGTTCTTCCACAGCGGCGATCCAAGTCAGATCATAAGCCCGCGATGCGTGGTTGCGAAACATATCCCACAGCCGGCCCCGATCAAAAACGCACAAGGTTACATCAGACGTTGCTGTCACCGTGTGCTTCATCTCTCCCATCAGGCTTGACTGTAACCCGATGAAATCGCCCGGGAAAACAAAGTTTATCACCTGCCTGCGGCCATCTTCCAGCAACACCGACCTTGTGCCCATGCCCGAAAACACCGTGTAAAGCATCGGCGATCGCACGGCCTCGTGCAGGATCACGTCATTGCGGCGAAACACCTCTTCGCGCAGCTTGAACTGGCGCATATAAGCCAGCTCTTCCGGAGTTAAGGGAATGAAAAGCGGCATCGCCCGCAACGGGCAATCTGCGCAATCGGTGCCATGCATCACAAAATTCCTTCTATTTCCTATGTCACAGATTAATGTGCGGTCTCTTTAGGCATGGCATGCAGCACCCACATCAGCTTGCGGAGCCTGTCATGACATCCCCAACATATCTTATCGTCGAACCTATCGAACTGATCGCCACTGACCTTGCGCTGAGCGTGCAGGACTATGATGCGGCGGCCATTGTGCTGACTGCGGTGACCCAGAAACAGGCGCTGGCCGTCTTGGCGGACAAGGCTTTGGTCGAGTTTGCGTTCATACATGCCGATCCAACAGGTTTTGCCACCACCGATCTTGGCAAGGCGCTGGCGGCGCGTGGCACAGTGTGCGTGTTCATGGGCCATGCCGCCGATATCGCAAGAAAGGCGCTGATCGTGCTGGAGAGACCGTTTTCACCAGAAACAATCGCCGAGCTGTTGACGCAGCTGAAGCCCCCAAAGCCGGCACGCGCCCCAGCGGGGCGGCCGTGCTGGGCGATGTCAAACGTCACCGACGCCCCATCACTTCGACAGCGTTTCGGTTGACGCAAAAAACATCGCCTGCCCTACCGAAGATCGCAACTGCTCTTCGGTAAAGGGTTTAGTGATAACAAAAGCCGGTTCGGGACGCACGCCAGACAGCATGCGTTCCGGAAAGGCCGTGATGAAAATCACCGGCGTTTGCGGAAAATCGGCCAAAATCTCATTCACCGCTTCGATGCCCGACGATTTGTCGGCCAGCTGGATATCGGCCAAAATCAGATCGGGCCGATCCCGTCGCGCCAATGCAACGGCATCCCGATGCGTGGGGGCGGTGCCGGTCACCCGGTGGCCCAGCCCGCGCACGATGTCGACGATGTCCATGGCAATGATCGCCTCATCTTCGATCACCAGAACCGCCCCGGCAACCGACGCTTCCATTTCAGTGATCGCAACGCCAATCAGGGACGCGACATTTTCACCATCAAGCTGCAATATTTCGGCAATCTGTTCGATGGTAAAGCCTTCGATCACATGCAATAGCAACGCCTCACGCGCATTGGGGGTCAGTTGCGCCATATGATCCTGCGCACGCGCACTTAGCGGGTTGTCGGGTTCCCCGACCGGACCGCCAGCACTTTTCCACACAACATGAAACGCATGAAACAACGCCGCGCGCGGATCGGCAGCGGCGGCAATGACCGCAATGTCTTGCAGAACGATCTCTAGCGTGGCGGCGGCAAACCTGTCACCGCTGGCTTGACTGCCGGTCAGGGCACGGCCATAGCGCCGCAGAAAGGGCAGGTTCTTGGCCACGATATTGCCAACACTGGTGTCATTTTGCACTATCATCATTAACGTCCCTATTTTTTCCCATTGTAGGGAACCCAACGCCCTGTGCTTGCGTTAAGTTCCATAGATACGCGATCAAAGGCCAAAAAAGTGTCAGGTGACATGTCGATTAAAAAAAATGACGATACCGATCGCTCAACCGCTGGGCAAACACGTTCGACCCGGGGCCGCATGGCTATGCCGCCCGAGATCGAGGAAAATTTGAAACGCGCCTATCAGGCAGCGCTTTCCGAAGCGGTGCCGGACCGCTTCACCGAATTATTGGCAAAACTGCGCGAGAAAGAAGGGAAGACGTGACAGCCGATCCGCGTGACGACATTGCCCTTTATATCCGCGATTTACGCGCGTTTGCGATGTCTCTTAGCCGCAATCACGCTGCCGCCGACGATCTGGTGCAAGATACGATCGTCAAGGCCTGGTCGAATTTCGACAAATTCACCCTTGGCACTGATTTGCGGGCGTGGCTGTTTACAATTTTGCGCAATACCTTCTATTCCAGTCGCCGCAAGGTAAAACGCGAAGTCGCCGATCCTGATGGCATTTATGCGGCCAGCCTTTCGGTCTTGCCGCAGCATGATGGCAAATTGGCCTTTAGCGAATTTCTGGTCGCCTTCAACCAACTGTCGGCTGAACATCGCGAGGTTTTGGTGCTGGTCGGTGCGAATGGCTATTCCTATGAAGAGGCCGCCGACATGATGGGCGTTGCCACCGGCACCGCGAAAAGCCGGGCCAGCCGGGCGCGCACGCGGCTGTGCGAGTTGATGGGCATGGCAAAGCCAACTGGAAATCCGTTGTTGGCCGATGGCCCATCGTTGGCCGCTTTGGCGCAATCGGGGCTTACCGTCGCATGAAACCTGACTTCTTGCGCGGGCCGTTGTCGGGTGGGCTTGGGTTTCGGTTGATGGCTGCCTTTGGCATCGCCCTGATGCCGCTGGCATTGCTATCCTATAATCAAGCGCAAAACTTTGAAAATGAATCGCAAGCACGCTGGGAATCGGCGCTGTTTGGCGAAACCCTGCTGGCGGCCACCTATCAGATTGATGCGATCAGCCGCGCGCGCGGCGTCGCCGCAGCCCTTGCCGTATCGATCTTGCCGCAATTGGACAATCTAGCATCCTGCACCGAGACGCTAAAGCAAGTCGCCCGCGCCGAGACCAACTTCAGCTTTGCAGGCTTTATTCCATTGACTGGCAAGATGACCTGCGGCTCGGCTGGCGCGCCCTATGACTTTGCCCGCAACGAGGTTTTTCTAGAGCTGCTGCAAGACCCGGTGCCACAAATGTCGGTCAATCCCGACGGCCCGATCAGTGGCGAATCGGTGCTGATCTTTTCGCATCCGGTAAGCAATGCAGCCGGCCAACTGATTGGATTTGTTACCCTGTCACTGCCGCATCGGTTACTGGAACTGCGCGCGGTCATGCCTGCCCCGCGTGACGCCAGCCGGACAGTGCCGATTTCACTGATCACCTTTAACGGCGAAGGCAAAGTTTTGACGGCAACCACCGGGGTTGCAAAGTCGGCCGAACCGGTGCCCGCAAACTTTCCTTTGGTGGATTTTGTCGGTGCCAAACCGATTACTTTTCGCGATACCATCGCTTCGGGCGAAAGCCGCACGTTTGCGGTGATGGCGATTGTGCCGGGCAAACTTTACGTCCTGGGGTCCTGGCCCGCAGCCATTGCGGCCAATTCGGTTTTTGCCAGCTTTTTGCCGCTGTGGGTGTTCCCGCTGACGATGTGGCTGGCCAGCATGGTGGTAGCCTATCTGGCGGCCGAAAGTCAGGTGTTGCGGCATGTGCGCGCGTTGCGCCAGTCAATTACCGCCTTTGCCGGTGGCAGCCGTCTGGTTGCCCCGCCCAACTTGTCTGCCGCCCCGAATGAATTGCGCGACGTCGGCGCCGCCTATGAACGGATGATGCTCTCGGTTCTGCATGATGCGGCGGCGATGCAGGATTCCATGCACCAAAAAGAGGTTTTGCTGCGCGAAGTGCATCACCGGGTGAAAAACAACCTGCAACTGATCGCGTCCATCATGAACCTGCAAATCCGCAAATCGGTCAACCCCGAGACCCGGGCCTTGTTGAAAAACCTGCATGAACGGGTGATGAGTCTCGCCACCGTTCACCGCGAGCTTTATCAGACCAGCGGTTTGACCAATGTGCAGGCCGACGAGTTGCTGGCGTCAATCGTGGCCCAAGTGCTGCGGATGAGCACGTCAGCGGATCGGATGATCGAAACCAAAACAGCTTTTGACCCAATCCAGCTTACCCCTGATCAAGCCGTTCCGTTATCGCTGATTCTGACCGAAGCGCTGACCAACGCATTGAAACACGGCGGTATGGCATCGCGTGGCACGGCCAGCCTTTCGGTCAGTTTGCGTCGCACCGCAGAGGACAGCGCAACGTTGGAAGTGTCGAACCCGCTGACCGACGGCGATGGCGCATTGGCGGCCACCAGCTTTGAAAGCACCGGCCTTGGGCGGCAACTGCTGACGGCGTTTGCATCACAGCTTTTGGGCAAGCTGACGGTGGGGCCAGTGGGCGATCACTATACCGTGCGGCTAGAGTTTCCGCTGAGCGTGGTGCCGCCGTCCGAGCCGCCGGACGATGCGGCATAAACCGACACGTCCGTAGTCTGCCCGCAAATCCGCAAATGGCCCGGCCACGTGGGAACCTTGCCACTGCAAGTTGCGTTGATTGGACAGGTAAACCAATCAGAAAGGATACTGCGATGAACTGGGATACGGTTGAAGGCAGCTGGAAAGAAATGACCGGGCGCGCCCAAGCGAAATGGGGCGAGATTACCGGCGATGAGTGGACCCAGATCAAGGGTCGCCGCGAAGAAATGGTTGGCCTTGTGCAAAAACGCTATGGCCGCGCGCGGGATGTGGCTGAAAAGGAAGTGGATGACTGGCTGAGCGGCCTTTGATTTCCGCGCCCGTCTGATAGAAAAATCCCCGGCCACAGCGCCGGGGATGTTGCATTTTGGTCCCCAGTTGGCTGCCTGCATTTACTGCCCAATCTGCGCTTAACTTACGGAACCATGCCTGCAGATTGGCGTTGATCTGGCAGTGGCAACTTCCGCCGCACATCGCAACAAAAGGAAAACCCCATGCTTGGTTGGGCAGTTACATTCCTCGTCATCGCGCTGATCGCTGCCGCCCTTGGTTTTAGCGGTATTGCAGGCACGTCGGCGGGCATCGCACAAATTCTGTTTTTGGTGTTCATCGTCCTGTTTATCGTGGCGATGATCGCACGCGCTCTGCGTGGTCGTCCGCCGCTTTGACAGGCTCGCGGCCGACATCGCAGTTCAAGGCCGCAGGTGATATGCCTGCGGCCTTTTTTCTAGGGCACACGATGTAAAACTCAATTGGCGTTGCCCCATCGCGCGCCTTGACGCCGCCAGTGCATTGGCGGCAGAGGTGACGCGCTGTGCAAGGGACGTGACCTTTGCTGCGGGCCCGGCGGTGGTTTGTTTTCAGCCGATTAACGGCAATCTGTGCGATGTCTGCCCCTAACCTCGGCTGGGCTATCGGTGTTGCGCCGCTTGGCATCAGGTTTGCGGCTGTCGTGTGGCCGAATGCCAGCTTTTCCGTAATGATCAAAATATTTCTATTTTGCGCAATACCGACGTGTTTGATTGCTCTGCCTGTTCAGCCGATCGACACCCGGCCGCCCGCGGCGGGGTTTAGATGAGCCGAGCCTGCACCGAATCAATCCATCGCCGCCCCAGTGCATCGTTCGGCATCATGTTCGCCAAAGGCGTGTGGACGTGATCCCGGCGACGAGGGGCCGCGCTGAATGCCGGGCAACGGGCCAAACGCCTGCCCGCAACCTATCGCCCGATAATCAAAGGCTTATCGCTGGCCGGTGGTTAAATTCCCGTGCATCTTGCGCCGCACACCCTATCTGGTAGCGTCAACACAATTGCCCACAAAGCCTGCCCTGTGGAAAACTCTTGCCAAATGGGGCTTTGAATGACATTCCTATCGGTTGTAACGGTATTGCTTCCCTAAATGGGCA